>JBHPFF010000046.1:0-20167 GCA_042572165.1 Candidatus Latescibacterota bacterium | reverse complement strand
GATTGAATAATTTCAGCCCCTTTTTTAAATACTGCAGGCTCTCCAAATGATCCATATCCGAGTAAATATCTTTTCGTGTAATCCAACTGTTTTTCTCCATTGTTGTCGATAAACAGATGTATGTTTTCCCCTTTTCCTTCTTTTGCAAAATATGCGTAGGTTATACTAATGTATATGTTGTTTTCTTTGGCTATTCGTTTATATTGTTTTCTTAGCTTATTTTCATCTTCTTCATTGATAGTCATTGCAAATTCTTGAAACGAAACAATCTTTGCACCATTTTCAGCTGCTTTTTTTGTCAAACTTTCGATCCTGGAAATCGTTTTTTCATATGGAGAGGTTATTTTTTGATTAAAAATTCGTTCCATTCTCACCGCTTTCCCATCTTTGGGGATGAGAACAACCGCGGCAATCTTTACAGTGTCTGATTTTGGGCTTGTAAGAGAAGAAGTTTTAAGCACACCAAATAAAAAAATTATCAATAAAACAGATGAGTATATTATTCCCAGCTTTTTTATTCTTTTCCAATGAAACTGATTTTCCCAAAAATAATTAATGACTGAGAACAACCAGGAATAAATGAATACAAAGGTCCAAATTCCGAATAATGACAGTGCCTGTACTAATAATAAAGAGCCATATGAAAATGAACTACTCGTTCCTGAACCATCATCAAATGGGCCTTCTAATGAAGACAGGAAAAATATGGCTGTTGTTATGATTGGAAAAGTTAAAGTGGACCATATCCCTTTCCCTTTAAATTTTGGGTATATTAACCGATCTGTCATGTATGGTAAAAACCAAAGAACAGCTAAAAGCGAACTTCTTATTAAGCTATAAAAAGTCATCAGTGATACATTGTCGAATTCAAACAATCCCCATAATGCAATGTTCATACTTAAAAGAAACCCCAACAGGGTCAGCCAAATTCCTCTCTTAGCCGGCTGGGTTCTGATGAACCTTAAAATAAAAATTGGAGCAATTACAATTGCAATAGGAATAGATGGGACCAACTTACTCATTCTTGTGAACATGAATATTCCAAATCCAAGAACAAACCAGAGCCCGGGTAAGTATTTTTGTTTTGTCATTTTAGACCCATTATTCATTTTATCAAACGTTCTATATCTATTGTTAACTTATTGAAAGGATTTTATATTTTGCCTACGATTCCTTCGCATTTATATAGTCCGCTAACTAGGGCTTATATAGTTTCTATGCTAAGAACCTATATACAGCTATTTGAGCTATATAAGACCCCAACGAAAAATCTGATAAATACGTGTAATATTATTAATTTCAATTTGTTATCTTTTAATTATCACTAATTTACTAGGAATCATATCCAGTCTGGATAAAACCCCAAATATAACATTATTTCTTATAAATTATCTGCAGGACTTATCACTCCTTTTCCACCTCGATTTAATACGTGAGTGTAAATCATTGTAGTTTCTTGTACGGTGCAGATAATCAATTAATATTTATACATACAACAATATTCTAAATTACTGTGGCTATCACACAAAATCAAGTCGAATATGTTACCGTCACATCCACAATCACAAATGTCTCCATGCCTCAGTCCTGTCCGCATATATCGGATTAAGACATTGCAATCGGTAGTTATCACTTGCCATATTTTCTCATGCAATGATATCTAATAAGGCATGTAAATACTTTTTAAAAACCTATTTTTCAAGCGCATTACGAATGGCTTTGAGCTCATTCAACATTCTTTTCAGAATTTCCGAATCACTGATATCGGTGGTTTTCTTTTCAGGCTGAGGTGAAGTAAAAGTTTCTCCGAAAGATTGATGTCCCTTGACTCCTTCCATGATAATATCTTTCAAGTTTTCAAGTTCCCTGACACCGATCATTTCCAATTCTGCTATGGCTCCCTGCGCACCGCCGGCTCCTGCAGTCTGGACATGTATCGTTCCCAGATTATACATTCTTTCAAGCGGTCCCTGGGTCACATCCACATTGGTGATTTTATGGTATGGAACATTGGTCCGTCTTTTCCAGAACACTCCCCTGTTCATATTGACAGCTTCAATGTCTATGCTGTACTCCAGAGTTTTAAAGTATGCCGGTATCCAGAACGCCCATAATACCATGACCAATAAAAAAATTGATAATAAAATGCTAAAAATAATTTTAGCTTCAATACCGGGAATGAAAATAATTAAGGGCATCATACATATCGACACGAGAACCAACACAATACCCCATACGATAAACATTATTGATCTTTGTTCCTTTTCTGGTCTGATGACTGATAAATCCATTGTGATCTCCTCCTATATAAGCAAACTTCATGCAATTATTATTCAGCTTTTATTTCTTAAAGGTGCTCGTTAACCATTCATATTTATACATACAACCAGATAACCCATTCAGGTGCTTTTTACAACTATTTAAATCGCTCAGCTTAGGGGAAAAATAGTTTTTTCATAATAGTTTACTCGATATAAACTATAACAAAATTCAGGGTCTGAACCGGTTTGTGATCGGCAGCCTTCGGTCGTGTCCGAAAGCGCGGGGAGTGATTTTTATACCGGGCGGTGCCTGCCGTCGTTTGTATTCCGCTTTATCGCAGAGATGCACAACTTTTTTTACCGTCTCGCAGTCGAACCCGAGGTCGGCAATATTTTCCAGCCCCATGTCATTCTCGATATACGCTTTGAGGATGGGATCGAGGATATCATAAGGCGGTAGGCTGTCTGAATCTTTCTGGTCGGGGCGGAGTTCGGCAGAGGGCGCCCGTGTCATAATGCTTCCGGGAATTATCTCCCTTCCGGCCTGACTGTTGATGAGCCCTGCGAGCTGGTACACCATCAATTTCGGTACATCCTTTATAACCGCAAACCCGCCTGCCATATCGCCATACAGCGTACAGTAACCGGTAGCAGTTTCGCTTTTGTTCCCGGTGGTGAGAACCAGCCAGCCGAACTTGTTGGACAATGCCATGAGGAGCGTGCCGCGTATCCTCGCCTGTATGTTTTCTTCGGTGACATCGGATTCGCAGTCTTTGAACACATCAGAAAGTGTGTCGGTAAAAGCATCGAAAAGCCCGGGAATCGGTATCTCCATGAATGTTATACCCAGGTTTTTGGCAAGGAATTCAGCATCCGACCGGGTGCCTTTGGAAGTATACAGTGAGGGTATGGTCACACCGACAACATTTTCAGCCCCCAGGGCTCTTGCAGCTACAGCCGCCACCAGTGCGGAATCGATACCGCCGGAAAGACCAATAACCACCTTTGAAAATCCGTTTTTGCGAATATAATCCCTTGTGCCGACAATGAGAGCCTCGAGAATTTCTTCTTCATGTGTGAGTTCCTGTGAAATGACAGGTTTTACAGGAGGCTTTTCCAGTGTATTAACCGGAATTACGGCAGATGCTGATTTGTTATTGGTAGAAGGCCCGTTAAAACTCATATCGAGGGTAAGAAGTTTCTCCTCGAATAAAGGGGCTTTAACGATCACCGTGCCGGAATTATCAAAAACCATGGAGCCGCCATCGAAAACAAGCTCATCCTGTCCGCCAACAAGGTTCACATAGATAATGGTGGCATCGCCCTTTCTGGAACGCTCGGAAAGCATCCCGGTACGCTCCTTGATTTTACCGGAATGAAACGGGGATGCCGAGAGATTTATCAACGCATCAATATGATGGTCAGAGAACAGTGTACAGTGCGGGCCGTCCGGAATCCAGATATCCTCACAGATAGTCAAGCCAAGTGAAACATCGCCAAGCATGAAAGATTTCGCTTCCTGACCGGGCGAGAAATAACGTTTTTCATCAAAAACACCGTAATTGGGCAAAAACATCTTGTGATATATGCAGTGTATCTCTTTGTTTTTCACCACAGCAACAGCATTATATATCGGACCGGTTCCGTCCACGAAACCCACCACGGCGCATATGTCTCCAACACCGTATGCAAAGCGTTCCAGAGCCTTACTGCATCGGCTGAGGAAACCGGGCTTTAGAAGCAGGTCTTCCGGGGGATACCCGGCAAGCGTCAGTTCCGGGAACACAATGAGGTCGCTTCCAAGAGATTCAGCGTCTTTGACAGCCTCAAGGCACCGGACGACATTACCCTCAAGGTCTCCGACAGTTACATTTATCTGAGCAAGTGTAATTCGTAATTGTCCCATAGCCGGAATATACTTAAGGAAAAGACAGGAAACAATGTCAATCTGGATTTGATTTAATAAACATGAACTTGTTTGAGTATCTTTGAGTATATTTGTTATAATAAAACAGAAATGATAAGTTCACTTTGTAATATCCGGAAATACCATGAACAAAAATGCCTTTTTAGTAAGTTTGATATTAACAGTTTCATTTATAATGACTTCTGTCACTATAGAGGGCAGGGAACTCACCATAGTATACACAGCGAACAGCAACGGCAAGCTCACGGATTGTAAGTGCTCCCATGATCCTTACGGCGGTCTTGCTGAAAGGGTAACACTTATACGAAAACTCAGGGAGCGTGAAGAACCATTTCTACTCGTCGACAGCGGGAATATGGTAAGCCTATTCGGCGATTATGATTTTAAGGCTGAGAGTGTCATGCGTATCATGAATTTGATGAACTATGATGCTGCCGCCGCAGGCCGTAACGAACTGTATATGGGAATCGAAAAAGCCCGCGTCATGAGTCATGCCGCACAATTCCCTTTAATATCAGCCACTATTGCGGATAACAAAAAGCACAAACGTGTGTTCAGTCAGTCAGTAATAAAAAAAACAGGTAACACAACCGTAGGAGTAATAGCCGTATGTGATTCCTCCTGTTATATCCTGACAGATTTGCGCGAGCATGATTACATGATTCTTGAGCCATATCATGCGTTAAGGAGTGTCGTTGTAGAGCTTGCACCGGAATGTGATTTCATCGTTGTTCTCTCCCAGATGGCACACGAAAAAAATAAGTTGGCGTTACAAAAAATCCCAGAAATTGACCTGATTGTCGAGGGATATGGAAATAAAATGTATGATTCCCCTGTAGTATCTGGGAAAGGTTTAATAGTCTCCCCCGGCGGAAGCGGAAAGCATGTGGGGCTCATCACAATTGAAAAATCACAGGATAAACTCGGGGTCATACGCTCTGAATTAATTCCGGTACTGGATACCCCAATAGATACAAAAGCCGGGAAAATCGTGCAAGAATACCAAAAGGGAAAATAAATAAAAGTGAATCACAAATTCCTCTTACAGCTTCAAAGCAGCTTTAAACTCTGAGCTAATAAAAAAGAAGGGAACGCAATTATACGTTCCCTGTGAAATAAATTAGTCCTAAATTGAGCGATTTCTTTGTAGGGGCAACCAGTGCGGTTGCCCTCAAGGTTAAAAAATATAAATACATTACATGGGCAGGTGCTAGACCTGCCCCTACAACTATTCTTCATACTCTTCTAAATCAGGTCTCACAAAAACCCATTTTTTCATAATATAAATTATCGCTACAAAAATCACGATATAAACAAAAGTTTTAATAATACCCTTGTATTTATTCCCTGTTGGTGCACCTCCAGTGCCCAACTTAACCTGAATTGTATCACCGTCAGCAATATTGTAAAACGCAAGGGTTTTATCATAGTCCAGTCTAACATCATCCTTGAACATTACCTGATTCCCGGGATGAATCCGGGTTACATTGAACACAAATTCTTTTACCTCTAAAATTTCATCATCCGGTTCAGCCTGGACTTTAATGGTTACCCCGGTTGAAGTTATAACCGTAAGCTCAATCGCAAATGTTTTCTGGACAGGAATAATAATACAAACTGTAAAGATTAAAATATACAAGCTTTTCTGCCATACTAATTTCATTAATACCCTCCGCTATTTCCTGTGTACATTGAGTAAAAAACCGTTATCAAGATAATAAATTTATAGTTTTCACGTGAATAGTAAAGGATTTTTTTTTATTATATTTTTTCAATCTCAAGAAAGTGAACACGGACCGGCACTAGTTGATACCTGAGCCAAGCCTCCATTCGCCCATCTCGTGCTTTGAGAAGAACCGAAGTAAAGGACTCCGCTGTTAACTCGATTCAGCCCTGGATCGGAGTCGACTATAAGCTTACTGATGACATATTATTAACAGGTTTTCTCCTCTACACTGCTTCCGGCAAGAACTCGAGTGCTGATACAGGTATTCTGCTCAGGTTGAGCAGGAATTTAAGCTTCTGATATTGTCTGGTATTGGTCTTCGCACAAGGGGTGTCTCCTTAAGGGGGATGCCCTTTTTTAGTGCACCATGTCGGGTGCACTAAAAAAGCCGGATGGATAACCATCCGGCTTTCAATATTACTTTTAAGTGAAATACTATTTCACTTCGATGTTAATTTCTTTAGGTATCGCTTTTTCAGATTTCGGCAGAGAGAGAGCCAGAACGCCATTTTTGTATTCAGCGTTTACCTTTTCTGTCTTTACGGTGTCGGGAAGGCCAAATGTCCTTTCAAACTTACCGTAATGACGCTCAACTCTTGAGGTTTCACCGTCTTCGGCTGTCTTCTCGTAATTGCGTTCACCTGAAACAGTCAGGGTGTTATCCCTCACCTCAACCTTGATATCTTTCTTTTCGAGACCGGGGAGTTCGACATCAATGAGAAACTCTTTGTCAGTTTCATGGATATCCACTCTCGGACTCCAAGCAGTATCGAGATTCCTCTCAAATGAAGGCAGTCCGTAGAAAAATCTCCCGAATAAATCATCCAGTTGTGGTCCAATCAGCGATCCTCTGGTTCTCCAAATTGCAGGTAACATTGTAAATCCCTCCTTTATTAATTTTTTTCTTGTTTCACTATTATTATAGCGCAAGAGTCATGCCAAAATACTATCTGCGAATACATATTATGAATAAACAACATATTACAGCAATAATAAACGGAGACAGCGGGAGAGTATTACATATGACAAAGGCAGTAATAATGCCATTATGACATATAATAATGCTGATATGGCAGTGTTGAGGCTTGTGAGAGATTTGTTATGGTGCTATGATTTTCAGAGAGGAGGGTTCGACAGAGGTATTCAGCGTTTTTTCACCTCTGAAATTTTCGCCATCGACATGAACCAGTCCGGCTTTTCGACGTTTGATCGTGAGATTTTTAAAGGGTATATACTCAAGCTCCTTTATGTCTTTTACAGAACCATTGAAAAGTTTTATTGCAGCCAGAGGAGCCTTATACAGTGGCAACTTGGGAATTAGAACCGCGATAAGTTCTCCGCTTTGAGGTTTTGCCTGTGGGGCAATGATAGCTCCACTGCTGTACTGCATGGTATTGCAAATGGTTAACGCAAACACGGTACGATTGATTTCTTTACCGTCAATGATAAGTTTCAAATGTTCTGATCTCTTGAAAAAATAATTTTTTACCGCATAATAAAAATACTTCAAACTTGTTCTGCTGGAAATTTTTTGCGCATTGAAATCATGGGCTATATTTGCATCGTACCCCATTCCTGCAGTTGAGAGAAAAATCCGGGATGCTATTTTCCCAGTATCGATTGTGGTGATTTTATTCTGTAACAGGACATCTGTGAATCCCTTTTTATCAAGAGGGATTCCCAGACTGCGGGCAAATCCGTTCCCGGAGCCGAGGGGAATGATGCCTAGCGGAACAGACCGTCCCACAAGTCCCGATGCGACATCATTGATAGTACCGTCTCCTCCGGCAGCATAGACAGCGTCATAACCCTCCAGGCTTGCACGGGACGCTCGTTTTTTCCCGGTTCCGGGGTGCATTGTGTAGGTAATATCTGCAATCCCGCGACGGCTTGTTATCTGATCAACTATATCCTCAATGATACGTCTATTTCCCTTGTGAATTCCTACAAGGGGATTTGCAATAATAAGAACTCTCATAATGCACCGGTCAATTCTCAATTAAATAAGAAATTTATAGAATAACTTTTAGTAATAATGGAAATAACATATGATAAGTACATATTAATTAAAATACCACAATTGATATTGTTAGTCAACTATATCCATCACGAAAATATATCTTATCTGCTTTGATTTTTCTATTCAATAATTTATATTCTAATTCTAAAGATAAATTAAAAAATCATGTCAACTTTTCGGATAAATCCATTTTTGATTGTCCCATAACCACTAAAGGAGGAAGTATAATGGCGAGTACATTCACGTTCAAATCACCTCAGGAAACGAAGTACGATGTCGTTTCGCTGGGTGAGGTTATGATGCGCATTGATCCGGGTGATACTCCCACAGCACGTGCCCGTACAGCACGCATCTGGCACGGCGGCGGTGAAACCAATGTCGCCGAGGGAATAGCCTATGCATTCAAGATGAGAGGAGCTATTGTAACGGCTCTTGTTGATGACGGTATCGGCCGTAACATAGAAGCTCAGCTTAAAGAAGCCGGCGTCGATACATCCAATATCATCTGGTTCAATAATCAGGGCAAAGGCGAACGTTCCACCGATGCCAAGGGCTCACTACACAACGGCATCAATTTCACATGGATAGGTAAAGGCGTGCTTCCGTCGGTAACAGAATATTACCGTGCCCACGCTGCGGCAACCGCACTCAAACACGGTGATTTCGACTGGGATGACCTGTTTTCACAGGGAGTAAGATGGTTTCATACAGGCGGCATCTTTACCCTCATCGGCCCCAAAACGGCCGATTTCGCTCTTGAAGCCATGAAAAGCGCCGGTAAACACGGCACTTTCCGTTCCTTTGATCTCAACTACCGCTCCAAGGTTGAGCCGGACAAGGAGAAAGCACGGACGATCAACAGGAGGATCGTTTCAGAAACTGAATTCCTGGTTGGAAACCAGGGCGACTTTTTTGATGCTCTCGGCTATGAAACCCGCAAGATCAGCAAAGATGAATCCATGGAAGTTTTCATGGAGGCTTACGCCGAAACGCTTCGCAAGGTGTCGAAAGATTATCCCAATCTCAAGATCATCGGCACCCAGCTCAGAAGCGCACTCTCAGCCGATCTCATCAACTGGGGCGCAGTTCTCTATGATGTTGCCGAAGACACAATCTACCAGGCTGTAGTGCGCGAGCGGATAGAGATAGCAGACCGTACCGGCGGCGGTGATTCATTCTGCAACGGTGTTGCCGCATCGCTCATGATGGGCAAAACAACCGAAGAAGCTGTTGATTACGGTGCTGCTCACGGCGTTATTGTCCAGGAATTCCCCGGCGACACTACGATGGCGACGCTTGCCATGATCGAAAAAGAGATCAAGCGTGCTAAAACCGGCGGAGGCGTTAGTGCTTTACGATAACATTTTAATATAATCAATCACGTGTAAAATAATGGAGATGAAAAACTATGGCAGATTATCAGTATGATGTCAAACGTGTAGACATGGCTCTTAGAAAAAGCGGTGTAGTAGTGGTGATGAACAAAAGTCACATCCAGGCGCCGCAACATTTCGTGGATACAATGTGGGAAGTTTACAAAGCCGGCTTCGTCAGTGAATGTACGTTCCGCATTGACCCGGCACTCCTCAAGGAAGGTATGCAGGAGCTTATCAAGAGACGTGCAGAATCGCCTACCGACAATCCGTTTGTCCTGGGAGTCGGCTCTATCATTAATCCCAGCGAGCTCGAAACCGCTATCGGGATGGGCTTCGACATGATCGTTGCACCTGCAAATGTCATGGGTGGTTACGGAGAAGGTGTTGAGTTTGTTAAGATTGCCCACGCCGCAAACCGTTTCTGCGCACCGGCAGTTTTCAGCCCGACCGAGTTGAACTATTACATCGAGCGTGATGACGGCAACATACCGGACGCTATAAAGGTCTTCCCGGCACGCACACACGGTCCCAAGGGCATCGGCGATCTCCTTGCACCGTACGTTCGCGATCGTCACAAAGACAGGATAATCATGCCAACCGGCGCTGTGGATTTTGTATCCGGCCCCGAGCACATCAAGATAATTTCAAGCCGTGGTTACTTTCCCGTTCTCGGTATGAGCGCGCCGTTGAACCTCGTTGTTGAAAAGAAAGCTCCGGGCAATGTCGATGTGATACGTGAGGCTCTCGATACTTTTACTGCCAAGTTCAAAGAGGCTACTGCAGGTTTATAAAATAAACCCGATATTGAAAAATGAAAAAGGGGTAACACCGGTTACCCCTTTTTTTGATAATAATCGATACTTCATATTACTTTTAACGCATCCCTATTCCTTCACCCTCACCGACTTTATCAAAATAGTTTCAAGAGGCACTGCCTCGGATACACTGCTTGGTTTTGTCTCTACAGCGGCGATTTTATCCACAACGTCCATGCCGGAAGTGACCTCACCAAACACTGCATAACCGTATCCGCGTGCAGAAGTATTCTGGTGATTTAGAAAATCGTTGTCCTTGAGGTTGATGAAAAACTGGGAGGTGGCACTGTTTATAACATCCGTGCGTGCCATGGCAATGGTTCCGCGTTTATTCAGGAGCCCATTAGTCGCCTCATTTTGGATAGACGGATTTGTGTTTTTTTCTGAAAAATTAGCATTAAATCCCCCGCCCTGTATCATGAAGCCGGGGATAACGCGATGGAAGATAGTGTTGTCGTAAAACCCGTCGTTTACATACGAAAGGAAATTTTTCACAGTAACAGGGGCTTTTTCATTGTCAAGTGTGATTTCTAAAGTGCCCATAGAAGTTTCCATTATGATAACAACGGTAGGTCCATAGTCCATTTGTTTAACCTCAGGTTTGTCGACATTGCAGGCAGATACACAGAAAAATATTAAAAGAGTGTCTATGATAACAGTTAAAAAATTTCTTTTCATGGCTTTACCTCTTCGATTAATCGTGACCTTAAAGCAGTCAAATTTTACTGCCGGAAACACTCATGATGGCATCACGGTTTCGACGAAAATACCGCATATTGACAATAAAGTTTTATTCAAAAATCAATTTTTAAATTAATGATATATATACAATTATGCAAGTAAAATCTTTGTAATTTTGTTATTATGTATGGCATAATAATTGCTCTATTTCATATAGAAATAAATTCTATTATTCATCTGCAAAGCTAATCCTACCAGAACATAGTAAAACAACTGACTTACCAAAACCGGAGTTTCTCAGGGTATTTCATAATTTTATTTTTTTAGTGACGCCTATCACCGCAAACTCGCATAAATTCAAATATATTTAACGGTGAAGTTAAAATATTTTAAAAACTTGAGGAGGTGATACTCAGGATTTTTATTTATCAGTAGTCACAATCTGAATGTTGTTCTATTTAAAACCCAAATGAAGTTTAGATTATTCATCTATTAAAAGGAGAGTTATCATGTTAAGGTTAAAGGTTTTTATAAGCATAACAATATTTTTAATGATGAGTTATCTTGCGTTTGCTCAGGGCCAGACGACTATAACATCAATCAGTGTTACACCTGAAGAAGAAACTGTTCAGGTAGGTGATGAAGTTCAATTCACCGCTGCTGCATACGATGCTGAAGAAAAGCCGGTAATAGAGGCTGAATTTGTCTGGACCGTAAAAGAGGGAATAGGAACTATTACAGAGACCGGCATGTTTACTGCCACTTCTCCCGGTTCGGGATCAGTTGTCGCCAAAGTGGGTAATGTATCCGGTGAGGCGGCTGTTACTGTAACCGAACAGGAAGCCCAGGTTGGAGAATCTATTAAAATTTTCCCTCCTAAAGCTTCGGCTGTCATTGGTGAAACTGTCCAGTTTGAAGCCGCTGTTAAAGACGCCGATGGCAATTTAATCGAAGATGCCGAAGTGGTTTGGACGGTCATTGATACAAATATTGGTACTATTGATGAAGGTTTGTTTACCGCTCTGGCAGAGGGTGAAACCGAAGTTACCGCAACGTCAGGCGAACTGTCTGAGGAAGCTGAGGTTGAAGTTACGAAAGAGGAACCAGAGCTTCCTGAAGGAGTTAATACGATAACTATTCTTCGCGAGTTCCCCGACGGAAAGATCAGAAAATTCGGTACAGCCGTTGCAGAGGGTGATACTGTTACTCTCGGAGGTATTCCCCATCCGTTTAATTACATGAACGGCACGAGAGTATATTTCACCGAGGGCTGTATTGCCTCCGACATCACTATCACCATCAAGATTCCTGTTATTGGAAATATAGATAATGAGAATAAAACAGTTGAGTTTGAGGGTGATATTTTAACAGCGGTGACTTTTGAGGTCAGTGTTGAAGGAGAAGTGGTCAGCCCGTTTGAATTTGCGGTGCCACTTGAGGTAACGATTCCGTATAAGAAGGGATTACTGACAAAACTTGGCATAAATCCGGAAGATCTTGAAATGTATTTTGTCGGTCAAAAGGGAGAACTTATCAGGGAAGGTATATCCGATTGTGAAGTCGATTCCGAGGGAGGAACCTTAACAGGCGGCGTATCTCATTTCTCGGACATTGCTATTGCGCCTAAATCAGCTGTGACGACAGCTGTGGAAGAAGTGGAAATGCCGGGCGAGTTTTCATTGTCGCAGAATCATCCCAATCCGTTCAATCCGGAAACGACTATAATTTACATGTTGCCGGAAGCTTTGCATGTGAAACTTACCATTTATAACGTCCTCGGTCAGCACGTGCGGACGCTGGTGAACGGGATGAAACCTGTAGGTAGTTATTCTGTTGTATGGGATGGTACAAATGATGCCGGTGAAAAGGTAACGAGCGGTGTCTATATTTACCGTATCGAAGCCGGAAACCTCACCAAATATAAAAAGCTCATGATGATGAAATAGTCGGTTTTCCAGAAAACCGTAACTATTTCAGGGCTGGAGTGTGTGTTACTCCAGCCCTTTTTTTCGCGGTGAAGTCCGGTGTGGCAGTCCTTTATTTAATGTAATAACGGATTGTATTTCTGGCAAGAAAAAGCGGTTGCTTCCGGTTGATTTAACACCTAATTTTACTTAAAGTATCAAATTTATTCTGAAGGGGTGCATGTTGTCCAGACTTTTCAGTATAATCCGTATATAACAGTTTCCAGTTTATTTTAATTCATTTACTTAAAATAAAGAGATGTGTGATGAAAAAGATTGTTTTCATTTTATTTATTGCTATTTTTTATGCCTTTCCGGTTTTAGCCCAGAATGAAATTAATACAATCGATATTATTTTGATTTTACCGGACGGCACAAGCGTACCCCTTGGCTCCGTGAAGGAGGGTAATACTCTATCCATCAGCGAGCTTCCCGCTCCATTTGATTACCTGAACGGTACCGGGGTGTCTTTTCCTGAGGAGTGTATATCCAAAAATATTACGATTACCATAAAAATCCCGGATTTTGCTGAAATTGATGTCATGACCGGGAATGTGTCATTCGGTGAAATTATTATCTCCGGGATAAATATTTGGGTAAGTGTTGATGGAGAAACAGTCAGCCAGTTTACCTTTGATGTGCCTATTGTGTTGACAATTCCCTATGATAGCGAATTGTTAGCGAGCCTGGAAATTGATCCTGAAAATCTGGATATGTTTTATTACACAGAGTCAGGAAAACTGGTTAAGGAAGGTATTACCGACGTTGTTGTGAATAGTGAAACAAATGTGATCACCGGTAACATTGCGCACTTTTCCGATATTGCCGTTGCACCTAAATCCGCTGGCCCGACTGCAGTTGAAGAAAACACACTGCCTGATGGGTTTATGTTATCACAGAATTTCCCGAATCCATTTAATCCGGAAACCACTATAAGTTATCGGCTGCCGGAAACATCCTTTGTAAAGATCGATGTATACAGTGTTATCGGTCAGCTCGTGAGGACTTTGGTCAACGAGATCAAATCCGCCGGCAATTATACCGTCACATGGGATGGAAAGGATAATGCAGGCAGCCAGTTGAGAAGCGGAGTATATTTTTACCGTATTAAGGCTGGTGATTATAAACTGACCCGCAAGCTCATGCTGATTAAATGATTTATAAAATATTATGGAACAGCTAACAATAAAATAATTAAAAATTTGTGAATAATCCGGATTAACTGTCAACAGCATTTTTTCTTCTGGTATTATATCATGAAGTAATTGTTGAGCTCTCACATTCAGGAGGAACGTTTGTTTTTCAAACTCATGTTCATCTCTTTCCGCGGCATTTCTTCAGTGTTTTTATTCGGAGTTGCCGGTTATCTCATCATTGCTGGGTGTAAACCCGATCCCAGGTTTATGGACTTTATTGCGAAGCTCCTTAAAAGAGTAGCGCTTCCCTGTCTTATGTTCTCAACTATGGTTACCCGATTCAGGATCGAGGATGTGGAATTATGGTGGATATATCCACTGGTGGCTGTTGCTATAAACCTGTCGGGAGTAATACTTGCATATGGTTATATGGGTATTGACCGTTCTGTCACCTTCCGGGGAGAATTCAAGGTACTCGTTGCATTTCAGAACGGGATTTTTCTTCCGCTGGCATTTGCACCCGCTTTATTTGATCCACAAACACTTCCGTATTTTCTTACACTTCTTTTTCTCTTTAATCTCCTGTCAATACCCACCTTTTTTATCCTGGCGGTGTGGATGGTGAATGCATCCGAAGGAATTCGTTTCAGGATTCGAGATTTCTTTTCACCCCCTGTTGCTGCTACTGTCCTTGGGTTTATAATAGCTGCGGCAGGCTGGGGATCGTTAATGCCCGAATTCTTGATGAAACCCATGGCCTCAATCGGGTCACTTGCTACACCGCTGTCTATGCTTCTCGTGGGCGGGATCATTGTAATCAATCTCCCAAAGGCCAAACCCGGGGACTGGCGTGAGCCGGTAAAAATATCCTTTCTCAAATGCTTTATTTTTCCGCTCCTGGCCTGTGTGTTTGTCTATATTGTGAGGCCACCTGAGTACCTTGGTTTATTGATCATTCTCGAATCGGCAATGCCTTCCGCCATGCTTATTGCCCTGATTGCATCTGATGATCCGGGTAAACAGAGAGTTATTGCCGGTGCAATACTGCTTACCTCTCTTATATGTATTCTTACAATACCGTTTTTTATGGGAATTTATGGTGCTTTGTATGGTTGAAATGTTTAAATACTTATAAGAAAGCTGAGTAACATATGTGACCAAAACGTATGGTAAGAGGCATTTTCGGAAACCGTTCAGCCGTTATCCGTTGGCTGAAACTGGTTCGATTTATATGTGCTATTATTCAGTGTTTACTTTGATCTCCGGCATTAATATCTCCTGAATCTCTCTCATCATGGTTATATCTCTTTTTCCCAGAGGCATCAGGTAGGCTGTGCCTTCTCTCCTTCGTGAGGGAATGAAACCGCCACCGGACATTGAAGCGCCATGATACCGGGTTGCCGAGAGGTGCAGGATACTTTCGGTAGGGGTAAACATTTCGTCTTCCGTAAAAACGATCTCCATACTGTCAACACCGGTAAACTGTAACGTACTTTCCCAGATTCTATCACGCTTAAATATGACACTGAATTTCTTTTTGAGAGAATCGGTCTTTGCCCCAAGAAGAAAATCATTGTAAAAAAAATGGGTATCATACGTGGGCAGCCCGCTCATACGTACCTTCTCAGAGAACGTATCATTATATACGATTGAATTTAAAGCCTCACTTGCCCGTGTAAGCCATGCATCCATTTGAGATGTATCACGTGGAGGAGGATCATTGTAAACAGCAGTATAAACTTCACCCTGATAATAATCTCTGAATGTGAGATAGAGAGAATTATTAACCATCTGGGGGCTGAGGCAGAAAAAGCTCAACGGCCATCCTTCCATATCAACAGCAACAAACCATGCTCCCGTGGTCATCCACAACGGGGGACCCATTTTCTGAAGACTTCTGGTATAAACAATGAGCTCATAAATTTTTTTCAGCACAAGGGAATCTGCTTCGCATACTCCCATAATCTTTTCTGATGGAGCAGAACCGATTATAGGAATAATCTCCAGGAGCATATCATCTGTTGCCATCGAGCCTATGCCTCTCTGAAGTGCCTTCACTAACTGTACATGAGTGGACTCGTTCGTATTTTGTGATTTTATGTATTCACGACCCTTGACAAAGATAGGAAAGAGTAAGGCGTTCCTCCAGAATAAATACACCTCATCATGTGAAGACCCCGGGGATTCGGTAAGGTCACTGGCGGCATAGGAAAGTGCATCGAGTGCTATTCGAGACTGGAATGTTGAGGGAAAAGGCCGTATGTCTTCAATTACCAGGTCTGTCAGAGCAGACGTTTTACTCACAAACACACTGTCCGGTGATTCATCGCTAAAATTACCGAGACGTTTTATCTGCTTGAAAAACCTGGAATAATCTTTTCGTGCGATTGATTCAATTCTGCCGGTTTCTTCAAGTTCATCATAGGTGGCGGATTTGCGGGAACAGCCGGCAAAATGTATCGTGAGATATCCTAATGCAATTACAACAAAAAAGGATCGAATGAAAATGAATTTCAAGGTCTTATCTCCGATTGAAATAAAAGATTTATATTCCTCTTCTCGAATTGCGTTTGCCTGGGGTAAAACGTGTACCGTTTTGTTTGTGTCTCCCAGGACCATGTTCGTTACAGTATTCTTTAATTTCAGTTCCGCGGATGAAATATTCATTATATATTCTGCCTTCCGGGCAGTATTCTGTCGGGAGAAGGTATGAATCCTTGCAGAGGCGCTGTATGGTAATACCGCTTGAGAGAGTAAACTCATCTTTTGGAAGTCCCAACAGTTCTGATGCTTCAGCCATAAAATCAATCCAGGCAGGCAGTGCCGCTGTTGCACCAGTATGTGTCGGCTTCACCAGTGTGGTTTCCTCCGAGTCAAATCCTATCCAGATTCCACAGACGAGATAGGGAGTAAAACCTATGAACCATGTGTCCTTATATTCCTGGGCAGTTCCGGTCTTTCCCGCAAAGGGACGATCCCGCATTTTTCTTGTAATAACAGCATTAGACGCGGTTCCCTCGGTAGCAACACTTCTAAGCATGTTAAGCATTAAAGAGGCAATTTCTGGTTTCAATACCTCCGATTTTTTCCCAACATTCTCCCGATCAATCAGAATATTGTTTTTATCCCAGACTTCTTCCAACGCAAATGCATCAATTTTGATGCCGTCATTGGGGAAAATGGTATACGCAGATGCCATTTCAATAAGTTTAACCTCAGGAGTTCCCACTGCAATACTGGGAACGTTGGGGATGTAAGTGTTAATACCCATTTTGCGGGCATATTTGACAACATTATGGGGGCCGATCCCATGGTTTTCCATATCATTCACAAGTTTTACGGCGATCATGTTCTGGCTCAATTTGAAACCGTCACGCAAGGAAAGAAAGCCTTTGTGCTCTTCATCAAAATTACGCGGCTCCCAGATGGTACCGTCCGGCAGTGTCATACTCCAGTATCCATCGAATATCGTGTCACAACAACGCCAGCCGTTATCAAGCGCTGTTGTATAAATAAAAGGTTTAAATAACGATCCCGCCTGTCTTTTTGCCTGAACTGCGCGATTGAACATGTCATTCTGGGAGTATTCTTTCCCTCCAACCATTGCAAGAATCTTTCCGGTTCTGATATCCAGCGCCACCAGAGCGCCCTGGACGACCGATTTGTCCAGTGAATCCTCAAAAGCCTCCTGATCAGTGAGCCCCTCCGGTCGTATATACTTGTAATTTACAGAATTTATTTCCTGAATATGTTCGAGTTGTTTTTTGAGCACCCGCTCAGCTATCTCCTGGAGCCGGTAATCAAGAGTGGTATATATCTTCGCGCCCGATGTATAGAGGAACTCTTCACCGTACCTATCTTCAAGAATAACCCTGACATAATCGACAAAATACGGAGCTTTCCCAAAGTCCGATTCTCCGGAACTGCCCATAATGATGGGTTTTACCATCTCTTCTTTTGCCTGCCAGTAGGGAATCTTCCCGTCTTTATACATCATACCAAGAACAATATCCCTGCGCCTTTTTACAATTTTAAGCTGCTCTTCCGGAGGTCTTCTGGTAGAGCGTGGATTCAGCCTGGAGGGTGAAGCAAGAATCCCAGCAAGCAATGCTGCTTCCGAAGCAGTAAGTTCGGTAGCGTCTTTGCTGAAATATCCCAGCGAGGCCGACTGAATTCCAGACGAATTGTTGCCAAAATACATATTGTTCAGGAAAAATTCAAGAATCTCCGATTTTGAATAGGTATGTTCAATATCTATTGCTACTATCATCTCTTTGAGTTTACGGCGAATCGTCTGCTTTCTGTCGAGAAAAAGATTCCTTGCGAGCTGCTGGGTTATGGTGGAAGCGCCCTGCTCCACACCCATGTGAAGAATATTCACTTTCATTGCCCGCAGAATATCACGAAAGGAAACACCCCAGTGTGAAAAGAAACGTGAATCTTCGGCTGACAATATTGCATCTATCATACACTGCGGAATATCATTATACTTTATCCAGACCCTTTTTACTTTATAAAACGTTCTCAGTTCCTGCCCGCCGCCGGAGTAAATTGTCGTACTGAGTTCATGATCATCAGGTATTTCCTCGAGATCCTCAAGTTTTGGAAGACCAACTGATAATTTCTGGATAACCACATATGCAGAACCGATGATTACAATCTGGCTTATAAGGAAGTAGAGTAAAAATGTATGCAGGATAGTAAAACCGGAAGAAAACCACTTTCTACTTTTTTTTATTTTTTTCTGCTGCATTCTCTATTTCCAATCTTCAATGATATAAAATGAATTGAAATATTGATGGCAGGCGCAGTGAATTTATTTCCTGCATACCGACATTCGTATACATTAAACAATTATAATACACAAAGGTTTCAAATAATATCAATCTTATATTATAAACAATTTTCCTGTCAAATTCAGACTAATTTTTGTTATCTATTCTAAAAAATTTGTAAATATTTCATTGAAAGAAACTTTTTGTTGGTATATCTAATAAAATACTATACAATTTTACATTATAATCCACAAAGAGAATCATATATGGTAACAGGCTTTCAATTCAAACCTTAATTTGTTGTATATATAAGAATTATCTGGATTATTACAGAAATATTTCATAAAAGAACAAGGTGGATGGTTATGTATGATATAGCTAATCTCGGAGGAGGTCCGGCGGGTATGACCGTTGCCGTGTATGCAGCCCGTAAAAGGCTCAAAACACTCCTTGTGACCAAAGAGATCGGTGGGCGCAGATGACGCTAACTACTGACATCGAGAACTGGACAGGATTCAAACATATTACCGGTTTTGAACTTACCCAGTGCTTTGAAGAACACATGAATCAGTATGAAGAAATTGACAAACATCTGCTGGAAACTATAATCGGAATTATCCCGGGGGGTGACAAGTTTGAAATCAAAACCGATACGGATAAAACCTACGAATCTCGTTAAATCATCATTACCACGGGGAAACATTCACGTCCGCTGGGTATACCCGGAGAGAAGGAACTGGCGGTTGAGGGAGTCAAAGATTACGGAATCCGCTACTACGGTATACCTGCCGGATATGAATTTACTTCCTTAATTGAAGATATTGTGGATGTTTCCCGAAGAAGTTCGAGTCTCAGCGAGCAAACTCGAAATCAACTAAAAACTATCAGCGAACCTGTACATATTCAGGTATTTGTTTCCTTAACATGCCCATACTGCCCGCCGGCAGTGCGTTTGGCTCATGCTCTTGCACTTGAATGCGAGTATTATAGAGCCAATATGATAGAAATTTCTGAATTCGTCCAGCTCGCACAAAAATATAAGGTGCTTTCGGTACCCAAGACAGTTATTAATGAAAAAATTAACATTGAAGGCGCCCTGCCTGAAAGCGCATTTGTGGCTAAAGTAATGGAGGCAACAGGCGACTAGTTAAAAAAAGTGTTGTAATTTGTTAAAAATCATTTTTAACTCAAATACTCCGTAAAAAGGGGAACGATTACTTCTCCTCTGCTTTTATTTTTTGGAAAAGTCTTCCTTGCCTGCTCCACACTCCGGGCAGACCCAGTCATCGGGTAGATCATTAAAAGCTGTTCCCGGTGCAATACCATTTTCCTCGTCTCCAACAGCCGGGTCATATACATATCCACACAAGTCGCACACGTACTTCTGCATGTTAACCTCCTATTTATTATTTTTTTTCAGTTTCTCCCCGACCTGTTTGCCCAGATTGAAGCACTGTTTAAGGACGGTATCATCAGGAACATATAC
>JBHPFF010000045.1:0-20281 GCA_042572165.1 Candidatus Latescibacterota bacterium | reverse complement strand
TATCAAAATTATGAGTAGTTAAAATTCTCAACAATCTTATTGATAAACGAATATTGCATTATTAAAATTCTTTTGCAAGTATTTTCTGCATACTGATCTTTAAATTTTACTACGTATACTCTTGATAAACACTGAAACATCTCAGTTGAAAGACACGTATCCATTGAATCAACTCAAACTGTAGCCGTAGTTAAACAGAATAGCAACGCAATCGTTCTATCCGGGAAAATATATCGGCAAATAACATCTTGTCTATAGTAACTTTTGCTATCTGAAACGTGATGTATCTACTGTGCCTGACTACCTTTGCACCATGAAATTCAAGCTTTATTCCTACATCAAAACCAGCTTTCATGCTTTCAATCTACGGGTAACCAGAATTTGTCAATCAAAACGACTGTTATTTATTATATAATAACATGTTATGGCATATTATGAAAGCATTTTTGGGGGTTTATAGGGGAAATGCGGGTTTATTAATTTTCAGAAATTTCCCTGTTTCAAACAAGATCCCATGCTTTTTCAAGTCTTTCCAGGGTGTCCGCTATCGTTTCCTCGGCAGTGAGACCGGGAAAGGGCTGCATTTCCATTACTAGCGGTGCACGTTTTTCCCTGTTCAAATATCCGTCTTCAAGTAATAATCGCAATTGCTCGGAAAGTTCGGGAATATCTATTTCCCCCCCCTCAAAACCAATGGGAGGATGTTTATCTCCATACCACGGGCTGGAGGTATCTTTAAGAACACAATTCCCGAGGTGAACACGTTTGAGACAGGGGGCTGTCACACGGACAGCGTGAGCAAAATCCTCGAACATCAAGGGAATGTGAGCAAAATCCAGATTGATGCCAAGATTGTCAATTTCCGGTTCCAGCGACCGAATAAAATCCACACATTCAATTGTCGGTCCATAGAGATATCTCTTATCAATAGTTGTGTCGAACGGCTCCAATACAGCCTTGATACCAAACTGTTTTAACAGGGAACAGAACCATCTGGTGAATCCGGAGAAAGCCTCACGCGATTCAGATTTTTGAGCATCGGGGCTACCGGGACCGGAACCGAAAATGAAGCCCGAGGCCCCTGCTTTTCCCGCCAGTTTAATCTGGTCCTCAAATACAAGCCGGGTATGACCCTGCTCGGATGCCCACACCGAGGAAGGATTTACTTTTTTCATAAGCGTCAGGTGAATTGACGCGATAAATTCTTTCCCGCAGTTTTTAAGAACCTGTATCAAACGATTCCTGTACTCCTTTCCAAAGGGGAAACAACAGTCAAACGTTTCAACGTCGTTACGGCTGATAAATTGTGTAAGCGATTCCACATGATAACCGGGATCCTCGATACTTCTGGGGTAAAGCATCTGATGCACGAATCCAAGTCGGGCAAATTTTCTTATATCCTCTTTCATTCCTGCACATCTCCCCCCTGAGCCAGACACTCAAGTTTTTTATTCCAGTACTGTGCCCAGACCTCGGTAGCAGTTTTACCCTTGATTGTTATTGTATTACTATCATCCATTTGACGAAAATAAAGCTTTTGCATTGCCCTGCTGAACGGCGTGTCATGAAGCTGAACCTCAAGGATTGCATTTCCGCCGCATGTATACGGTTTTACCGGAGGAGGATTTTCTACTATCTTCCTTGCGGCGGTACGGATTTTACCGGTCGTCAAACGCAGAGGATAACAAAGGGCGCCGGTTTCATTAAAGCCTTCCTTTACTGTAACACATTCAACACCCTCAAGCAGCGATCGCGCTTCCTCAATTCCATGTGAATCGCCTGTCACCAGCTGTACAGAAACATTAAAATCCCCGGCTATTGCAGCTTCCATGCCTATTTCACCGATAGAAACACCGTTGAGCCTGAGATCCTTAATATCATGCTCATAGGTATGAGGGAGAAGAGCATCCGGAGTTCCCGCTTTTGAATGAAAGCCCAACAGGATTACACCGCTGAAAGAAGCATCGAGTCCGCCTGCCCAGTCAGAAAGAAACGGTGGTTTGCCGCAAATAGCATGGGCATATTCCGGCAATTCCGCCAGATCGATATTCCTTCCATAGTAATGCTCATCGTAGATAACTATCCTTTCTGCACCGCCATCGTGAAGACCTTCCAGAAGACTTATGAGTTCCCCCATGAACATCTTTTGGGCAAAAGCATATTCAGACTTCCCCGGTTCGGACTGTTCATAGCTCACGACACCGGTAACTCCTTCAATATCACAGCGAACCATATATTTTTTCTTCATTCACTGCCTCCGATATTCAACAGACATAACTTTAAAAACAGCAGACATTTTTTAAATTAAGCAAATTCTTCACCATCATGAGCAATTATGAAAGAAATTGTATCATTTCTTTGAATTTAGCCGTTTTACACAGTGGCTTATAACTTTTCGTAGGAGCAGTGATTACCCCGGACAAAAATCTCTCAATTCAGGAAGGACTATTTATAATATTCCTGGAGTGATTTGGGACTATCTTCCTTGTTAATTACAGCTTCTATCCCTTTTACACTTGCATCAGCGGCGGCAATTGTTGTAACATACGGAATTTTCTGCTGAATTGCCTCCATACGGATAAAGCTGTCGTCATCCTTACTGTAACGACCCAGCGGAGTATTTATAATAAGATGAATCTCATTGTCTTTTATGGCGTCTAAAATATTCGGTCTGCCCTCTTTCAGTTTCATTATTCTTGTGTTGGCAATACCATTATCAGAGAGGAATCGACTTGTATTATTCGTTGCATATATAGTAAATCCCAGTTCCTGAATTTTACGGGCTGTGGGCAGCAAAGCCTGTTTGTCTCTATCCGCAACGGTCAACAGAACATTACCTTTAACAGGAAGCTTTGATCCCGCTGCTTCCTGTGCTTTGTAAAATGCAAGTTCAAATGAATCGGCAATGCCCATGACTTCTCCAGTTGCCCGCATTTCCGGTCCAAGAAGCGGATCAACTTCGGGAAACATATTAAATGGAAATACTGCTTCTTTCACACCGAAGTACGTGAGTTTATGTTTTTTCAACTCGGGAAACTCTTTTACTCTTTTACCCAGCATGACCTGTGTTGCTATATGAGCCAGTGTGATACCGGCGATCTTTGAAACGAGCGGTACAGTTCGTGATGCCCGTGGATTTGCCTCCAGGATATACACGATATCATTGCATATGGCAAATTGAATGTTAATAATACCGACTACTTCAAGTTCTTTCGCTATCAGAGCTGTATATTTTTCTATTACTCCAATATGCTCTTCTTTTATCGTTCTGGACGGAATAACACAGGCTGAGTCGCCGGAATGTATCCCTGCAAGTTCGATGTGTTCCATAACCGCGGCTACAAAAGTTTCTTCACCATCTGACAGTGCATCGACCTCAACCTCAACAGCGTCTTCCAGAAACCTGTCAATCAGCATTGGATATTCCGGACTTATCTGGATTGCCTCCAGAGCATACTTTTTCAGCATGTCCTGATCATAAATAATTTCCATCCCTCGTCCACCAAGAACAAACGATGGACGAACCATAAGGGGGTATCCGATTTCCCCCGCTATTGATAGAGCTTCGTCGAGTGAACGAGCTGTATCACCTTTCGGCTGTGGTATACCGAGAGTTAACATTCTTTCCCTGAAATATTCTCTGTCCTCAGCCAAGCGAATACTCTCAGGTGATGTTCCGAGTATCTTGACACCATTATCCTTTAGTTGTTGTGCGATGTTAAGCGGTGTTTGTCCTCCAAATTGAACGATAACTCCCTGAGGTTTTTCCTTTTCGTAAATAGCGAGAACATCTTCAACAGTGAGGGGTTCAAAATACAGTTTATTTGAGGTATCATAGTCTGTTGAAACAGTTTCAGGATTGCAGTTCACCATTATCGACTCAATACCTTCGTCGCGCAAAGCAAATGCCGCATGAACACAGGTATAATCGAACTCTATACCCTGTCCGATTCTGTTCGGACCCCCGCCTAGAATCATTATCTTTGGATTGTCGGAAACAGGCACCGAGTCAATGTCATCATTATATGTTGAATAATAATATGCCGCATTTTCCACACCACTGACCGGAACAGCTTTATACCGTGCGATCTTGCCAAGTGAAATTCTCTTTTCTCTCACTTCTTTTTCCTTTACCCCGAATACTTCCGCAAGATATCTGTCTGAAAAGCTGTATTCCTTTGCTTTGACCAATAATTCATCCGGTAATTCATCCCATGTGAATGAGGAGAATTTCTTTTCAAGCTCCATAATCTCTTTCATTTCAGAAAGAAACCATTCCCCTATATGTGTTATTTCATAAAGCTCATCAACATCCATACCTTTGCGAAGAGCCTCATATATCAGAAAGACACGCTCGCTCGATGGCATGGTTAGTCTGGATTTTAGTTCTTTTAGTGACAGCTCTTTAAAATCTTTTACACTGCCAAGCCCATATCTGCCTATTTCAAGGGATCGAATTGATTTCTGGAATGATTCCTTGAACGTTCTCCCTATGCTCATGACCTCACCCACTGCTTTCATCTGGGTTCCCAGAATATCTTTTGCCATGGAGAATTTTTCAAAAGCCCACCTTGCGAATTTTACCACAACATAATCCCCGCTCGGGACATATTTTTCAAGTGTTCCCTCTTTCCAGTACGGTATTTCGTCCATGGTTATACCAACTGCAAGTTTGGTGGAAATTCGAGCGATAGGGAATCCGGTAGCCTTGGAAGCCAATGCTGAAGAACGGGAAGTTCTTGGATTTATTTCAATTACAACTAGTCTGCCATCTTCTTTATTATGGGCAAACTGGATATTTGTACCTCCCACAACACCTATAGCATCAACAATTTTATAGGAAATTTCCTGCAGCCGTTTCTGCAGCGGTTCCGGAATGGTAAGCATGGGAGCTACGCAAAAACTGTCTCCGGTATGAATTCCCATCGCATCAACGTTTTCAATAAAACAAACGGTGATCTTCTGGTTATTTATATCGCGCACGACCTCCAATTCCAGTTCTTCCCACCCGATCACCGCCTCTTCAATCAGAACCTGATGTATGAGACTTGCAGAAAGGCCGCGGATTGCAATTGTACGCACCTCATTTAAATTGTAGGCAATTCCACCACCTGTTCCACCCATGGTATATGCCGGGCGAAGCACAACAGGACATTTCAATCTGGTTGCAATTTCCACCGCCTCCTCGACCGAATGACACGGCTCCGAGACAGGTACCTGAATTTCAAGTCTTTTCATGGTTTCTTTGAAAGCTATACGATCCTCACCACGTTCAATAGCATCGACTTTTACACCGATAACCTCAATATCATATTTCTCCAAAATACCTCTTTTATGAAGGTCTGCAGCGAGATTAAGACCTGTCTGCCCGCCAAGGTTCGGAAGTAGACCGTCCGGACGCTCTTTTTCAATGATCTTTTCCAGGCTTTCGACATTTAGAGGTTCAATATAGGTTATATCGGCAGTTCCAGGATCGGTCATGATCGTGGCAGGATTAGAATTAACCAGTACGATTTCGTATCCCTCTTCTTTCAAAGCTCTGCACGCCTGTGTGCCCGAATAATCAAACTCACATGCCTGACCGATAATTATAGGACCGGATCCGATTATCAAAATCTTTTTTAAGTCGTCACGCCTGGGCATATTTCCTCCCTATTCTTTGTTTTGTCTCAAACCTTAATTAAGATTCTATATATCAATTATATTAAAACTTATACAAAACATCCCTGTTTATTTACAAAATGTTTCCCGTTAATTTAATACTTTCCCTCTCACTTTCAAATTGGTATAATAAAAAAAATTAATAAAATCACAAAAAAGGAGAAATTATGGGATTCAAACGAATCATTCCCTGCCTTGATGTAAAAAACGGACAACTTGTAAAAGGCATTAATTTTGTTAATTTAAAGGATGTCGGCGATCCGGCGGAAAATGCGGCGGTTTACAGCGATGCGGGTGCCGACGAACTTGTGTTTCTGGATATTACTGCAACAATCGAAAAAAGGAAAACGTTAGTAGACGCTGTAAGAAAAACTATTGAAAGAATCGAAATCCCACTTACAGTCGGTGGAGGAATCAACTCCATTCAAAGCATTCAGGAACTGCTTGATATCGGCGCAGCAAAAGTATCGATTAATACTGCTGCCGTACACAAACCGGATTTTCTGGATGAGGCGGTACGTTCTTTTGGCGGCGAAAAAATTACCGTTGCCATAGACACACGCACTTCGAACGAAGTTGCTTCCGGATTTGAGGTTATGATCGATGGCGGCAGAACGCCTGTGGGAATTGATGCTGTCGAATGGGCAAAAAAAGTTGAAGATTACGGTGTCGGGACAATTCTGCCAACAAGTATGGATGCCGACGGAACTCAGAACGGGTATGATATTCCCATGACACGCGCTATTGCCGATTCCGTAAGCATACCCGTTATCGCTTCAGGCGGTGCCGGTAAACTTGAACATCTCTACGAGGCTATTGTGGATGCTCATGCTGACGCTGTACTTGTCGCATCAATAGCACATTTCGGAACCTTTTCAATTAAACAAATGAAAGAATACCTGCGTGACAAAGGTATCGAGGTAAATTTGTAAAATGAAAAACGTAACCGAAAAAAATTCTCTCGTCATTATTTTCTTCAGGTGTATTTTCTCAATAACCCTTTTGCTTATTGTATGGACACAGCCTGCAAGCCCCCAGGATATGAGGCTTATTGTACGCGGAGATGATTTTGGTATGACCCAGGGTTCACTTGCGGCTTTCGAAAAAGCGTTTAACGAGGGAATATTGACCTGCGGCGCACTGCAGGTACCCGCGCCATGGTTTGAGGGAGCGGCTGAGCTTTGCAGAAATAATCCCGGCTGGTGTGTAGGCGTACATCTGACCCTTATAGGGGAATGGCGTGGATACCGGTGGAGACCGGTGCTGCCGTGGGATAGGGTGTCATCGCTTGTGGACGAGGACGGTTATTTTTACCGGTATCCTGATGAACTTTTCGCCCAAAACCCCGGGATCGATGAGATTGAAGCCGAATACAGGGCTCAAATCGAACTGGCGCTTAAGAGGGGAATCAATGTTCAGTATATTGATTCCCATTATCTTGGATATACAAATTACCCCGGGATCGAGGAATTATTTAAGAAATTAAGCCGTGAGTACAATGTTCCAATATCACACTATATGGGTGAAACACTTTTCGGCGGGGTTTACATGACTCCCGAAAACCAGAAAAAACAGAGAGCTGTCAAGCTTCTGGAAGAACTGAAACCGGGTCTATGGTTATGGATATGTCACATTGGAATAGATTCACCCGAACAGAATGCCCTTATACATACGAAACCCTTGGATATATTCCCCGGCGGAGGTGTCGGAAAACACAGGGCTGCTGAACTGGAGGTGCTCACCAGTATCGAGGTGAAATCCATGATCCTGAAAAAAGGCATCCGGTTAACCAACTACCGTGAATTATGGGAAGAAAGAAAATAAGAAAATCATCCGGTTAAATTTTAAAAAGATCTGTACTTAAATATTTCTCGCCTCTATCCGGAAAAACAACGATTATAGTTCCCGACTCAATCTTTCCGGCAACTTCAATTGCCGCAAACATCGCAGCCCCGCTGCTCATACCAACAAATATTCCCTCTTCCCTGACAATCTGCCTTGCTAATTCAAAAGCCTCCTCATTGCCGACCATAATAGTTATATCAATTTTTGAGGGATCATATATTGACGGCACAATCGCTTCTTCCATGTTCTTCAATCCCTGGATATAATGCCCTCTTACCGGGTGCGCCTCAACGATCTTGATATCGGGATATTTTTCCTTGAGTGCCCTGCCAACTCCCATGATGGTGCCTGATGTTCCAATTGAAGAGACGAAATAATCAATGTTTCCATCCGTCTCCTGAAGGATCTCTTCGGCTGTTGTTTTATAATGTGTGAGCTTATTATACTCGTTTGAAAACTGATCGGGCATGAAGTACTTCTCAGGGTATTCTCCTATCAGTTCCCGTGCTTTCCGGATAGCTCCATCAGTGCCAAGATCAGCGTCTGTCAGGGTAACTCTGGCGCCAAACGCCTTTATCATTTTCCTTCTTTCAATCGAGACCGCCTCACTCATAACGATCTCAACATCATACCCCTTAACACATCCGATCATTGCCAGCCCAATTCCGGTATTACCGGATGTCGGTTCAATTATCGTTTTTCCTTTTGTTAAACTGCCCTCTTCCTCAGCCTGCTCGATCATTTTTAAAGATATTCTGTCTTTTATGCTACCCGTCGGATTAAAGCCCTCTATTTTTGCATATATCGTAACATTCTTATTGGGATTCAGTTTGTTTATTCTTACGAGCGGAGTGTGCCCGATTGTCTGTAAAATATTTTCATACATTTGAACCGCCATGGAAATATGTTAAACTAATTTGCTCTCATATATAAGCACCTATTTAAATCAGGATAATACAAATAATGAGCACCTCTTGAGAAAATTGCAACAAGAAAGTAGACATCATATTAAATTCCCCACAGGTAAAATCCCCATAAAGAGGGAACTGATGTCTGCAAATATAATATATCACGGTTCAGGTACTGCCGGCTACAATTATTTGAGAACGGCGCGCCGAAAGGGCAAAATATTCATTCACATTTACCTAAACACATGGGAATAGATAAAATTGAAGATACGAAATAACAGGATAAAACAAAATATTACATGTTTCGTTCCCTGTCTTTTCTGTTTTCTCTTGACAATCACTGCTGTTTTCAATAGCTTCCACATATTCTTTCTGTTTGATATTACTGAATTTATGCACAAAATAGGATTTATAAAGTATTTAAGAATATTATATTGTTATTATGATAATTGTATCATTTTACCGGATCAATTATGAAACCCCGAAAACAGAATTAAAAAACCATTTATATTATAGTTATGCATTTTCATAACTATCTTACTTAATTATCACTTCCTGATCCACACTTGGGATTTAATACATTTTACAGGAGGAGGTTTACATGATCAGACGTGATTTTATGAAACGATTGGCGCTAGGGACGACCACCGGAGCACTTGGAATTCTCGGTGGACAATCCGCCCGTATGAATGCCATTGCGGAGACGTATTCAAACGCAACCAAGGGACTTCCCCCCTTAAAAATCACCAACGTGAAATCATTTCTCATTCCATACAGCCATGGGGGTCCACTCGTCGTAAAGGTGGAAACCAGCGAACCTGGACTTTACGGGCTGGGATCTGCGGGTTACACCCAGAGGCCGTTTACTGTGAAAGCCGAGGTAGATGAATATCTGGCTCACTTCGCAAAGGGTAAAAGTGCCGAGAACATCGAGGATATGTGGCAGTCATATTTCGTGAGTTCTTACTTCCGTAACGGTGCGGTCACCAATGCGGCAAACAGCGGTCTGGACATGGCATTATGGGACATTATGGGAAAGCGGGCTAACATGCCGGTATACAAGCTTTTAGGAGGCAAATCCCGATTCGCAGTTGAATGCTATAAGTCAACCGGCGGCCGTGATTTTACCGAGCTTGAAGACAACGTACAAAAATTAATTGAGGAAGGATACCGGGTTATAAAGATTCAGCCGGGTGTGAGTGACTGGCAGTATTTCCCGGGCAAAGATGCGGAATTCGGGATACCTGAAGACAGATATCAGGAGGTGGGGCCCTATATACATATGCTGCCAAGAGCATTCGAACACCTGAGAAACAAATTCGGCGACCAGATTGGATTTTTACATGACCATGTCAACAGGAGAGTGCCGCCGATTGAAGCCATAGACCTGGTAAAAAAACTAGAGCAGTATCATCCGTTTTTCCTCGAAGATCCTTTCACCAATGATGATATTGGTTATTTCAGAATTCTCCGGGAGCAATCAAGCTGTCCTATAGCGATGGGTGAAAACTTTACTAATCCCCAGGAATGGATACCGCTGATTTCAGAGAGGCTGATCGATTTTATCCGGTGCCACATGTCGACTATAGGCGGACTCACACCTGCAATTAAACTCGCTCATTACAGCGAAAGCTATAACGTTCGAACAGCATGGCACGGCCCAGGCAATGTCACTCCTGTCGGGGATGCCGCAAATGCTCATCTCGACCTCGCTGTATGGAATTTTGGCATTCAGGAATTCAGCAACAGACCTCAGGAGGCACATGATATTTTCCCGGGATGCCCGGTATTCAAGAAAGATAAAGAAGGTTATGGGTACATGTACGTGAACGAAGCACCTGGATTGGGTGTTGATATAAATGAAAAAGCTGCCCTTAAGCTTACCTTTGGCGGTGGTTATATGCATCATCCACGCGGTGGGCCCTACAGTGTACACCCGAGAACATACAGAAGAGGGGATGGTACATTTGTCAGACCCTAAAGAATATAATAGTATCTCTGTTTTGTATCATAAATACCAACATTTTTAATCACAGGAGGAAAAAATGAAAAGACGTGACGTAATGAAAGGGATAGCGCTTGGAGCTGCCGCGGGCGCTGCCGGAATGTTTACCAACCACGATGAAGCTGCTGCACAGAGGTATTCTGGTGCGACCAAAGGGCTTCCGCCATTAAAAATTACCAATATTAAATGCATTCCTACCGCCCCGAACGGGATACGGCTGAACGTTGTAAAGGTGGAAACCAGCGAACCCGGACTTTATGGTCTTGGATGTGCTACGTTTCAGCAGAGACCTTTGCCGGTGGTGGTTGCTGTGAATAACTATCTAGCTGATTTCTGCAGGGGAAAAGATGCAGACAATATTGAGGATATGTGGCAGACCATGTATGTGAACTCATCCTGGCGGAACGGGCCGGTTTTGAACAATGCCATAAGCGGTGTAGACCAGGCCCTGTGGGACATCAAGGGCAAACGTGCCGGTATGCCGGTGTACCAGCTTCTCGGAGGCAAATGCCGTTTCGCGGTTCCCCTGTACGCACATGCCGGCGGCAGGGACGTTCAGCAGTTGGAAGATCGGGTTAAGCGGTTCATGGAGGAAAAATACCAGTATATTCGCATACAGGTCGGCGGTTATGGCTCGCCCCACCTGTCCAATCAGCCGCATTTCAAAGATGCCGGTTTTGGAGTTAAAACCGATGGATTGAACAACCCGGGCCCCGCTGTACGAGTGCTTCCACCGATGTTTGAGCATATCAGAAATACCTGCGGCGAGGAAATCGAACTTCTGCATGATATCCACGAGCGTATACCTCCTATTATGGCAATTAATGTTGTAAAGGAGCTTGAGCAATATCATCCATTCTTCATCGAAGATCCGTTTGCACCTGAGGATGTTGACTATTTCAGGCTCATGCGTCAGCAGACCTGCACACCCATTGCCATGGGAGAATTGTTTAATAATCCACACGAATGGGTTGATCTTATTTCAGAGAGGCTGATTGATTTTATCCGGGTTCACATATCGGCGATAGGTGGCATCACTCCCGCAATTAAAATCGCCCGCCTGTGCGAATGGTTCAACGTTCGTTCAGCATACCATGGTCCGGGTGATGTCTGTCCTGTCGGGCATGCAGCAAATCTTCATATCGATCTCGCCATCTGGAATTTCGGTATTCAGGAGCGGACTGTTTTCGGGGAGGAAACACGAGAGGTCTTCCCGGGATCACCGACAATCAAGGACGGATATTTCTATGTGAACGAAGCTCCGGGATTAGGTGTGGATTTGGACGAAAAATTAGCTGCCAAGTTCCCGATCTCTGATAATTATATGTACAATAACTGGACTCAGATCAGAAAGAGTGACGGTACGGCGGTGAGACCGTAAAAAATAACCACAGAGACACAGAGGCACGGAAAAATTATAGTGCTGTACTGAAATCCGTGTCTCGGTGCCTTTGTAACGTAAATGATTTTTCCGTGAGACTGAACGCAGGAAAAACCGTTGATATTGATTATCAAATAAGTTCCTGTAACGCTTTATTAACGTTCGCAAGCCCCGTTTTGATTTCCTCGGGCATGGCTCCGAATCCGAGCCTGAAATGACGGTTGTCCATCTCGAAACAACGCCCCGGAATCACAAAGGTTTTGTATTTTTCTGCGAGAAGGCGGTAAAGTTTCTCAGGATCGATTGAAACGTGTGATTTAATCCTCGGAAAGCTGACAACCCCCGCTTCGGGATAGATCCATTCAAAATCTTCCTGTCTGTCTATCCAGTCGGATACTATCCTGCGATTTTTTATAACATGATGTTTTGATTTATCAAGATACTTATTCCTGTTTTTTAAAACGTACAGGGCAATCTCTTCGCTAAGGGCATTGTTGGTTATACTCACCTGTTCCCTGATGGCGAGGATGGAGTCAAGTAAAAACTGATTCTTTGTTGCCGCCCAGCCGATCCTGATTCCCGGAATTCCATAGCACTTGGACATGCTCGAAATACTGACCACTCTCGAACTCAGTGTCGCAGCCGGAGGCAGGGGATTGTCAAATTCCAGATCACGGTAGGTTTCGTCGAACAAAAGATATGTATTTTTTGACTCAACAATATCGATGACATCCCTGAGCTCTTTTTCAGAAATCATGGAGCCTGTGGGATTATTCGGGTGTGTAAGGCTTACCAGTTTGGTCTCCGGCGTGATCATGTCACTCAGTCTATCCAGGTCTGGTTTGAATCCGTCTTCAAATTTCAGGGTTAAAAGACTTACCTCGCAGCCCATCGAACGCGGGACCTCATACATTGATGTATAATTAGGATGTTCTACAACAACGTGATCGCCCGGTTTTACGAGTGCAGAAACGATAGAGAAATTAGCCTCGCTTGCGCCCGAGGTGACAATTATCTGGTCTGGTGTAAGCCCCGGATACTGCTCCGCAAGACATTCCCTCAATTCAGGTCTTCCGGTATGGAACCCGTACCTGAGGGGAATTTTACTCACATCTATACCTATCTGTTCCAAAGTAAGATACTTGACAGCGCTTTCTCCAATATCATAATTTACCACATATTGATAACTATCAAACCACTCCTCTAGCGTCATACGGGTATACCACATAAAAATCCTCCTAAAAAACTGATTTATTTTGGATTTGATCTGGTTTCTTTCGAATTGAAACCTTTGATTCAATCAATTATTGATAGATATTCCTTGAAAGAGTAATAAAATGTAATATGCTGTCTCACCACTCTTCTACGTATTTTTCACTCACCTGCTGTCGATAAAAACGGGCTGTGTCCATGCCCCTCTGCCGTTGGAATCGACAATCCTCGCTCGAACATATTTCTCTTCACCGGAAAAACGGTATAAGGACACAGATTCAAATTGCCTGTCGAGGATTAAGCCGTCTTTACCGATAAATTCAATCGTATATTTGACGTTCTTTGACGGTTTAATGTCAACGGTTAATGATTTTTCAGTCACACGGATATCATTGAGTTCCACACCGCTTGAGAAATAAAAATCACCTTTGGACAAAGCAGAAATAACATTCTCAACTGTAAGCGCATCGCATCTGACACAAACCCATCCCTTACCGGGATTTGCATGATCTGGTGAAAACACCTTAAATGAATGTGTGTCGTCACTGGCAACGCCATAAACTTTCTTGCCACGCGACAGAAGAACATCCCAAATTTCTTCGGTCGAGGTCATTCCTCCTCCTCCCCAGTTGTTGACTATCGGGTGAAAGTTATAGATTTCAAGAAGATAATAACCGTGAACCTGTAAAAGTTCTTCCGAACCAAACGCCCATGTGAAATTAGGATGGCATATCTGGACAATCCCCTCTGCATCACGGATCAAATCAATATTCCTCTGTAGTGTTGCAACGATAGTTTTCTCATTTTGCGCTTTAAGAGGTTGAGAGATATTCAGTGCGTTCATATGCACCGATTTATTTTCCGAGGAAGCCGATATCTCATTACCCGGTATGATAATGAAACTGCCGCTGATGCCAAACATTTCATTGAGACTGTCAACATCAGCATTGATATTGTGATCGGTAATCACAACGAAATTATAATTGTGGTCTCGATACCATTTTACTGCTGTCTCCGGAGGTGAATCGCCATCGCTTTCAGTAGTATGTGTGTGAGTATTGCCTTTGAACCATTCTGTTTGAGCAAAGGGCGGTAATAGCAGACAAAATACAATAAGCAAAGGTAATATTCGTTTCATTCTCAACTTCCTTTTTTTCAATCATGCAATATTAAAAAATGAGGCGGTTAAACAGAAACATCATCCTTAACCAGCAAGGTTTAAATCAAAGATGATATGCAAACAAAAATAAAAGGATTCGAATTGTTAATGGATATTAATATTTTTTACAATTTGCAAGAGAAATTTATTATAAACTCTTTTATCTCCTTATTATCCGGCAAATGGCGTTTTTTCTTAATTACACAGTATAATACTCTGTCTAATTCTCCTTGACTTTATTATTGAGAAAATTTAACGTTAATGATGTTATTAGTAAGAAAACACAAACGTTTTAAGATCTGCAAAAAAATCAGGCTCCGGTTCATGAACGGGACTTTACCGGATTTCCGCCCTGTTAGGTTCAGTCAGGAGGAAACAAAAATGTCAAATAACATATCACGACGCCGCATGCTTGCAGCCGGAGCATTATCTGCCGGCTTGTTTTTCGGAATATCCAGAACTGCACCATCAAAGAATAAAAGCGGGAAAGGCCCGGGCAGGGAACCGTTCTGGGAACCAGGTCCCAATAAAAATCATATTCGTGACCTCAAACCCGGACCGACACCAATCCGTCTTGGCAGGCGTTTTTTCCCACGTAATAACGAAAGTCTCAATGTATCTATAAAGAAGCTGAGAGACTCAGGTATCACAGGGTTTCGTCTTGGCACCCCCGAACTGTACAGAATACTGGAATCCGATTACGACGAGTTCATGGAGCAGATCAAACAGTACGATATAAGAGTTCTGGAGATCGGAGGGAGGAAATATCCCGATTCTGTGGGTACTCTCATTCATCCGGACAGGGCTTCACGTCAGAGTTTCCTCAAAGAGACCGCAGAAATTTTCGAAGCCGCCGAAAAAGTCGGGTGCCCCATGGTGGCGACCATCGCCGGAAGCAGGGATCCAGATTATGCTTTCAATATCCACCCCGGCAACTGGACTTTGGAAACCTGGAAAACGCTCGTGGAGAGCATAAAACAGCTTCTTCGGGATACATCCGGCATGAATGTATCACTTGCCATGGAAGCCCAGGTCACCACTACCATAGACAGTCCAATAGCTCACCGGCGTCTTATCGATGATGTCGGCGACCCCCGCTGCGCAGTGGAACTCGATCCGGTCAATATGATTTCCCTCGCCACTTACTACCATTCAACTGAGCTTATAAATGAATGTTTTGATCGGCTCGGTGAAAGCATCCTCAGCTGCCATGCGAAGGACACCTACATTTGGCCGGACAAGCAGACAGTTCATGTTCAGGAGGTCTGCGCGGGGAGGGGAGTTCTGGATTACGAAACCTATCTCTTGCGAATGAGCCGTTTCAAGTGGCCGCGTATGCTGCGACCCGAGCACATTCCCGCTGACCAGTACCCTGAGGCGGATGCGTATATCAGAAAAGTTGCCGGGAAGGTGGGAGTAAAAATATACGGTTAAACTTAATAAATTCCGAAAAAATAGAATTTCAAAGAAAACATCCAAAAACACAATAAGAACGGAAAGGAATTGACTATGAGATGTATGATGATGGTCTTTCTGCTTGTGGGAATATGTATCTCTACTGCATTTACTCTTGAACGCCCTGATGTTGAGTTCAGGATATACCAGTTTCCTGCTGACAGGATTCCCTGCATCGACGGCAAAACAGATGACTGGAATATCGTCCCCGATGAGTATAATATCGGCATGGACCAGCTCCGCGATACTGTGCATAACACACCCATGAACAAAAAAGACCTCGATGTAAATGTAAAACTCGGCTGGGTTAAAGGTCTCAACAGGCTGTACTTTCTTTACGAAACATACGATGATTACTGGGATTTCGAAAGAACAGACCTTCACAACGATATATTTGAGATCGTGGTCGATGCCGATCTTTCCGGCGGACCCCTTATCCCTCATCTCCGACAGGATATAAAAATGGAAGACTGGGAGGATCAGTGGGATGCCCATATGTTCCACGGCGTTCATGCGCAGAACTACCATATTTTTACCCCTGCTGAGGGAAAGCTGTGGACAATGGTATGGGGTTGCCAGCCCTGGATCGCCTATCTCCCATGGTCTAACGCCGCGTACTCGTATGATTTCAGGCATGGCGAAAGTGGCAAACTCGTTCTCGAATTCTGGATCACACCCTTTGATTATGCCCCGTACGACGGCCCAGAACGTGCCGTTGTCTCAGAGCTTGATGAAAACAAGATCATCGGTGTCTCCTGGAGTATTCTCGAGTATGACGGCGAACATGAATCGGGGAGAAATAAAGCCTTCTGGAATTTGAGTCACAAAACGACCATGTACGGCAACGCATCCGACCTTGTCGCTTTCAGACTGATGCCGCTTGAAAAACGTTTCCGGAAACCGGTCGAAGCAGAATGGTCTTTCAAGATCGTCGATATGGACAGGCGAATTGTGGCATTCAAGGACCTTTCTTATGGCAATATTACATCCTGGAAATGGGATTTTGGCGACGGCGCCACCTCGACTGAACAGAACCCGGTCCACGAATATAAGAACCCGGGAACGCAGTATGTTGTTGTCCTTTATGTCGAGGGTTCCGAGGGTAAAGCCCGCATGTCGAAGGTGTGGGATGTGGCTGTGAAATAAAATATAAAGTAAAAAAGGAATATAATCCTAATGGTTGCCATTTCACGATTTTTGATTCCATTACTGTCTTTTTTATGGATTACTTCGACAGTTCTCTGTCAGGGTCTTCCGTCCGCTGTGCCGGAGGATGTCGGCCTTTCCTCTGAGCGGCTGAACCGTATAAGTAAGGTCTTGCAGGAGTTTGTGGATCAGAAAAAGATTTCCGGTATGGTTACCCTGGTTGCACGTCATGGCAAAGTGGCACACCTCGAGGCTTTCGGTATGAAAGATATCGAGGCGGGTGAGCAAATGCGCGTCGACACAATGTTTCGGATTGCCTCGATGACCAAGCCGGTTACCGCCGTAGCGGCGATGATACTTTATGAAGAGGGGCATTTCCTTCTTTCCGATCCTATATCACGTTACATTCCCGAATTCAAGAATCCGCGAGTCTTGGTACCGTCATCCCCGGGTGATGTATCATCCAGGGCTTACACCATCGTTCCGGCAAAAAGTGAAATAACGATCCTCAACCTTTTGAACCACACATCGGGACTTACATACGGCGCCGGCTATCTCGGGGAATTCTACAGGGATGCCGGCATTTCAAACGGATTATCCTCAACCGAGGGCACCATCGGCGATATGGTTAAAAAACTTGCCAAACTACCGCTTTATCATCATCCTGGAGAGGATGCCACCTATGGCTTATCTCTCGATGTTTTAGGATATATAGTTGAGATTGTTTCCGGTATCCCGCTGGACAGGTTTTTTCATGAACGCATCTTTAACCCGCTGGATATGAACGATACGTATTTTTATCCTCCGGAAGACAAACTGCACCGTGTGGCAGCCCTTTATGCCCGAAATGAAAAAGGGGGTATAGACAGTCAGCAGGAAAGAAAGATACCATCCGTATTACTCGGTCCCCGGACGTATTTCGCAGGAGGAGGAGGGCTGGTTTCAACCATCTCGGATTATGCGCGTTTTGCTCAAATGCTCCTTAACGGGGGAGAACTGGACGGGGTTCGCTTGCTGAGCCGCAAAACAGTCGAACTCATGACAACAAATTCCCTCGGAGAGCTGTATATACTGAAAGACTACAATGATACACGTGCGACTCATGGCGACAAATACGGTTTAGGACTGGGTATACGCACGGAAAGAGGCGATATAGAATCTATCGGTACATTTGGATGGGGCGGAGCGTTCCATACTCTTTTCTGGGTCGATCCGAAAGAGGATATGGTCGGTATTTTCATGTCCCAGTTGCAGGCGAGCGGAAACCTGTACCAGCATAAAAAATTCAGGATACTGGCGTACCAGGCAATTGTGGACTGAGGTGTATTTTTGCCGGTCATAATCACTGGTAAACTGTTATTCCTCGTATTGAAAAACATCCTCCACAGTTACACCAAAAGCCCTTGCTATGCGGAAAGCGAGTGAGAGGGACGGCACATATTTTCCTGCCTCGAGCGCTATGATGGTCTGACGGGTAACACCTACACGGTTGGCAAGCTCTTCCTGTGTCATTTCATTGTTATCAAAACGAAACCGCCGTATTTTGTTTTTCAACTCAGGCTTCTTCACCCTGCCTCCCCTCTCTGTACATAATCACTTTTACGATTGAATCGACGACGAATATTAGTATAAATGCACCGGAAACAAAAAGAGGTAAAACACTAACATCAAGAGATATAGATTCAATCTCCATGAACCTTGCACATTCCCATGTGACCAATATTCCAAAAATGTACACAGTCCAGAAAACCCCGAAGCCACACCACCTTGCTTTTCTCTGGATATTTAAATCACGTTCATCCATGTCAGGGAAAAATATGATTTTTTCAGATATGTCAGTCTCATCCACAATGTTACTGGCTTCTTTCATCCTTTTTTGAAAAAAGAGATATTTAAACCCTAACAGCGGTAATAGTATTAAAACCAAGCTAGAGAATTGGAGTGTAAGGAACATATCCAGTATGAAAAAAAGTGCTGTAATGACAGCAAACCCTACCAGGTTGATCCATGCATATATTATCTGCAGATGCATAAGATGATCATTTTGACGAAGAAATCTGCTGCGAAAACGCGAAAATGTCCATATTCCTATAAAGATAAGTATTGGAGTGAAAACAATTTTAATAATTATGGAACCCTCTTCCATGTAATTACCGCATATCCATGTGCCTAAAAAAACAAAGATATATACCACCCAGAAAGCCTTCCGTTTTTTACTGTCGGATTTTCGTCGGATTATTATTTCCTGCTCATCTGTGGTAAGAGCGGATTTCACCTGCTTATTGGGAAAAAGACCGTATCCGAGAGCTGCAAATCCACATAATCCAAATGCTGCACAGGATACTATTGCTCTTAGATAAAGATCAAATTTTGCTAATACAAACAGGAATAATATAAAATAAACCACCACAGAAAGCCCGAACATCGCCAGGTTAAACCATGCAATTTTTTCATATCTATTCATGATAAGCTCCTTTTTATTGAGTAATATAAAACCATGTATTGACTACATTACATAATGTAATATATAATATTCATTATGTCAAGTAATATTTACATCAACTTCTAAAAAAATACCTTGCATAGAATTTATATAAAAACAATAATTGTACGAAAGATTTGAATTTAGATCAGGTCATAATTGACAGGAGCAATGGAAGTAATTTTCTAACCATTACACTACAAATCCAATTTCAAACACTGTCCTCATGCTTCCCATATTTTATTAACTGCTATATGCTATTATTTCTAATACGATTAGTCGCATTTTCTATAATAATCTTTGGATATCCTACATAATCTAAAAGTGCAATAGCATTTCTTGTTGTTGAAGGGCCTGAATGTAATTTATAATCAAATTTGAGTCCTTCTTTACAAACTTCCTCTCGAAAATGAAAATTTGAATATTTATGATTTAGTACTTCACATAATTGCATGTCGTGAGTAGATACAAGAATATAATCCTTATTATTTGATAAATATTTAAGTACTTCGATAGAAGCTGCAAGACGTTCAGTAGAATTTGTTCCCCGAAATATCTCATCTAAAATGAACAAATGGATCACTTCTAATTCTGATGCTCTTAAAACTCTTAATATTGATTCAACTTCTGCTAAATAATAGCTTTTTCCAGACACAAGGTCATCTGTTCTTACTATTGAAGAAATGACTTTAACAAAAGGGGCTTCATATCTTTCGGCCATACATGTATTAATTGTCTGGGCAAGCATTGCATTGACACCCATCGTTTTCAAAAAAGTTGTTTTGCCTGTCATATTTGAGCCAGTAATGAGAACATTTTGAGAATCAAAGCTAAAAGTATTGAGTACTGGTTTAATAAGTAATGGATTATATATGTCTTTTACGATATATTTCCCATTAACACCATTAAACATAGGATTACAATAATCATTATAGTGCTCACGAAAAGAAGCAGTAGAAATTAAAGCATCTAAATAACCGATAGTCTCATATATGACTCTTAATTCTTTCAAATGATTTTTGATTTT
>JBHPFF010000044.1:0-20847 GCA_042572165.1 Candidatus Latescibacterota bacterium | reverse complement strand
CTGGTGTATCGCGTTTATGTCGAGGATGGAAGAGAAGAAATTATCCGGGACAGAGCAGCAGAACATGATGTGATTGCTTAAAGGTTCACCGTCAACAGCCTGCGTATAAGCGTTTATCTGAATCACGGCAAGAGTAAGGGGTTGAATGAGTTCGGTTCCCTCGGCGTTAACAAAAAACATGTCGGCCTGGTACAGGAAAATGCGCACCTGCGAAGAAAAAACATCGGGGTAATCCTTAAACACTCCTGACAGCTTTTCGGCAGTCTTCTCCCATTCCTTTTGTTTTATCTCATAAGTGCGTGGTTTTTCGGTATAGGTAACTACCGGGGCTCTGCTGAAATCCTCGAGACCGGCAACATCATCGTCACGTACCTGCTGTTCGAGCGCGGCTTTCTTGTGTTCAAACAATTCAACAGCGCTCTTGTAAGTATTATCCGTGGATATCCAGAAGGCGCGCCGGATGCCCTGGTAATCGTCCTCGAGCGGCAGCCTGTCCGAACCCTGAAGCATGGATGAGCCGTAGCTTCCGGTGTAACCCTGGAAATTTTCATCGTTCAGGGAGTAGTCGCCCACCATGACACGGACATTGCGGCTGCGGTAACGGTATTCCTCGGAATCCACTATCGATCCGAGGGTCGCGTTCACCTCCAATGTCTTTGCATCACAAATAGAGTAACTGATGAAAAACGGGCGCTCCATGTTTTCGAAATACAACCGGCTTATATTACGGTTCATTTCGTCTTTCATCGCGCGAAGTATGATATCCCGTGACGATTGTTCCTGTGCAGGGCAGGGGAAGTTTGGTAAAAGAAGCAATGCCAGGAGAAAAAGAATTGATTTTGTTTTTATGGTTTTCATATTGACTCCGATGATAATTATTCAGATAACAATCAAGATCACCTGCCGCTATGAAGCGCCAGTGGAAAAGCGGTCAGGTAGAACGCTTTGTTAGAATCATATTTTTATAAATTCTTTCAAAAATCTTGGTCTTGCATAGAAGGCTCTCGTAGTAGAACCATGACCAGCACCTTTAGTTCTTGTTTGAATATAGTATCCCATTTTTCCAGTTAGGGCATCAAATCCCTTTTGTGGGTCAAGAAGTGTTTGCCTGACAAGGTCGTAATCAGCCTTTACGGCGTTATATAACTTTCCGTACAAATCGAACTAAACACCAGAATGAATATAGGTAGGTTCATCTACAGAATCTCCAACCATCCGTGCAACCACTACTGCCTTTCTAAGTTTAGCCAATAAATGACTTTCCTCAAATTCTTTCTGACAGACATTAATTGGATCGATCATAGTAATTGCCATAGTTTCCTTGAATGTGAGTCCCCCATTCTTTTTATATTTCAACGGAATTGACTTTAATTCCCATGAACCAAAATTAGGAGCCTGTGCTGAATTTATAGGAACCCCTAAATATCTTTCAAATACATGACCGGCCCATCCTTTATTTATGATAATTGTTCTAAATAATCCTCCTCAATTATGCCAGTTCCGATTAGCTTTTTGCAGTCTTCTGGATTCTCCTTTAACAACTTCTCAAGAACCTTGCGTAATAAAATTGCATCTTCAGGAAATTCAGAAGCACCATCCCATTCATCTGCCAATCTGTAGGAAATAGCCCTTGCAAAAACTTTTAAAGTCGACATTTAATCTCCCCAATAAAAATTCTTAACAATATTTTCTACAACTTTCAATTGCTCACCTCTTAAATTCAAATCTATTAGATATTCCTTGTCAACTAAATTTCTTCCTGAGTCTAATGCTATTAAAAAAGCTTTTTGAGCATCGATACCAGCTTTATTTAATTTATTAGCTAATGACTCTCTTGGGTCATGAATTTTCTTTTTTGTTTTCATAAAATTATCTTGTTGATATAGCTTTTGCGAATAAGTTTATATTCTGCATCGAACTTCCTTTAGCAGTATTTTTTCTAATTTAAGTTTTGTTTTTGCTTCGGCAAAGTGAGACATTCTGTGATGATGTGCACACAAAACCGATAAATTCCACAAACCGTCCTCTCCACCAATACATAAAGGAATAATATGATGAACTTCTATATATGGAGTTCCATCTTCCTTGATAAATGTATTATTACATTTTGGCAACATACAATAAAATCCAAAGGTATCTTTTGCCCGTTTTGCCCAACCAATATTGCGGACATATGTTTCTACTAAGTATTCCCTTTTTTCAGGAGTTTCAGCTTTAATCTTGACAAGATTTTCATCTTCTACTTCACCTTCAAGTAGGTTAATCCCTCTAAGTGTGTAATGCCCAGAGTTATCTAAAAAAGTCAACAAGTTTTCATCCCTTAGAAATTGTAATTGCTGTCTTATTTTTGCCAATCTATGCTGATTATTTGGCTTAAATCTCGCTATGGTTTCCTTATTTTCTGAATAGAATTCTTTTAGTGAAAATGTTCTTGATCCTTTGCTGTTGCAATAATCTACAATTAATCTATATGTGAATTCTTTCCAAGTCATGCTGCTACTCCCGTGGTCGCAATACCGCTGCTTGTGGGATAGTTTATATCTTCCTGTCTCATATCCACTTATATGCTTTTATCAAGGCTTCGGGATTTTCTCCCGATGTAGTAGAAAGATTAATTTCTTTTAATATATCATCAGGGTCTTCCCCGTTATACACTCTTTCAAACACTTGAAGAATCTTTATTGTTGCATCTCTATTGATCTTTGCTTTTTCCTTCAAATCATCATGTATTTGCTTATGAGTAATTTGCCACAGTGTTTGTTCGTCAGGTTTATATATAAAAACAAAGAAATCTTCTTTTCTTATTCTTCCAAAACTTTGTTTCCCTCCGGGTTTTACAATTACAATCTTTCTTCCGTCTGATATATCTTCAACTTCATATCCACGATAAGGAATCTTTTCTAATTCTTTAATAAAATCGTCTTGTTCAGCATTCTTAATGGTAAGTTTCATCAAATCTATGGAATGTGTATAAATATTTCTCCTTGTCATACGGTGCCCTTTTTATTGATTCTAACTATTAATTAACTTTCAAATAATTAATTCATAATATAAATTCAGATGTATGATAATTCAAAGTTCATTATAACCATACTTACTGTAATATTTCTTGTCAAGTGTTTTACAATAATATTATCCGGTTATCCCTTTTGTTAAACTTTAGTTAATATTTGAATAATAAAGAGATAGCCCTAGTAACCTATATTATTCACAAATACCCCAACCAGTAGGGGTAGGGCTTGCCCCTACCCGTGTTATCAATACATTTTCATTTTTGGGCAACCGCAAGGGTTGCCCCTACTTTCAATCTATTAATAAAATTCATGAATAATCCCTATTAATTAATAAAATGCGATTTTCCCGCTAATTACGCGAATATTTTATTTTAAATGTTTTTTCAGTAATGGACTGTTACATTTTAGTTGATAGTTCTTTGATCCCCCGGACTTCGTCCTTCCCGCCTTAATAAGGGGGGACTGTGGGGGGATTTGATACAGGTCGGAATACTTAATTTTCATACGTAAAAACTTAACCGGTCAATATTTAGTATTGACAAAAATATGCCAGTGATTCATTATATAATATCAGAAAACTCAAATATAAACTTTTCACAGGGAGCCACACAATGAAAAGTGACAGAGAAATTAACAAATCAACAGAAAAGAAAACTGAAACGGGATTCGATCCCGGAAGAAGAGATTTTGGGAAAATGGCTCTTGCCGGGGCTCTTGGCGGTAGTGCTCTGGTATCGTTTGCCGGCAGCAGTTCTGCCAGGGTTCAACCCATCGAACCCGGTATAAAATTATCCGCTCAGATATCCTCCAACCCGACTGATGAAAACCTTCAATTCATCAGACAGCTCGGAGTCGAGTATGTAAATATTTGGACGCGGGGAGATACTGCCACATATGAGAACTTCGTAAGATTGCGCAAGCTGGTTGAGGGCGCAGGGCTCAAGATATGGAACATCGGTAACAGCGATGTACATAACATGGAGGAGGTCACCCTGAACCTTCCCGGCCGCGACAGAAAAGTCGAGGAATACAAAACATACTTACGCAACATAGGAAAAACCGGCGGTATATATTACACAACGTACGCCCACATGGGGAACGGTATCTGGAGCACAGAACGCGAGGAGACCCGCGGCGGAGCGAGTGCCAGGGCGTTTAACCTGGATAAAGCCACAGCCGGCTATTGGAACAGGAAAAAATTTGAACTTCCTCTCACCCACGGCAGGGAATTCACGGAAAAGGAGATATGGGGCAATTACGAACATTTCATCAAGGAAGTTACACCGGTTGCAGAAGAAGAAGGTATACGGATAGGTATTCATCCCGATGATCCGCCCGTACCGGTACTGGGCGGTGTTCCTCGCTGTATTTTCAGCAGCTTTGACGGTTACAGGCGGGCAATGGAAATTGCCGACAGCCCTAATATTGGTATATGCCTGTGTGTCGGCTGCTGGCTGGAGGGTGGAGACCTCATGGGGAGAGATGTCATTGAGACCATTCGTTACTTCGGCAAGCAGAAAAAGATATTCAAGGTTCATTTCCGAAATGTCGACAAACCACTGCCCTATTTCAAAGAAACCTTCATAGATAACGGCTACATGGACATGTACAAGGTCATGAGGGCTCTCAGGGAGGTTGATTACGATGGCATCTGCATTGCCGATCATGTGCCTAATTTCGCAAGTGGAAGAGGAACTGGTCTTGCTTACAGCATCGCTTACATGAGGGCGCTTGTTGAAAGGGCAAATGACGAGTTTAGCGGATAAATATTCATGCCGCGACTCGATATGAGCGTTTCATGAAATTCGACAGTACACCATACACAAAAAAAGCCACCCTGTGATTATGCCGGGTGGCTTTTCAGATCTAAATTATATTCAATCCGGGCTTAGTATCCCCGTTTCAGGAAATATGGTCGAAGCGAGTCGAAGTAGGCATACCCACCGCGGTAATCGGGGACGTGGAAACTGGTCACAAGGTAAGGTTGTTCGCCGCGTCGTTCCATTGCCTGAACATACGCTCCCGCAACCGCCCAGTAGGCGAAATTATTCATCATTGTCGTCGTTGGAATGATCTTGTGCGGGTAACCGGGCATGTCGAAGATACCGTGGAAATCCCCGCTCAGGTTGTCCAGGCTGTAGTCACAGAGTTCCTTCAGTTCATCGGTCGAGATGTCGTCCTCACGCTCGAACGGGAATATCCCGACTAAATAGGCGCCCTTTTCACGGCATTTCCGCGCCATCTCGATCTCACGTTCCGGTGTGGCTTCAGAGGCGGCGAGGATGACAACATCACCGGTGTGAAGTGAATCGGGATCGAGCTGCCACCAGCCCATCCCCCATACTGCTCCCGCACTGCCGTGGGCTTCGGACCAGAACTCTTTACGGCCGCTCCAGACATAGGTTCTACCGCCGCTCAGAACCCGATCGGTAATATTCTCACCGATACCATCCAGCTCACAGATGTAACGGGTGTGAAACTCCTTTAGCCGGGCCATGAGTGTGTCGATATAGGTCCGGGCTGCCTCATACGTGCCCGAAGTGTCCTTGTATGCCAGGTTGTGAGCGAGCTGTGCCATGATTAGCCAGTATGCCGCGACGGTCATCGGGCTTGTCGGAAGGAATTTCATGAAGGGTGTTGAAGCTGCCATTACAAGACCGTCCTCCTTGGGCCCCCAGGTGTAGATAAATATATCGGACATATCTTCGATAAAGTAATCAGGGTGGTCGTTGAAATTTAGCGGGGAGTAACGGTTCGTTGTCATCGGAAATCCGACACCGAGTACGAAACAGCCTCGTTTGTGCGGCTCCTCGACTTGCTTTGAGGGGTTTGGCGGCGATGAGAAAGTCCCCTGCTCCGAGCGGAGGCGAACCTCTGAAACCTTTCCATTGCCATTCTCCCACAGGTTCGGGCGCAATATTGGGATTTCCGGGAACATCAGCTGCACCGGCACCGTCAATCATGATATGAGGGGTGCAGATGGCAGATACAATTCTTCCACCCGCCATTTTGCGCTGAGCGCCGATTTTACATGCTGCTCCTATTTTTTCAAGCTCGCGCTCGCGGATCATGTGCAATACTTCGTAGCTCCCGCGCAAATAAAGGTCTGTGTAATTACCGAGCATGGGGAAACAGGGTTTTGTTTCTGCGCTGTTTTCCTTCCTATTCATCGAACATTGCGAACCTGCAAAGGCAAGACCTATGATAATAGCGATAACAATAACTGCACCCAAACGATTTTGAAACACTGATTTCATCGAAACCTCCACAATTGAGAATACAGATTACGGGAGTGACACAGGCTACTCATATCTCTTCATGGAATTTCTCTTTCTTCTGTATCACGCTTTCACAGCTTGTTTATCCTTCCCCGGTTATCACCCCTACCAGTCCATCACAGCGCCATCCTCGGTTGTCATCTGCGGTCTTGTACCAGGACGATAGGGATGTTTCGCTGCCAGCTCTTCATCCAGTTCGCATCCGAGACCGGATTTTTCAGGCAGATGAGCATAGCCGTCAACTATAACCATATCGTCACCGTGAAACATATCAACCTGCCATTGAGGCCTTCTTCTTCCCAGACGAGTGCCGCATTCCTGGAGAACACAGTTGGGAGTGGAGGCAGAGATATGTGTCATCGCCAGGGAACTCACAGGATTAAAACCGCCATGAAGGGATACATCGATGAAATTCGCTTCAGCCATAGCTGCAATCTTTTTGCACTCCGATATACCTCCTGCCCAGATAACATCGGGACGCACATAATTCGCCAGGTGTTTGAATATGATTTCCCTGAAGTATCCAACCTTGGTATAGTTGCTTTCGCCGATACCTATAGGAACATTTGTATGATCCTGCACCCATTTTAATCCTGCCATGTTTTCTTCCTTGACAGGGTCCTCTATGAACATCATCCGGTACGGCTCGATCGCATTGCAATACTCAAGCGCCATGACCGGGGTCATTAAGCCGTGCGCATCATCAATTATATCAACATCATCACCCACTGCATTCCGGACAGCTTCAATATATCTTACCGCCAGTTTCAAATTCCACGGCCGTTTCAGTACCCTGAAATTTGTCCATGCGAGACCGGTTCTCACTGCGGTGAATCCCTCTTCCTTGGATTTCAAGACCTGTTCACCCATTTCTTCCGGGGTTTTGGCGTACGAATGGTCATATAAGCGTACACGATCGCGTGCAGATCCCCCCAACAGTTTATAGATAGGAGTCTCCAGCAGTTTCCCCATAATATCCCACAATGCTATCTCCAGGGCGCTTATGGCAGCATTTGAAACGGAACCTCCGCGCTGACGCGGCCAGCGGAATGCCGCCTGCCACAGAAATTCAATATTCGTGGGATCTCTGCCGATGAGCAGTCTTCCGATGTCCTTAACTGCGCCTTCGAGAGCAAGATCAAGGCTCGAAAGTGAACTTACACCCAGTCCTGTCACACCCTTGTTGGTATAGATCTTGACATAGACGGTGCTGCCCACAAAAATCGGCTTTACTTCCGTAATTTTAATTCCCGAAGGAATCCTTCCCCACAGGTCTTCGGTTAAAAATCCCATCCAGAAGGGTGCACCGGCAACAGCGACGCCAGCCTTCTTTAAAAAAACACGCCTTTTCATGGTATTCCCCCCCCAAATAAATTTTATACATATATGTTTAAAAAATTAGCTCAGCAAAGCCCCCCAAATCCCCCGGAGAGGGACTTATCCTTGCTTTTTTTGTGTTTTTTACCACCATGGGGGGGATGGGTGGCTATTTTACAAACTTGCTTAATACATTTTTAGATTATTTCAAAGGTTTAGAGTAGTCAAAATTCCCCATAATCTTGTTGATAAACGAATATTATCTATTACACATTCTTTTGCAAGTATTTTCTGCATACTCATCGTTAACATTTGCTACTTATAAGCTTGATAAACAGTGAAATAGCACATTTTAGAGACACGTATCCATTGAATCAACCCAATAATAAATTGTATTAAAAATGATATAGTAACACCAACCCGGTAGTACCATCTACATTTGTGGCTAATGATAGAGATTGAGTTTTTTCTTGATGCAGCCTGGGAACAATCCATCCAACAAATGAACCGACAGCCGCGCCAACGATAACATCAGACGGAAAATGGTTGCCCGACCGGACACGAAGGACACTGGTAGCCGTAGCTAAGGATATACCGGTTATCCATACTGGCTTGATAAAACGTGATCTGGGATGACGGTTCTGAAAAACATAACCGGTTAATACTGCTGTTGTAAATGCAAGAGAAGCATGGCCTGACCAGAACGACATCGATGCATTTTTTGATCCGCGCATTTCGGATGATAGATTTGTATTATATGCATAGGGGCGCAACCGCCGTGAAAGCCCCTTAGCACACTTGGTCAGACCAATTATGAGTGTTTCCGATTCAACAAACATAACCATGTCGGTAATAAAAGCCTGAACATTATCTTTACGGATATCTGTTAATAGCGAAAAGGATGTAATAAGTAAAAGCCCCGATATCGCATCTTTTGTGTTATCACTCAGATAACTGAGTTTTTTTGAATAATACTTTGAGGCAAAACGGTCTATCGCATTAACATCATTTCTGTCAAGAGAAGTGGGGTTAGAACCGGTCAATCTCGATATAAAATAGTTACCCGTTTGTTGTATAGAAAAACCTGAGAGAAAGAATACTGTTTCCTTAACCGGTTTAAGCCGATACACATTAAGCTCAGCACCATTGGCATATCCCGGAATAGTCATGGAGAATACTCCAGAAAGAAATGCTATGGCTAAAAACCGAAGCCGCACGGAGTATTCATTCATAACTACATCGTTTTTCTTTTATTATATCGTATAGTTTTTGTGATTAGTACCTGGTTCCATTTAAGCAGTTTTCATGTAATAACTACTCAGTCATCATAATTTATTGGGGAATTATTCTTTCTGGAAGTTAACAAAATATGTTTGTTCTAAAACGAGAAAACAATTCCTATTTCCGGCGCCCAATCAGTTGCTTTGGCCGTGGCTCCGAAAGCATTGTTGAACTTAAAAAACATGTTTCTATTCAAGTGCAATTGTGCCTCAGTGATAACCTCAACCTCATCCTGTGATCCTTCTATTCCTCCGTAAATACGCCATCTCGATGAAAGCTTCTTAAGATATTCAACAGCATATTCTCCCAACTCAGTTTTGTTTTCACTTCTGTCGTATTCGGTTGCAAGTCGAACAGTTAAAGTCCCGAAAGTAAATCCTTTTACTGCTCCAATGCCAAGTTTATATTCCCAATCCTGTGTTCCTATCAACACTTTGTCTTTTTGCAACGGGAACACTGTCTCAAAATAACTGAATAGTTCCGGCCATCGCTCATTCTCCTCAGCCCAGCGCCACCGTATTTGACCTTCTACATCACCAAGGCCGGACTCTTTCAGCTTGTTCGGCATTCCCGATGTGTCGTCATCTGATTTTTCAAGCTCTGCGCTGATAACAGCTGTCTCAAATTCAATTGCCAGCCAATCGGTTATGCCGTAACCGAAGAAAATCAGTCCCTCACTAGCACGGTATTTTCCTTTATAATCATGCACGAGATTGTAGCCCAGTTCGTCAGGTGAGTATTCCATATCACTGTCATTATACAATTCAAAAAACGGATATACAAAGATCTGACCTTTTGTAATATAAGTTCCGAACATTGATGTCGGAATACCGGTTCCACGGTCTTTCAGATAATATGGTAAGCTTTCTGTTTCGGTTAATAAGGTCTCACCTGATATGAAATCCGCTGAAGCTGTTTTTGTGAAAATTACAAAAATAAAAATAAAAAAGATTTTTAACCAGTAAACAAAACTTAATTTCCGCATTGATCGGTCTCCTTATGTTTTATAAGATTTTCTGAATTCTGCTTCATAATGAACTTGGGGATTATTTCCTTTAGCCTCTTTATAGATGAAAACTTTATATATTACAGTATAATATACATCTAACTTACATACAATTGAAATTTCATTTTACTGTTTTTTTAAATAACTCATTTTTCAAATAGATACGGGCGTAAAACGTGAGCATTTCAAGAGAAAATTCTAATTTCAACCATAAGTAAAAACCTGATAATCCCCCCCCATTTAATTCTTGATATAAGTAACATATTGAAAAACGATTGCGTAGCTATTCTGTTTAACTATGTTACTGTTTGAGTTGATTCAATGGATATGTGTCTCTCAAACTGAATGTTTCACTGTTTATAAAGCTTATAAGCAGTAAATTTGACCGATCTATATACAGAAAATACTTGTAAAAGAACTTGGAAGAGGTAATATTTGTTTTATCAATAAAGAATGTGGGGGATTTCAACTACTCATGAATTTGATATGGAGAATCCCGGCTGATACCGGACATGCAGAAAAAACCGCTCCTCAAACGTCTTAAGAACGATCTCGTCTATTATGCAATCCGTGGCGTCATAGGTTTCTTCCGTATTATTCCGAGAAGCCTGGGTCTTCGGGTGGCGTCACTGCTCGGACGTATCGCCACTATTTTTGCACGAAAAGAAATGAACCTCGCAATTAAGCACCTGACTATCGCGTTCGGCGATGAGAAAAGCGAAGAGGAAATCAGGGCTATTGCTAAACAACTGTTCCCGAACATTCTCATAAATTTTATCGATGCGGTGCGTATCACTGTGATGAAAAGCGAGGATGTGCTCAATATTTGCGTATCACACGGATTCGAAAAGATCGAAGAGCCCCTGAAACGCGGCAAGGGCATTATTGCGCTGTCATCTCACAGCGGCTGCTGGGAACTGCTGGGGCCGTTTCTCGTGGCGATGAAGGTTCCCACCGCCGCCGTATCGAAACAACTGTACGACCCGCGCCTGGAACAGATGCTTCTTGATACGAGGACGTATAACAACATCATCAACATTTCCCGGGGGCGCGACACCCGCGATATAATCCGTGTTCTTAAAAAAGGCTATCTTGTCGGCGTTCTGATCGACCAGGACACAAAGGTCAAGGGCGTTTTCGTGGATTTCTTTGGCAGGTCGGCGCATACCGCGACAGCGCCTGCCATCCTTTCGCTCAAGTACGACGCACCGATTATCCCGTTAATGACTTACCGCGACGAACAGGACAGGCACCACATCTGTTTCGGCGACCCGCTGAAAATCGAGTTGTCAGGCGATTCCGAGAAGGATATCGAGGAATTGACCCGCTTGTGTTCGATAGAGACGGAATCATTCATCCGCCGTCATCCCGAGCAGTGGGTGTGGTTCCACAGGCGCTGGAAAACGAAAGCGCCAGAGGATGCGTCTAAAGGTTGAGCGGGGAAATTCTGAATCATGGCTAACGGAATAAAATACAGAAATACCGGGGAATCCAGAGTATTATAACTTTTTTACTCTTATCAGATATAATCTTATGAATAAACTGAGGACAGTTTTTTTCAAAGAATGCTTTCCAATATTATTTTATAGACAGAAGAAGTATTATTATTCCTATTCTTTATTTTTCTCACTGAGCGAAGCGAAGTGAGCTTTATTTTTTCATCCTCATCATCTTCTGTTTATTCTATTTCAACCTTATCAGTTTCTCCCTCTGTTCGGTTGCGCTGACCTATCCTGCCCCAGAAATCCTATATAAAATCTATATTTTATTAAATACTAACCTATTGTTTTTGAAAGCGTTTATATTTATGAATATATTATTCTGTGTAACACATCACTTTCTATTACGAATCGAAGGATACGTGTCTCTAATTATAAAATTTCGACGCAATTATCATGATCATTCATAAGGTAAAAAGCTATTTTTTCGTGAAAATATTCTTGTATGAAAAATTTGAAAGTATTACTATTCATTCACAAACAGAATTGTGTTTAAATTTAACCACTAATGATTTTGATATTGGGAATATCGGATTAAATTTGGAACCGAACATGAAATTCCCTGAAAGGAGAACAGAGATGGCGCATCTCTTGGTACTGCAGTGCAGCGGACGGAGGAAAGGATACACCGCCACGCTCATGCGGACGGTTGTTGAACATCTGTCACAGAAATATGATGATCTGGAAATCGAAATCTGCCACCTGCACGATTACCGATTCGGTCCGTGCACGAGCTGTTTCAGTTGCATAAAGAACGTGGGCAGCGGCTGTGTGCTCGACGACGACTGGGGAAGAAACGGCGAAGGCCTGCTTTATCAGGCGTTCAAACGCGCGAACGGCCTCCTTATTGTCGATCCCGTTCACAGCTGGGGTGTCTCGGCTGCCGGACGGACCTTCTTCGAACGTATTTATCCGACATTCTGGGAAGGAGTGCCCTACGGTATCCCCTTTGCCTCAATATCCTGCGCCTCGAACCAGGGATTCCAGTATCGTGCCATGGAGGAATACTGCAAACTGTCTGCGAGCCATGCTTTCCGGTATATCGGCGGTCTGCCAGTTCATGCCGCCTACTACGAAGAGGCGGGTGAGGAAGCGAAAAAACTAGCCGAGAAACTTGCCGAAGCCGCAATCGTAGATGCCCGCGATGGTAGAAAGAAACTCACCGACTATGAGATTTTTGAGATGTACAATGGCACCCCCTGGGACATAATCCACGGTTATCTCCAGAACCTGACAAACAACACTTTCCGATACGAGGAGGCAGTTCCGGTGCAGGCTCTTGCATCTGGGAGAGTTGATAAGCCGGAAGCACGGGAACTGCTCGAAAATGTCTGTGAACACCTGAAAAAGGCTCTGGACTACTACCACGCCGGCGACCGTAATAAGGCTGCACGCGAACTCGCCCTGACCGCGAAATACTGGACGCACGGCTCATACAAGCAGTACTGCGAGGGTATCACAGTGAAAGTCGAGATTCCGGAAACATACCGGCATCTGGACGAGAAATGAAGCTGAGTCTCGACCTTGACGATTTATCCGAGCCACTGCCGGATAGCGTCCTTGGGGTCACGCACAAACAGGCTCGTGTAATGCTGTTTTAAAAAATTTAACCGGACAGTTCTATGAAAAATTGATAAAGCCTTATAAATACCGTAATAGTTAAAAGTCGTTGATTTTTTTCCTGCATTTTTACAGTTTGATAACTATTAACTCAAAAACTTTTCCATTACCTCATTATAAAATTGGAGACACCTGTGAATAAACAAAACCTTCGGGAGTATTGGAAATTTAATTTTTTTACAGTTTTTTTCGGATTTGGAGGTTCGGTTTGGGGAGGATTGACCTTTTTTATTGGTATTCCGGTAGCCTATCTAACATATCTTGATGCATCATCCATGCAGATAGGCCTTATTACTGCAATTTTTTGGGCTGGATTCGCGCTGCCTCAGATCTGGGCGGCGTATGTATCCGAGGCAAAATTGATTAAGAAATATTTTCTTGCTGCTGTGTGGATTTCATCAAGCATTACATGGCTTATTATCGGTGTTTACATCCTTCTTACTGGTGCCTCCGATAAAGATTTATCTATCTGGCTGTTTTTATTGTTATTTGCATGGGCATGTTCGTTAACGGGGATGTACTGGCCCGCTGTTTTCAGCATGATCTTTAAAATTATTCCGACTCCAAAGCTTGGAAAGCTTATTGGACTCTGGATGGCAGTTCAGTATGGTGCTCTTTTTGTTTCAGGTCCGTTTATAAAAAAAATTAACATAAAGTTTGCCCAACCGGTAAACTATGCGGTACTATTTCTTTTAACATTTATTATTACTGTTTTTAGTACGGTTATTCTGCTATGGGTAAAAGAACCTGAAGGCGAAGAATTGAAGGCTTCTCCCGATTTTATCTCATATTTAAAGAAATGTGTTAACATCATCAAAACGGATAAACATTTTACCAGATTCATAGTGGGCAAATGGTTAATGACAGGCCATTACATCATGCTGGCGTTTCTTATGGCTTACCTTATCAAGGAGCGTGGTTTCGATCCCTTAAACAGCGGTTGGTTAACTTCACTTAATGGACTCGGACTTTGTATAGGAGGATTAACTATAGTAAAGATTGCCGACATTTACGGTCCAAAATACATGCTTCTTACATCTCACATTCTTGTTGTTATTTATACAATTATTGCCTGGCTTGTCCCATCAACAGGTTCGGGAATATTCTACGCAGCATTTGTCATTACCGGTCTGGCTCAGATTTCCGATAATATCGGTTATTCCAATATGACCATGCTATTATGCCCCACACTGGATAAATCAACTTATGGAGCGGTGGTAAATGTTGGAGTCAATATGCTGACCATTCCCCTTCCTATCATATTTGGTATATTAATGGACAAGGGAATTTTGAATTATAACGGCACATTTACTATTGCCATTAGTATGATGGTTGCAGCGATTATATATATTTTAGTCGTTATTAAGAATCCGAAAGCATTCATTGAAATGAAAGCTTCTTACCAGGGATAATTGAATCGAAAAAACGGCACCATGAAAACCAAAGTGCCTTCCCGGGAGAATAGACATGAACACATCATATGATATCAGTCGCCGCGCATTTATTAAACGCAGTGCTGCAACTACCGGCGGGGTAATGCTTGCTTCAGGAAACAACGCACAATATACATATGCCCGGTCACCTGAAAGACCTTTTGTTACATGCAGAAAAGGCAGGAAACTTGTGGGCATCTACTGTTCAGCAGACCAGATTATTAATCATCCCGCATATCTCGATGAACTTCAGAAAAAACTCGGCTGCAATGTTATTATAGTCAACCATGGTGTGAACTATCCCGATGATATCCGCAGGCTGACACCGTTTCCGAAAGAGGAGCAGTGGGTGGGCACAGGGTATACCGAGAATGACGAAAACATCAACCGGTGTGCTGACATTCTCCACTCACGCGGCATAGATATATGGCTATATGGAACAGGACACGTTGACAGAGGAAACGACAACAGCCTGTCGCCGGTTGATTTTAACGGTATGCTCTTCAGGTATCAGCCGGAACCTGAATACGCACTCGAGGCCGGAGGCTCTGCACTGTGCTTTCAGAAATCATCGATTATCCGGTGGCAGGTGAACTCATATTCCTGGATCTGCAAAAACTATGATATTGATGCACTATATCTGAGCCATCACCGGTACACCATTCCGTCCTCCTATCCACGGCTGTTTGGATGTGCGTGCGAGGACTGTCGGAAAGCTGCTTATCGTCTCGGATACAATTTCGACAATATGCGAAAAGCGATGCTGAAACTTCAGGCGAATCTTCCCAGAATGACGAAGGATAAGGTTAAACAGGCTGCTGACCTCGGTTTCACCTATACCGATTTTCTACAGACACTTACTGACGGGACTGAGATTATGGACTGGCTGGAATTCCGTGCTGCTGCGGTGTCGGACTCACTGAGCCGGATCAACAGAGCAATTAAAGTGGCAACAGGCGGTCGATGCCATTTCATTGTCGATACGGTAAACCCGACTTTTTCCCTCCTTGTCGGTCATGACCTTAAAACGTTTCTGGGTGAGGTTTCTGATGCGTTTTATCCAATGGCATGGGTTGATTACCACTACATGACTGTCGTGGCTTCATGGGCAAATGCCCTCGTCGAATGGGTTGACGGGCTTGATGAACAGGCAGCTCTCAGGATTGTTTATTCACTCATCGGCTGGGATGACATTGACCTTCCCCGCAACCGGATTGCCAACCTGCACATCGGGGTTACACGAAAAGAACACAGCCCGGAGGAGTTTTACAGGTATTTTACAAAGTATCTTAATGGACTTATGACCCATGAATACCGTCGAGGTGCACTGCTGAATGTCAACAACCTCCCCAGTTACCAGACCGTATTCCCACACTACTGGGGGCAGAAAATCACCGAGCCTTTAATGGATGAAATCATGGATGCCGGACATGATGGTTATATATTCGAAATCAGTCCCGAGCCGTTTGTTAAAAGACCGGAGAAAGGATAACAGATAATTATTATTCCGATGACTGAATATTTACCATTAAGCAAACGCACAATTTTGAAAGTGTGATGTTTTTAAAAATTAAGTATTCCGACCTGTATCAGATCCCCCCTCAGTCCCCCTTATTAAGGGGGGAAGGACGAAGTCCGGGGGGATCGGAGAACGATCAAATAAAAAGGAATAACAGGATAAAAATATGCATCCTGTTTAATTGCCGGAGTAATAACTTGAAAAAACCTTAATGTCCATATAAGCGCGTTTATGTAAAGTGAACGATTCATGGCTTTTGATGATGTTATCCAGATTACCCTCCAGCAGGAAGTATGACAATGGAAAATCGGAGAGCTTTTTTGAAATCCTGTGCCACTTTTGGCACGACAGGTATATTCTCTTCATCGTGCGCATCGGTGAAACCTGTCAGGACACTTAATTCGCGATACCAGACCTCGACCGGTCATTTTGGAGTTCACCCGTTCGTGGAAGAGCATCCGGAAGCTGTCTTTATCATGCGAACTGATGTTGATGTAAAAATCAATTCTGGGGCTAAAAAGAACACGGGTATAAGTTTTGCACGTTCTGTCTTACATCCGATGGACGAGAGCGGCATACCATTGACACATTTAATACCCATCAAGCCCAATCTCACTGCTTCACAGTCCAATGACAGGGATTTTTCTTTAGAACTCGGCATGGGTATTGTCACTGATCCTTATTTCGTTGAGGGTGTTATCGAGGGGATGAAAGAACTCGGTATGTCAGAAAGCCAGTTCTATCTGCGGGAGGTAAATGGTCCTGAGGATTTCAAGCCGCGCGGCTATACCGCCATGGCGAAGCGGACGGGAGCTGATATGAGGGATTTGAGCGAGGATGTCCGTACGATAGGCAGTGAATTTGTACAGTGGATGGATGTACCAGATGGAGTTGTACATAAAAAAATTCCCTATCTATGGCCGATAAATGCTCCGGACACTTTTTTTCTGAATATTGCAAAATTCAAGACACACGACACAGGACTGACCCTCTGCTGCAAGAATCACCAGGGAAGCGTCGCTAACAAGTACCAGCGTTTCTGCCAGGGCACGGGTGCATTCAAAAATTACCACTACGACTCTCTTGCAAGAAATGCTGCTAAAACCTGCGAAGCCCTGTATGATCAGCACCTAACTGATGGTCTGCCTCTCTGGGATAGGCTGACAGAACCGGGAAAGGAAAAAAATCTCTGGCTGGATGCTTGGTGCCAGCGGACATTCGATAATCTTTCCACGACTCCTATGGGATTGTGTATTATCGAGGGAATATACGGGCGTGATGATGCTTTTCTCACCGGTCCGAATCCTCCGCTCCATAATGATAAAGGCAAAAAAGAAGCATGGGATTATATGACCAATGTAATCATTTTCGGAAAAGACCCTGTTCTTGTGGATATTATCGGGCACTGGCTCGGTGGTCATGAGCCCGGACAGTTTGGGTTCTTTCATATAGCCATGGAACGCGGTATGAGTTCGTTGATTGACCCGCGGAAGATTCCGGTGTACAACTGGGACAACGGGGCTGCGACACTCACACCACTCGAACAGTTACCACGTACCCCGATGCTCTCCAGTTATGTGCCGAAGGATTGTTATGCCAGCGCAGAGGGAACTCATTCTTCACTGTTCTATATGTATAATGATCCTTTCGATTACAGCATAGTGGACGAGAAAATACCACCCGTTTCTCATACTCCCGGTTCACGCCTTTTAGACCGGTGCATACCAAATCCTATAAACCCGTTTGTTATTATAGAATATACCCTTCCCGGTGCCGACTATGCACGAATTGATATCCTCGATGAGGACGGTAATCGCCTCGAAACCATTGTTCATGGTTATCACCGGAAAGGATCACACTGCGCTGTATGGAATATCCTTAATCGTCCCAAAGGAAATTATTATTATAGGTTCCGTTACAGCGATTTCAGCGAAATGAAAAAAATTGTTCTCACGATATGAGCGTATAACCATCTTCTGACATGATTGAGGTGAATGATATGAATTCCGGTTTAAGGATATTAAATATATTTCTGCCGGGTACCGTTCTCTTTTTATTTGTCATTGCCGGCTGTTCTGAAGACGCTGGTAAAACCGGATCGAATTCCCCGGATGGCGATTCCGGTGAAACAGCAAATCTACCTTCATATACGGTAACCCGCACCACTGCTCCCATAACTATAGACGGTAAACTTGAGGAGGCGGACTGGAAAAGCGCTTATGAATGCCCGATGCTCGATGCATACACTGGTGGTGAAGTTCCTCAGAAATCCACGTTCAGGTTACTCTGGGATGACTCGTGTCTTTATGTCGGGGTGTACTTTGAGGATCACGATGCATGGGCTACCTATACTGGTGAAGATGACCCGCTCTGGGAGGAGGAAGTGCTGGAATTGTTTATTGATGCCGACTGTGACGGAAATACCTATTACGAACACGAAATAAATCCAATAAATGTCAAGGTGGATCTTTTCCTTCATAGAAACAGGACCAGTGTCGATTCATGGCGGGAATGGGATTTCAAGAACATAAAAAGTGCCGTTTATGTTGAAGGAGATGGTAAATATGCCGGTACGAAAGATAAATACTGGATAATCGAAGTTGCTGTTCCCTTTAATGACCTGTATGAAATGCCGAATGTTCCTCCCCGGGACGGCGATATGTGGCGTATGAATGTTTACCGGATCGAGCGTGATAATCCCATCGATAAGAAAGAAGTTTTTCTTGCGGCTTTCAGCCCTCCGTTTTCGGGACACTTTCATGCCACCTGGATGTTCGGCAGGGTCTATTTCAAAAAGTGAAAAGAAACAAACCTATTAATTCATAATTTTTTAACTAACTTTACAAATATATTATTATCATGTAGTTAATGTGATTCTCTTTATTGCCCCCTTCCCCCAACCCTTACCCAAAAGGGGGCAGGTAGAAGTCCCCCGCCGGGGGATATAGGGTCTGTTTCTAAAGCATTTATTATTTCTCTGTTTATCAAGCATATACGTAGTAAAATTGAACGATTAGCATGCAGAAAATACTTGTCAAAATAACTTGGAAGAGGTAATATTCGTTTATCAATAAGATTGTTTATAATTTTAACTATTCATTATTTTGATATGGAGAATATAAGGTAAATTAATATTATTTATTAAATAACACATAGTTAGGCTCGCAACGAGACTGTTTAAAAAAATTCTATTTATCTAAAAAAGTATTTAATAAATCAATAATTAAAATTTGAAATTTCTGAATTTCGAATTTTCGAATGTCTCAACATAATTCTATCCAGAAGAAGTATAAAATAAAACCAATTTGTTTCTTGTGTGTATCCTATATTGAACTACTATAGATATTTTTAGATATTTAGTCAGGAGAATAATAATGCCATACGAGATTTCTTTACAAAAAATAATCGAAAATCGGGACAAAGAATTATCTGGTAGATTACTAAAAATCAAAAAAACAGCAAAAACTCTGTTAAGTTATACTCACGGTAAGTTTCCATATTATACACCTCATGATTTTTCCCATAGTGATAATGTAGAGGAAAATTTAAACTGGTTAATACCAGACGAAATTAAAGAAAAAATGGATAATTGTGAGATCTTTTTTTTAATCATTGCATCATGGCTACATGACTGGGGAATGATTGGTGACGAAAATGAAAATCCCGAAAAAATAAGAGATGAACATCATATTAGAACAGAAATAAATTTCGAAAAGATGTATGACAAAATTTATTTGTCCGAACAAGAAGCAAGGGTGGTAGGTAGGATATGCAGAGGGCACAGAAAAGAAGATTTATATTCAGAAAAATATGAAGATATTGTTTTTGGCTCCAATAATAAGATTAGAATACGATTTCTATCTGCTTTGTTAAGAATTGCTGATGAATGTGACGTTACTCATAATAGAACGCCTGAAATAATTTATTATAGTTTAAATCCAAAGGGTAATTCAGAATTAGAATTTAAAAGGCATTTAAGTATTACTGGTATTGGGCAATTGAAGGAAAAACATAAAATCAATTTATCTGCAATTGCACGTGATCCTAAAGGTGCACGCACCCTTCGTGATTTAGCTGAAAAAATACAAAATGAACTCGATGTTGTCAAAGGCATTTTAGCCCAAAATGAAATAGTACTTGATGTAGTTGAGTTAAATTTAGAAACACGAGGTTTCATTGATAAACCCATTGGTTTTGATGTCAATAAACAAAAAATAGTTGACCTGCTTATTGGCGAACATTTATATAGCAGCAAAGACGTCGCAATTAGAGAGTTATTACAAAATTCTATAGATAGCTGTAAACTTAGGGAACAAAATGAGCCAAGTTTTCAATGCAGCATTTCCATTGAGAGATTAAATGATAATATAATTATCGAGGACAATGGATTAGGAATGAATTTTTATGAAGCCAAAAAATTTCTATCCATTGTCGGATCTTCTTATTACAATTCTGAAGAATTAATACAACATCTCAAAGGAAAATTATTTGACCCAATATCTCAATATGGAATTGGAATTTTATCGAGTTTTCTCATATCCAAGGGGATCACTATTGAGACAATGAAAGAAGGTCAAGAGCCCTGTAAATTTTCTATAAAATCTCTTGATGAAGAATGGAAATTCGAAAAAGGTACATTACATGAGCCAGGCACAACAATTACACTAGATTTAAATGAAGAAGGAAAAAAAATAAATATCGAATCTTCGCTTAATAGATATTTTCTTTCCCCAGAGATTACTGTCTATTACCAGGATAAAAACAAAAAGCTTAAAAAGTTTAAAAGTAATTGGTCGACAGATTTAATTAATGAGAGATTTTCGATAGACATATTAAGTAAAGATAGATTTTTCATAATAGCTACTCAAACCGTCTATATC
>JBHPFF010000043.1:0-20988 GCA_042572165.1 Candidatus Latescibacterota bacterium | reverse complement strand
ATTGTGGACAGGGATGTATATACTAATAACAACGGACAGCATCGAGCCATTCCGCAATATGGAGATGGGTGGTATCATACCTCCTCCCGTTCCGGTAAGTGTAGAGAAGCCCTCTGCCGGCAAAGTATTTCTCAGTAGCCGTGGTGACAGCATCAATGCCTTTTGAACCGGGAGTATATGCAAACATCGGCAGATCGGTGTTGATAATACCCTTCTCGATTTTTTCGAGGTATCTTTTTGAGTTTGCGTCTGCGGTCACTGACATTGCGCTGGCATGGAGCTGTCCGAGATCCATTACAGCATCACTGCCCATGAGGAGCTTCCCTCGTTTAGTATTGCTCGAAAGAGTAGCCGAATATAAGAGGGTCAGATCCCTGTCGGGATATTCATATACTGCCTGGTATACATCGGGCACCTCACGTCCGTCCTTGTAATAGTAAATACCGCCGGATGCGACTGCACTCTTTGGTATGCCTAGATCAAGGATCATATTGAGAGCATCATATTCATGGGTAAAAAGGTCACCCGAAAGACCGGTTCCATAATCAAACCATAATCTCCAGCGGAAAAACTTTTCAAGGCTGAACGGTCGCCGGGGACTTTTGCCGAGAAACTGCCTCCAGTCGATGTTCATGGGGCTTGCTTCGTGGTGAATATTATAGAGCCAAGCTCCATTGGGATCGTTGCGGTTTGTTGTGACCTCAATAAGAGATATTCTGCCAAGAATACCTTTTTCAACAACTTTCCTTGCCATCAGGTAAGCATCGGTCTGCCGCCCCTGGTGTCCGAGCTGGAATTTAATGTTGCTGTTCCTTACGGCATCGGCAACTTCGTACACCTCAGGAATAGTTCTTGTCAGCGGTTTTTCTAGGTAAAGATGTTTTCCCGCCCGGGCGGCGTCTATGGTCATCTGCGCATGCCAGTGTTCCGGTGTTGCGACAATGACTGCATCGATATCATCGCTTTCGAGCATCTGTGTATAACGGCGGTAGCGCTTGGCAGTCTTGTTCACTTTCTCCCTGTTGGAGCCCTCTCTAATCGTTTCAAGACCTTTCTCAGCCCTTATGTCGAACACATCACACACACCATTGAAAACAACATTCAAATCATCCTGGGTCATGAAATCTTCATAGCGTTCATCCGTCTTGTCTTCAAGCGCACCCTGTTTCATGCTTTCAAGCCAGGATGGATGGGCAAAACCCGCCGCCCTCAACAGATACTCCCCCCTGCTTCCGTATCCTATGACGCCGAGGCGGAGTTCCCTGCCGGAGCTGTTAAAGGTTTTTAACGGGAGAATTTCAGGTGCATCCGCTTCCATACCCAGCTCGGAAAGTATTTGCTCTTTTCTGTCCTTATCAAGAGTTCTTTTTTTTATGAGCTTCTGGAAAAAGACTCCCAGCACCGGAAGCGTGGCAAGACCCTTCAGAACATCTCTCCTGTTGAAATACTTACTTTCTCCAGCTTCTCCGGCATGCGGTCCGTTGTTATTAGTATATACATCCCTGTCCACAATATCATCTCCATTAATTTATTATAAATCACTGAGCTTTTTTAGGAGAAAAAATCAATCTATCAAGCCCGATGATACAGCCCGTTGGGAATAAAGATAAAACCAGGAGCGCAAAGGTTTCGATGAGGTTTTTGTTTACGATCAGGTAACTACCCTCCAATGGCGCTGTGTATGTGAAACCAATAAAAGGCGGGTTGGCAACGTAATACAATAACAAGAGAAGTATTCCCGCCATACTCGCCACACGTGCCAAACATCCCACTATCAATCCGAGACCGATGGCAATCAATCCCCACATATTCATAAAATCCACTATTTTTAAAACAACCGGATTCGCAGCCATTGAAGTAAATATACCGGAAAATATCCATTTTGACTCCAGAAGAAAACCGGCTGATGTCCAGTAAGGATTTAAAACTTTGGCAATTCCCTCATACAGGAAATGCCAGCCAATTAATATTCTTAAAAAAACCAGAGCAGATAATTGCGAGGTTGTATAGCGCGGCAAACTCGACGGATAGAGAATTGATCTTTTTAACATTGTACGGTACCTTTAGTTTGAAAACTGATATATCTGAGAAATGTACTAAATTGTTGAGTTCCTGATTATTTTGTATAAAAGAATTATAAAATAAAAAAATATGATTGTCAATTAATGACTTTCCGTGTTTTGTTAATAGGCGTGTGGTGTCAATCGTTAATTAAAAGCATCAGATAAACATTATCCGAATATTTTTCAAAGAGTGTAAGAAGAGTATATTCACCCGTATTCCCCATACACAACTCAAAAAATGCTTTCATAATTTGTCATAACATGTTATTAGATAATAAATAACATTCGCTTATGACTGACAAATTCTGGTCGCCCGGAGGGTGAAAGCATGGAAGTTGGTCATAACGATCAGTATGCAGAAAAATACTTGCAAAAAAACTTGGAAGAGGTAATATTCGTTTATCAACAAGATTATGGGAAATTTTGACTGTTCATGATTTTGATATAGGTAATATCAGATTATAATAGTGTATCGCAATAATATACTATCTTTGCAGGATAGTAAAACGCTGTAAAACTATGGAGAAACCATGCGACGGTTATTTGTATTACTAACACTTGTATCAGCGCTTTTACTGGCAGAATCTGTCGATTCGGTTGTTGCGAAGATAGTCAAGGTTGATCCTGATCTTATTGAGCTCAGCGAATCTTCTGAAAGCGCTGCGAAAAACCTGGATATCATCCGAAAAGCTGTTCAAAAATGTAACCAACTGAAAACCGGTCATCTTGTTTTCCCCAAGGGAGTGTATGAGATTGGAAATGAAAAAACGCTCAAGGATATGGAACGTTTGATGACGGGTGACCATCACCCCTTTACACCTTTTGAAGATGTAAATATCGCCATGAATTTTTCGAACGTAAAGAACCTTGTGATAGACGGACAAGGCAGTACGTTGGTTTTCAGCGGATTAATGCAACCCTTCGAAATTAACAACTGCCAGAATGTTCTTATAAAAAACATTAACATCGAATGGAAACGCCCACTATTTAGTGAAGGCAGGGTAAAAATGGTGAAAGGTGAAATGCTGGAAGTCGAAGTATTTCCAGAATTTCCCGTTCATGGTGGAGAACCTGTTGTTTCGTTCCAGAGCTTCAGTCTTGTAACGGGTCATCTGTCAGGCGTTTGTAAGTTTTCAAATATTTCCAACCTCCAACTGGTTGCACCACAAACGGTGAGATTGCAAGCGGATGAGGCGAAATTTGTAAAGGCCGGAGATATCCTTATCATGCGGCATATCTACAGTTATCGTCCCGGTATTAATTTGTTTTTCTCCAGTGATGTCACAATTCAGGATGTTACTATTTATTCTTTACCTGGTATGGGTGTATTTGGTACCCGATCCAAGGATATTAACTTAAAAAGATATAGTGTGCGTCCTTCGGGAAGACGAATAATGTCGGACAATGTGGATGCGATCCATTTTGTCAGTTGCAGTGGCACGGTTGAGGTGGATAGTTGCTATTTTCAAGGCATGGGCGACGATGCATTCAATATGCATGGCCGTTATTATACAATAGGCGAAAAAATTGACAAAAAAACGGTACGGGCTATTCATCAAAATGAGGAAAATTATCCGGAAGTGGGCGATGAGGTCGAGTTCGTTCGGAAAAAAACATTGTTCTCTTATGATAAAGCGATAATTGTTTCAGTGGATTTTGATCCAAAAAAAAATGAAACTGTCATCAAATTTGACCGGTCACTGCCAAAGAACTTCGATATGACAGATATTATTGCCAACATTTCACACCATGCAAAGCTGATATTTACCAATTGCACGGTACAGGATATCAGAGGCAGGGCCCTCCTTGTACAGACCAGAGATGTACTCATCGAGAATAATATTTTTAAACACTGCACGGGTCAGGGAATACATGTCGACACAGCGTATCCCACCTGGAATGAGTCTGTAGGTACAAGAAATGTAGTGATAAGAAACAATAAGTTTCTCAATTGTGGGTATGGAAGTACTATATACTGTGATGCCATTGGTATTGTTGTGGAAACGGAATGCGAGGAACCGCGTGTCGGGGTCCACCGCAATCTCATCATCGAAGACAATCTGATCATCGGCGATATCAGGCCTGCGTTCTATCTGGGCTGTCTCGATGGTGCGGTCATCAGGGGAAACCGTGTTATCAGCAACGGACCGGCCGCCAGGCTGGAATATGCGGTAAATGTTGCATTTGAAAACAACAATTTCGAAAGGAACGATGTAGTGATTGGCCCGGGATGTGAAAACCGCGGCATTAAAAAGTTTCAGAACGAGTAATGGAATAACTGCATCATGCCATGTATGTGAAATATTCATGACCGGATATCGTGTGATCTGTTCCATAACATTGGCCCAGATGCCATGTATTGATAGAATTCTCCTTTTTGGATGAAGTATTTCACTATACCGATACGTTTCTTCCCGTTAACGAGAGGTTTCTAATGAACTGCGTTCTGGTTTTTCGGATAGCATTCAGTGTTCTGCTGTTATTGACAGCACCTTCGATGGCCGCTGTTCTCGGGCAGTCACTTGTGACGGTGGAAGCGCCTGAGCCGCTCGGCTATCCGCCCGCATGGGCGCTGTTGGAGCGGCAGGTAATCGACACGATGGATCGTGCGGCGCCTGTCATACTGGAGCGCTATACCAATCCGGACGGCACCCTGATGTGGCCGACCAGCCCTGATTTCCAGAGCATCGACGCGCTTGACGACGCCTACGAGAGTGTCCACAACTGGCCGCTTTTCTACCTGCTGGGCGGCGACGAACGGCTCCTCCGGCTCGCGCGGGAACAGTTCGAGTCCATCACGCGGCGCATGGCGAAACATGACACCGGCAAGGATTATCCCATGGTGGTGAAGGAATACCAGCCGGCGTACGACTGGTTCCACCAAGGCGAGGGGAACATGCTGTTCTACATGCTCTCCATGGCCGACCCGGCCGATCCGATTACCATTGATCGTGCACGGCGGTTTGCCGGCTTTTTCCTGAACGAGGACCCGGGTGCGCCGAACTACGATCCCGAGCACAAGATCATCCGATGCGCTCACAACGGCAGCATGGGGCCGGGATTCTGGAATTTTGACGGCAGCCCGATCTGGACGCTGCCGGGGTACGGATTGCCGTTTTATGATGTGCCGGGATGCGAAGCGGTCGAGGACTTGAATGACCACGAGGTCAAACGCCGCATGGGCCGTATCGCCAGCGAACGCCGCGGCAGGGGCGATGCGGTGGTCAACTTATCGACCACCACGCTGGTGTCGAACGCATACCTGCTCACCGGCGAGGAGAAGTACCGGGGCTGGGTGAAGGAGTATGTGGATGCCTGGCGTGAACGGACACGACTGAATGGCGGTATCGTGCCGGACAATGTCGGGCTCTCGGGGAAGATCGGTGAACACATCGATGGCAAATGGTACGGAAGCAACTACGGCTGGACATGGCCCCACGGCTGGGAGAGCGTCGGGCTAGCGGTGACAGTCGCTGCCGAAAATGCCGCTCTGCTCCTGAAGGACCCGGAGTATATCTCCTTCCCTCGCAGCCAGGTGGATGTTCTGATCGAGAACGGCATCGAGCATGGTGGTGTCCTTTACATTCCTGCCAAGTACGGCGATCCAGGGAAGGTCAGATATCGTCCCTGGTCATTCATCAGGGTGCTCCGTAACGAAGACGGCAAAGAGCCCGGATCCGGAGTCGATCCACAGGAGACCCTCGGCACCGCGGTCCAGAAAAACGGTTGGTTCGACTTCATGGTGATGCACCCTCTCTATTTGGCGCACATATGGACGGTTTCCCAGGATCCCTCCGATCTGTTGCGTGAACGGAAATTGCGAGGGAAGAGCCCGATCAACGAGATTACCATCCCCGCCTGGCATCACCTGAAGGACAAGGGTGGTCATGACGGCAACTGGCTGGCATATCTGCAGAGCGAATATCCGGACTTTCCCGAGGAGATACTAAGGCATAACCTCTCGCAGGTCTACGGGCGGTTGGCTTTCATGCAGCGAGATACCGAAAACCCCGGGCACTACGGTGATTCCTACTTCATGGCGCGCAATCCGGTCACCTGCGAGGGGCTTGTGCAGTTGACAATGGGTGGGCCGTTGCCGCTCTACAACGGCGGACTGCTCATGACTCAGGTGCGTTACTTCGATGCCGACCGGAGACGACCCGGACTTCCCCTCGATGTTGCCGCACTCGTGCCCCGCATCTCCAATGACGGGATCATCGTCCACCTGGTGAACCTCAGCCCTGACCAGGCTCGCAGTCTGGTGGTACAGGCCGGCGCCATGGGAGAGCACACGTTCCTCGATGCTTCGTACATGGACGGTGCCGATAGGAAAACCGTCACGGTGTACGGCAGGCATCTTATGGTGACCATGAAACCCGCCACCCGGATAATCCTGGAACTGCGCATGGAGCGGTTCGTCAACGATCCAACCTACCGCGGACCGTGGGAGTGAGCTGGATTCCGCATACAGCCGTCTTGCGGATTATGAAGATGTAAATGTTGCCGAAATGGAATATTTCACTGTTTATCAAGCATATACGTAGTAAAATTGAACGATTATCATGCAGAAAATACTTGCAAAAGAACTTGGAAAAGGTAATATTTGTGTATCAATAAAATTTTGGGGAATTTTGTCTATTTATAAATTTGATATGGTAAATATCTGTATATATCTGATGTTGCAGCCGTTAAACTGGAATGGCCATGTTTTTTTTTGCGCTGTTTCGTAATGAATAAAGATTGGATCATTTGATGCCACATTCTTCCTGTCAGCCCGTACACACTTTCCACATACCTGTCATGGGAACCGGGTTTACTATTGATACGCCGATTCATGTTGCTCAGTACGGTATTTCCTCCGTGATTTCACTTGTCGATGATGTACTGATCGAACAGATGAGAAAACATCATACTGGCAGAGCTGGAGAGGAATATCATGAAATCAGGGATGGTGATCCGGATTCCCGCGCTCGCCGAATAACGGAATACCTGAACCTTATCGATAGAATCGTGAAAAAACAGGTGGATGCTGTCCGCAAGGCTCCTTTTGAAACAGGAAGCGTTATTACACGCTATTTCGAAATGCTTCCCGATGGTGAACTGAAACATAATTATCTGACTATGTTATCCACCGGGAATCCTGAAGATAAAGCGCGGATGCAGGACAATCTCAGAAACTGCATTGTGCCTGGCAGCATCGATGTAAATATCATGACAAAACTTGATTGCGACCATTATCAGAACGGTGAAAAACTGCCGTCTGAATATTCTGATGCCAAATCGGCTTTACGCGGATTTGCGAATAGCAGCCTCAACTCGTCGATTGTCTGTTCGGCGGGAATGAACAGGGGTTTTTACGCGTATATGGCGAATTTCGACGATTTTTATCCGGGGGCTGACGGTTTGCTGAAAAAGAAAATAGTACTTAAAGTCAGCGACTATCGGTCTGCTGAGGTTCAGGGAGCATTTCTGGCGAAACGCTGTCTCTGGGTTTCGGAATACCGTATTGAATCCGGCCTGAATTGCGGAGGTCACGCGTTTGCGACGAAAGGCCTGCTTCTGGGGCCCATCATGGACAAATTCCGTGAGAAACGGCATGTTTTGATCGACAAACTCTTTGGTATGTACACGGCAGCGCTGCAGAAAATCGGAAGGCCGGATGTTAGTGCCCCCTTCGATACGAAGATAACGGTTCAGGGCGGCATCGGCAGTGCATCGGAGAATGAGTCTCTTTTCAAATATTACCATGTGGATGGTACAGGGTGGTGCACACCGTTTTTACTCGTGCCGGAGGTTGTTAATGTCGATGAGATTCACCTCAGGAAAATTGCCGAGGCCGGTCCGGATAATGTGTATCTCAGTGCCAGCTCTCCTATGGGTATACCTTTCTGGAACCTCCGCAATTCTGCAAGCGAGGAGATACGCAGGAAGCATATAAGAGAGGGCAGGCCGGGCAGCATCTGCAGAAAAAGTTACCTCAAGCTCGATACAGAGATAACCGATTTGCCAGTCTGCAGGGCATCGGCAGCCTATCAGAGGCGCAGGCTCAACCTGCTTGAAAACGAAAACCTAACTCCCGAACAGTATCGGGTGAAAAAGGAAAACATTCTAAATAAATCCTGCATCTGCCATGATCTTGCAGGTGGGGCGACTATCAGGTATGGTATCGATCCGGACGCCAATACCGCTGTCTGCTGCGGCCCGAATATCGCTAATTTCTCAAAAATAGCCTCTCTTCAGGAAATGGTCGATCACATATATGGCCGCACATCGCTTCTGTCCAATAAAAACCGTCAGCACATGTTTATTAATGAACTCATGATTTATATCGACTACCTCAGGAATGAATACGAAGTAAGTTCTGCCGACATGACACAGCGAACTATGGATTATCTTACAGAATTCAAGGGAAACCTTCTCAACGGCATTGAATACTACAAAGTGTTTGCCGATGATTATATTGAAACGAAAAAAGAGGCTTTCCTTGAGGAACTGAACGAGCTGAAGATCGAGTTGGAAACAATTCAGCTCGAACCTGCCGTATAAGCTGTATACACTGCTCTTTTCCTGTCAGAGACAGGTGTTTCCATGCAGATATATCATGTGCTGTATCGCTCCCGCTTTTCACCGGGTTTTCGAAATTCAATCCCCTGCTCGGGGCTCAAGAGGCTATATGTGTATTATAATAATACCAAATGAGTGAGTTTTTTAGGTCTTTAAATATTTTTGTTTATTCTTTTAATATCTTCTTTATTATAAATATATTATAGAATTTATCAATTACATTTCTGATGGATTGTATAAGAAGAACCTAAATAAAAAAACCATATAATGTGGATATTCCAACCCTTATGGAAATATTCGGTCATTCCACTCAGAAACAAACACTTAGCTACCTTTGCATTCAAGATGAAGAAGTCCGGGATGTTTACATGAATGGAATTTAGAATAATATTCAATGAAGGCATTCTATAACTTATGGTATTTTTTAAACACAGCACACGAAGACATATCTTAGTTGCGATGTTACTCAATATAATAAAACTGTATTTACAAATAAATTTCCAGATGAAGCAATAAAACCATCTGCGGGCACGTCATAATCATTCTACTTCATATTTTCGAACATCTCAATAATTTCTTTTTCAAGGCTGATATGCTTCTTCTCATCATTGTGTATGATATTCAGAAGTTTCTGAATATCATCGTCTTTAATTAATGCTTTTAATTCTTTTATACTATTCAACATTTTATATTCAATTTCATCCAGTTCCTGAAAATAATCCAGATAATCTTGCTTTGAAAACATAGTTAATACCGCTCATTTAATAACTTTTTTACCCGTTCCAGAAGAAAGACATGTTTTTGGCTTTCTTCTGTAAGAAAATCCAATGTCTCTTTGATTCTCTTTTGAAATTCATCATTTAATCCACTCCAAAATAACGTACTCTTGATGTGTTTTGAATAAATTGGAATAGCGCTATCTTCCATTAATATTGCATCATCGATTTTTCGTATTATTTCTTCTTTCAATTGAAAACCTCAAGGGTGGTATAGTCATTTTTAAAATACTGATCATTCGTCATTTTTTGAAACGTATCCCACGTGTTGCTGTCACGGCTGATGCTCCAGTCTGTCTCTTTGTTGTAATCAAACCAAATAAAACCTTTCACGGCTTTAAAGTTATTTTGAATACTCCGAAAAAATTGTTCCATCCACTGTTGTTTATTTCCACCGGATGACGTTGTTCCAACCTCACATACTAATATTGGTTTCTCCGGAGCCAGTTTTATTATTCTTTCATACGGTTTGCTAATAATATCGATGGGCTTTGACCAACGAGACCTCTTCCAGAACCATGAATCCCATTCTTTCGTATTCCCCCAATTGTACACATCTATTCCGACATAGTCTACATAGTCTGACCCCGGATAATATTCTTCCAATCTGTTCCATTTTTTAGCGGGGACATCGCTACTATTAACACAGAATACGAAAGTAACATTTTCACATTTTTCGCTTTTGAATATCTCACGTATTTTTCTATATGCCCTTTTGTATATTTCAGCACTTCTGTTCAGCCTGCTTCCAGACCATGGATACCAGTTCCCATTCATTTCGTGTCCCCAGCGAATAATAACCGGCTTCCCAAAAGATTTGCAGGAATCCGCAAACCCTGTAATCAAATCATCATATTTTCCTTCAGCAATATTGGGAAGAATTGAAGCTTCATTAAAAGTGTCTCGATACGGTTCCCAGCTAATCATTACGATGGTTTCATCATCAATTTCGCTGAAAACCTCACGCGGGAATTCATCCTTCCAGGCTATAAAAACATTTATTATTCCAAATTTCTCATTTTTCAATATATCATTATTTTCCGTGCTTATACCTGTCAAACAATATGGATAGTTCGTTTCTAAAAATGTTTTTTTTCGTAATAAAGTTCTATCCATTTTCGTGATCAAGACGGCAGATATTCCAATAGCCACTACTAGTAATAATTTTTTATACCTGTTCATAAATCAGCTTTGCCTTGGGTGTCCTGTTCAAAAAATAAATATGTGACAGTATAAACAAATGATATAAAGCCCAAAAAATATTTACCGAAAGTGCATAGGGATCTTCCCCGAAATAAATCCTGTTAATTCCATACGCAACTGCTGATATATTCAATACTATCATCACGTGATAAGGCCAGAGCCTGAAAAATGGCATATTATCCGCTTTGCCTTTTGCTGTTACAACAAATGTCATCCTCTTGTTGATCAAACCAAATACAGCAGCTTTCATAAGTACCGGAAAACTCAACATACCCATAATTGTACCAATATAAATTTCACGGAATCTGTAGTTCCTTCTCATCATCACCGTATAGAAAATACCAAGACTTAATACAAAGTATGGCAGGAAAACACCTATATAAAAAGCTGGTTTAATAAAATAAGATGGAATACTGAACAACAGAAAAGAAATTGGGCTTATCATCAAAAGAAAAAATCCCCACCCTATAAAATAATAGGTGCCTGCGAGAAAATATTCCCACCATTGAATAGGGCTCAAACAGAAAGGGTTTCTTATAAACATCTGCAAAAGGCTTCTGAATACACTTATAGTACCTGAAGCCCATCTGTTCTGCTGTTTAAAATATTCGGGGAGACTTTCGGGAGCCATCCCGAATGCAGAAACATGGTTAAGATATAACGATTTATACCCGTTTGCATGCAACTTTACAGAAGTTGCAAAATCCTCAGTTATATTTTTTTCATCAAATCCACCGACTTTATCAAGAGCTGATTTCCTGAATACGACATTTGTTCCGCAGCAAAACATGGCATTATTTATACTTTTGCCCTCACAAATAACTTCATAAAATATTGCCTGCTGAATCGTTGCTGCTTTGGCAATTGGTCCAGCATATAAATTGGTATAAAATTGTGGGGTTTGGACAAACGCAAGTTTATCATCCTGCTCAAGGTAATATACCGTTTTTGTTAAAAACCCGGGCATCGGATTCTGGTCGGCATCAAATACTGCAATATATTTTTCGTCCATTTGACGAATAAAATCGTTAACTATACCTGCTTTTGCTCCATGCCGTTCCGCTCTTCTGAAAACGGTAACCCCAAGCTTTTTTGCAATTTCATCAGCTTCATCAATGAACTTTTTTTCACTCGAATCATCCAAAAGATATATGTTCTTTTTCGGATATTTTAGATTTCTTATTGTAATAAAGGTTTCCTGCAGCACCTGCTTTGGCTCATGCCGTGCGGCAACAATAACCGCCACAAACGGGTATTCGGCGAGATCGTAATTATCAGGCTCTTTTATTTTATACTCTTCTTTTATTTCAAATACACTGAGAATAAATCCAAAAGTATGAATTAATATATATGTCTCACCGATAAAAAGAAATCCGCCGAACAGTCTTTCAACTAATGAATAGTTTGCAAATACTATAAAACCTGCTCGCACCATGAAATAGATAATCAGGATTGTTCCTGTTATGGCTGCGATATTATGGATTTTTTTTAAAACAAAAAGTGTAAATTTTCTCATTAAAAAAGATACCTACCCTGCAGAGAGCAAACGGTATCATCATAATAGTTCGACTCCGTCAGGCTATAGTTAAACATAAGATTCAATCTGTGATTTATATCAACATATACTTCTACCGAAGGTTGACTGGCAATTTCATCGTTTGAATCCCACACAACTTTGTATCTTACATCATAATATATTCTGTTTGCTCCATAATATTGACCATCTCTCCCAATATCATGCCTGAATCCAAGTTGCGCAAAAAATGCTGAATAGTTATCGGGTGCAAAATATTCTTGTGACTGATTTTCATACCGCATATTCTCTGCTTCAAGTAATGTATATAGATTCCTCGGTTGCTTAAAAATGACATATCTTGAATATATACTGCTTGTTCTATATCTATTTCCATCATTTATTTTTGCCCCTTTAATCCTGCTGCCTAAAACGAGGGATTCGTTTAATTGATATTCAATATTCATCAAAGAGGAAATGTCATTAAGATCATTCAATACATTTCTGTAGTTTAAAATCATATTATTTTTAACGTAATTCATATTTACATTAACATTTTCAAGTACTTTATACCATACGTATACATAATAGGAGTCTCTACCGGACACGTCATTATTTTCAATTCTTCTTGATGTAAAACCAGCCCCAAACCCGTAAACAAGCGGTTTATCATATCCGCCTGAAAAACCTGCTGATAGCTGTTCCATATCGTTATAGTCATCGAATTTGAAATTTTCCCGGGAACAATTTGCACCAAGCGTTATACGCTGGTACTTTTTTGAAACAGTGAGGTATTCAGATTCTAATTGTACATTTACGTTTCTTTCAAAACTTTTTGCATCCCAATAGGTAAAACCACCACCCAAACTGAGGGCATTCACGTTGATTAGATTCTTTTTTTGAGATTTTATTCCGGCCGTGTGGTATGGATTAGCTGATAAAAGCCTTGTATAATAGGTCTTCGCTTTTTCGTTATCCCCCACAAAAGAGTAACTTTGGGCTATATCAAACAGAACTTCGTCATTATCTGGTTTATCGGTCAGTGATTCTTCAAAACAGCGTATCGCTGAACGCAATTTGCCCCGCCATAATCTCCTCTTTCCTTCCGCTTCCCATTTAATCCAGTTTTCGGGATGTTCCTGGAACGTATCCATATACACAGTAAGTGCATGTTTATTCTTTCCCCACCATCCCAAAACTCGTGCTTTCTCAATACTAGCCGTTATATTTTCTCTATTGAGTTTAATTGTTCTGTCATAGTATGTAACCGAATCCTTAAATTTACCTGTCCAGCTGTAAATCCGTGAAAGCTTCAAAGCTGTCTCATAATCATCTGGTTTTATTTCAAGTATTTTAATGCATACCTCCGAAGCCGCAACGAATTTATTCTGTGTTACATATAGATCACAAAGAACATTAAGATATTGTATATTATCGGGTTCTTCTTTCAGGATGGCAGCAAGCGTATCTTCAGCAACTGAATAACGCTTATTAGTAATTAACTCGATTACCTGCTCATACTCGGAAGCCTCACTTACTACTGTCAGACCGAAAAGAAAAAAAAGTGTAATAATAAATTTCTTTTTCATAGCTTTTCTTTATAGAAATGTTACTGGTAAGTTATAAAATCTGTATAATGTTATTGTATTGAGATACATATAAATTAAACTCTACTTTGAATTGAGAGCAACAATTATTTCACATCATACGATCCACTGTTCGGCAGTACCGCGGCCATTGTAGAAGTGTACCACCCCTTTTGGTTTGGCGCTCATGTTTGTCACTATAAATCCCACTCTTGGAAATAACTCCCCTTGGTGCCACTCAACCTTGGCGACCACTCGCCTCGGTTGATCCCAACTGGCTGCCTGATATGGAAATTCGTGTAACAACACAATCGGTTTCTTCGGTGGGCGGCCAACCGGTCGGATCAGCAGGTGTCGGATCTTTTCATGGAGTATATAAATTGCAGGCAACCTGATGGCGTATAAATAGCTGTTTTCCTCCAGATAATTATAAATCTCAGGCTTTGCGAATGCGGCATCACCTCGAAAATATTTCCTGTTCTTCTTGATCTCGTATCTCTTGACAATCGGTTCCAGAACTTCTTTCCATCGATCAGCACTGTGGACATTACCAGAACGAAGCAGCACTCCTTCACAATCTCCGAACTGATTGAAGCAGAACAGTGGATGGAAACAGGTACAGCCGAAATGACCATTGTAGGCTGATCCCTCCTGCTCGCCATGTACCGGACTCACTGAACTGTCCATGTCCAGAATGATTCGTTGATGAGATGTTTTGCTCATCGCTTTTTGAACCCACTTGCCATTGATATCTGACAAGTTTCTGAGATTCTCCTGCTGAATTAGTATATCAGTTTCAAAACGTCCCATCGTGTTGGCGCTAGCAGCTTGTTTACCAATGTCTTTTTTTCCGGTGATTTCCCGCATGACAGGATCGCCCGATAATAACTCGGCATCGTTTACATCATCATAACCCGCAAGACGGCTGTATATCGATTGTCGCAGGAGAGTGGGCATAGCATGTTGGATATTACGACCTATGCGTTTATCGATAAAAGACGCTGATACTGAATCAAACAAACCAAGGGCGTGATCCAAGTCACGATATGCGAGAAGCCCACCGTTCGACGACACCCTTGCACCATGAAATTCAAGCTTAATTTCTCCATCAAAACCAACTTTCATGCTTTCACCCTCCGGGTGAACAGAACATGTCTGATATAATCCCACGTTACTTATTATATAATAACATGTTATGACAGATATTACAAGCATTTTATCGGTTTAATATGGGGAATAGGGGTATAATACTATTCTTACTCCCCCATTTTCTAAAACCCTCAGCAATATCACGTATACGAATGAAGCCCCGACAGAAGATAATTCACCCCGAAGAGAGTGAACATGGTGGCGAGAAAGCCGATAATTGATACCCAGGCGGCACCTTTTCCCTTCCAGCCGTGCATGATACGGGCATGGAGATACAGCGCATACACGAGCCATGTGATAAGCGCCCATGTTTCTTTAGGATCCCAACTCCAGTAATCACCCCAGGCGTATTTAGCCCAGATGGCACCGAAAATTAGCGCACCCATGGTAAAAACCGGAAATCCAATGGCGATAGCACGGTAGCTGATAGTGTCAAGCATGGATAACGAGGGTAAGGTTTTTGCAATAAATGTGCCATCCCCTGCCCTGTCTCTGAACAGATACATGATACTTGTACCGAACGCCACTGCAAAAGCCGCCTCTCCCAGGAATGAAAAGACAACATGCCAAACCAGCCACTGGCTCTGAAGAGCCGGTATAAGGGGTACAATTTCTTTTGGAGTGGTGGGGAGCGAGGAAAAAGCCATTAAAAGAAACACTACCGGCAGAATAAAAACTCCGAACGAACGGTTCTTAAACCGATATTCAACAATGAGATATGCCAGAACTATGGCACAACTGAAAAAATTCATGGATTCGTACATATTGGTGACCGGCATGAAACGGGCATTCACCGAGCGGATCACAAGACCGATGACCTGAAAAAGAAATCCGATCACAAGGATAGTGCGCCCGATAAGCGCTGCCTTTCCCGTCCGTTTCCAGAATGTGAAAAAGTATATAAACATCGAAACACTATAGCATACAAAGGCAATGTAAAAAAGGTTCACATCAATAGTCGGGTTCATCGGTCAACTCCTTTAAAATTCATTTGATGGGGAATTCCAGCTGTTTTCCTGACAAATATCCTGAACGACTCAGGATCGCCTTTTACTGTTCCCCCGATAGTGATTTTACCGTTTTCCTCAAGAACCCAGATTCGTCTGGGACGGAGGTAGAATGATAAGAAAAGTCCAAATATAAGTAGTACCGCGCCCAATCCCATGACAGTTGTTCCCCTATCTTTTACGACGCCGAGTACTGTATAATAATCAGTACTGGTTTCAATTGAATCATCACCACTCGTTTTGATATCGAGCATTGAGAATAAAAACAGGATATCTTCATGCATGGGCATATTCAAGCCCGGAAAGTTTTTGAAAGCAAAAATACTCCATCTCTGCTCGCCATCAACCTTTACATCAATCTTTACCGCGGGATTCGATTCATTAGAATTGGAGTCGCCTCGTTTGAAATTACGGTAGAGTTCAGCTATACTAACAGTAATACTGTCACCGAAACCGGGAATTGTATATTCCTCTCCAAAAACCATATCCAGTGTAACCACAGGCGGCATGGTTTCCGGTGCTCCTTTCAGTAAAACCGCAACACGGGCGGCATCACCGATAGACGAAAATGGAATAGGTTCCTCGTTTTCGCCGTAACTTGACTGGTAAATTGTGAAATTGTTGCGTATAAGCGGTTTATTGACCCTGATATCCCTGTGCATGACTTCACTGTCGGTAAGGGTTACAGTAACGGAACTGATGTAGGATTTAGGACGTCCTGGAAACTGCTCGTAAAACTGAACATCAAACTGTTCAAGTTGTATTTCGAAACCGAGTGGATACGATTTTCCTTCCGAGATCATAAAAGAATCCGCCGTTTCGCCTTTTCTCAGTATAATATGACCCCTGATTCCTGTAATGAGGCTGATTATTCCACCGAACAAAAGGATCAAAAGGCTCAGGTGAACTGTAAACGCCCCGAGATAACCCATACGGCCCTTTTCGCCATACAAACGGTTCTCACTCATACGATGAAGGGGGAATCCGGTTTCCCTAAATGCAGTGTTTACATTTTCAAGAGATGAATCGGAAGGTGAAACTGTCACCGGCATATTTGCCAGTGTCTTTAAAGATGGTTTAAGATCAGGTCTGAATGTTCTTTTGAAAAAGACGGGAAACTTCACCACCGAACAAAAGATAAGATTTAATCCAAAAAGCCCCAGTAAACCGAGGAAAAGAGGCGATCGATATGTAGTATCAAACCTGAAAACACTGATAAGAAAATTTACGACAATCCCATAACGTTCCTGATAAAAATCGGCTTGTCTGTCTTGGGGGATCAGGGTACCCACTATGGCTACAATGGCTATAACGGTAAGTACCACAAGACTGAATTGAAGTGAACTAATGGTTTGCAAAAAACCGGGATCAGACTTTTTCTTCTCAGATTTCAATAGATTATCCTTTCAAATTAACGCATTAACAGTCTAAAAAATACTATTAGAAGTTCATATATAACCCAGAGTACCCATTTAGCTTAATCGTGTCTGTATCTTGATGTAGTAGCTATTCAAACAGAATCAATTCCATATTTCCCTTGAAACACTAGTATTTTCTCGGATCAGGTATATTCTCACCATCAGCAAGCAAAACTCTCACCAGTTCGCCGTCACCGGGTGCGAGGGTAAATTCCACGGTCTCATATGGCGGTGGGAACGTATTGAACAATTCGAAGAAGCTTAATTTTTTTGCATCAATCTTTTCATGGTTGTAGGTAATATAGTCTTTTATCCGCTGCGGAATGTTGTCAAAATTGTAGATGTACTCATGATCACGGTCGTCATCGCGTGTTTGCACTGTCAGTTGTTTCCATTCCCCTGAATGTTTGTCGAACATTTCAACGGATTTGATTTTGCGCTGGAAAAGCTGGAACTGTAGCACTGCTTTCCGCTCGTGACGCCAGTCTTTGTTTGCCACTATCAAGTAGTCCCTCTTTCCCTCATCACGGAACGTTCCCATAACCAAGTTGTCGCCCAGTGGCTGAACCCAGTGATCCGGTGTGGTTTGTCTCGATCCTCTCGGTACAGGTGGTGTGTGAAATACACCTGTAGAACTGAGATTTATGAGAATTGGCGCCCACCGTTTCAGTTCGTCATTGATCGCAGCTACCTGCTTCCCTGTTTCGTTCAAAACGGTACTCCCCTCATCAAACAGAAGGAACCCGGTAAACCAGAGAATGCCTTTTACACCATATGCAAGGCTTGTATATATGTTCTGCCGTATTTTTTGAGCATTGTCAGGCGGAGTTACGGAGTTGTATCTGTCTTCTCCATTTACGTTTCTCCGGACATTGACTTCCCTCCAGGCAATGAGCGGAATGCCCGCTTCCAGTGCGGCATCACGGTACTGCTCAAGCTTCACAAAAAGGACAGGAGTTCCGGTAAACCACTCGTATACACCGCCATATCACCACTGATATTCATCGTACCCGAGAACATCCGGTTCGACAATATCGATAAGCATCCTGATCCAGTCTCCTGCCTTCTGGTTTAGGTTGACGAACCCGGGATGCGTAGGGTCTGCCTCATGATAGGCCCTGACAGAATCAGCACATGTATATAATTGTTCCAGTGAGATAGGCTCATCCATAATATCATATCCCCAGACAGCAGGGTCTCCGAAAAGCGTTGATGCTGTTTTCGTCCCGGGATGCGGAATCATGAGCTTTAAGCCGTACGAACGGCACAACTCCAGTTTGTCCACTGGTCCATATACCGTGTTGAAGTCAGCCCGGGTAAGTGTTTTGACGTTTTCTTCCGTTAACTCGACGCCATATGTGAAAATCATGAACTCGTTCAATTCCCAGCCCGAGGAAACTGGTACTAAAATAAGCATGAAGAGTATTACCGGCATAATCATTTGCATGATTACACTCCTGTTGAATTTATGGTAAAAGACAGTTGTTATCATGAACTAACTCGACGCAATCATTTGATAATTCACATATTACCCGACATTCCCCATATCAAAATCATGTGGAGTTATATTTCGACACAATCTTGTTTTTGAATGAAGATTACTACGTTTATATTTTTCATACAAGTATATTTTCACGAGAAACAGCCATAACCTTATGAATGTCAATAATATTTGCTTCAAAATTTGCCAATTAGAGAAACATATGCAAAGTGTAGTTACTAAATTACTTCCCTTCACTGCCCCTTTGGTTTAGATCCCCACGGACTGCGTCCTACTCCCTTAACAAGGGGAGTTCAGAAAGACACTGCGTGAGCTATGTTCGAAAAGGATTAACAACATAATAATGGGAAACTCATTTTTTACCGGACAGTTATGAAAAATATTCAAAGTTAAAAACAATAATATTTTTCTATTTTTTAATAAATAATATAGAATTTATTTATCAATAATCCAAATCCGTTAAAATAAAATGTTAGTGTATATTTTTTGTAAAATAAGGAATTTATACAAAATAAACAAAAGAAAAACATTGTCTTCATCGTTATATTATATATCTTTTGTTTTATTATCTTTTAAAATATGAATCGCTGACGGATATGTATATAATTCTATTTTACAATAGTAGTATATATCTTTTAGAGCCACAAAAATGAGGAGGTTATGAATACATATCAAAAAACATCACTTACCAAAAGGCTTGATTCACTCTATGAGTTCGACCGTGAACCAGTAAAAGATAATAAACTCCAGAGCGCGGGTAATTTCATCGGTATGTATGCCGGAGAACATATCGCCGGGACTGAATTTGTTATAGGACCGCTTTTTGTGGCGCATGGTATTTCCGCTCCCGACCTTTTTCTGGGGCTTTTAGTCGGAAACATACTTGCCGTGTTAAGCTGGGCGTTTCTATGTGCCCCTATTGCGGTCAGGACGCGTTTGACGTTGTATTGGCAACTCCGAAACATCTGCGGACCACACCTCACGTTTGTTTACAGCATCGTTAACGCGCTCATGTTCTGCTTTCTTGCCGGTGCGATGATAGCGGTTTCCGCCACCGCTGTTGGATTGCCTTTTAATATGCCCATGCCGGAACTTGCCGACAGGTTTCCTACAAGTGTGAGCTGGATTGTGGTTGTTTTCATTGTGGGCGCGGTTGTGACAAGTCTCGCAATTCTTGGGCTGGAGAAATTGTCGCACTTTGCAAAGATCTGTTCACCCTGGACGTTTCTTGTTATTGTCGCTGCCGGTCTCGCTGTTCTCCCGCAACTCGGATGCTCATCAATCAGTGATTTCTGGAGAGTTGCAAATGAAAAAATCTGGACAGGTGTTCCCCTGGAAGGTCAGTCGAAATTCACATTCTGGCACATCATGTTTTTTGCCTGGTTTGCAAATATGGCGATGCACATAGGTATGGCTGATCTGTCGATTTTAAGGTACGCCCGCAAATGGTACTATAGTTTTGCAAGTGCGTTCGGGATGTTTCTCGGTCACTATATTGCATGGGTATGTTCGGGTATTCTCTGTGCAGCCGCTATGGGAAAGGTAGCTCCGGGACCGATCGCTTATCTGGGTGCCGGAGTCTCCGGAGCCGCATGTGTGGTCATCGCTGGATGGACAACTGCCAATCCCACGCTTTATCGTGCCGGACTTGCACTACAGGCTGCATCACCTGACTGGAAGCGTTGGAAAGTTACTCTTGCCGCAGGAATTATTACTACAATTGCAGCCTGTTTTCCCGCACTAGTTATGAAACTGCTTGATTTTGTGGCATTGTACGGATTAATCCTTATGCCAATGGGCGCAATTATTTTTGCGGATTTTTGGATATTGCCCAGGCTTGGACTTAAAAGCAACTTTGCCGAAGTAACCAATACCGCATTTAACTGGTCTGCCGGTATTACCTGGATTGCTACACTTGTGGTAGCACTTGTTCTTCCTCTTGAAATCTTTTTCAAGGGACTGCCTGGATGGTTTATAGCCTTAATTAGCTATATTGTATTAAGTAAAATATTTCAGAAGATAACGCTTAAGAATGTCACTTTGGAGGCCTGATATGCGAACTGCTGTCTTATTACTTTCTATTGCGGGTTTGTGTTTAACTGTTTTACCATCGTTTTTTGTCTTTTACGGCATGTTGTCATGGAAAATTCATACTCAGTTGATGTTTGCCGGTATGATACTATGGTTTGTTTGTGCCCCGCTTTGGAT
>JBHPFF010000042.1:0-20999 GCA_042572165.1 Candidatus Latescibacterota bacterium | reverse complement strand
TCCTAGAAATAACGATTCACCAAGGTACTTTGTTATTTCATCCGATGAACTGATGAAAAGAAGTGAAGAGTATTGCCAGAGAATTTTCAAAAAAGATAAATATCGTGATGATCTCGGAGAGAACAACTGGTCAACCGCCTTTGAATATGAATACAAGTGGGAGTATCTTCCGTATTGAATTCAACTATTGATCTGTCATTTATGAAATACATTCGAAATTATCTGTGTTAACAGCGCTGTTATAAAGGAGATGAAAATGAAAAGTGAAAAAATAAAGAAAGAAGTAAGAGAGGGATATGCCAAAATTGCGAAACAGGATACTTCCTGCTGTGCTCCTGTGAATTCGTGCTGTGGTGACACCAATTTAGCCCAGGATATTAGTATGAAGATAGGATATACTGAGGAAGAACTTAAAGCGGCTCCTGAAGGTGCGAATTTAGGCCTGGGGTGCGGGAATCCTATCGCTCTTGCCTCTTTGAGAGAAGGAGAGACTGTTCTTGATCTTGGATCAGGAGCAGGATTTGACTGTTTTCTCGCGGCTGACAAGGTTGGTAAAAGCGGGAGAGTTATCGGTGTGGATATGACACCTGAGATGATTGAAAAGGCAAGAGAAAATTTAAAGAAAGGCATCTATGGAAATGTAGAGTTCAGACTCAGTGAGATTGAAAATCTACCGGTTGCTGATAATTATGTTGATGTAGTCATCTCAAATTGTGTCATTAACCTGTCACCTGACAAAAGAAGGGTTTTCATGGAAACCTTCAGGGTGCTCAAGCCATGTGGTAGATTAATTATCTCGGATATAGTTTTATTGAAGGAACTCCCTGACTCTATAAAGAACTCTATTGAGGCATATATAGGTTGTCTCTCTGGAGCAATAATGAGGGATGAATACATCGAAGCGATAAAAGAGGCAGGGTTTCAAAAGGTCAAGATAATTGATGAGACATCTTTTCCAATTGAATTTATGGCTAATGACCCAACTGCCAGTGCAATAATCAAGAATTTAAAAATACCATATGAAAAAATAAAGGATGTTGCAAATTCGGTTGTAAGCATAAAAATTCATGGGATCAAACCAAATGAAATAACTTAAAGGAAAGGGCAAAGGACAATTCTGATGGGGAATAAAATTAAATCAGGAACAAAATCAAATTTAGATAGTAAAATATTATTGAGGTTTATCGAAAAGCAGTTAGATAAGCAACCTGGTACAGGATGAACTGAAAATCGTTTTTTAAACGGAGACACATGAAGTTATTCAGCAAATTATTTCGTCATCATACGATCATCCTGACAACATTCCTCATGTATTTTTTCTTTTTACATGCATGCTTGATGTCCTATTGTCCCTGTGGTTCAGGAAACTCTCAAGTTTCATATGGTGATACAGCCCGTCGAGGATGTAAACACTGCACTGACACGCAAGAGCGGAACATGAATTTTCCAGCGATGGCATTGATGTCATCCACCAACCATGGCCACGATTGTAGCTGTAATGAAATTACCATTTCAAATTATATTCTCGAAGATCATGAGAGTTCTTACCAAAACATGAAACCTGTTCGGTATCATTTTTCTTCTGCAAGTTCCGGTGATACAATTCCAAATACAACTGGAATGTTATCCCGTGTTCAGCATTTCCTCCTTCCATTAATAATGGAAAGCAGTGCCACACAAACCATCCGCACAGTTGTTATTCTGACCTGATTCCTCCGACATTTCAGTAATTAATTACGTCTATTTTGCTTAACTAACTTATCTTTCAGATTTTTTAACATATTCGACATGAATACCTGTTAAATGGGATAGGAGTATCTTATGTGCAAATCATCTATATCCTTCCTTATTATATTCATAATGGCAATATTCTTGATTCTGTCCGGATGTTCATCCGCATCTCATGAAGCTTATAAGCATGGAGACATGCAAATGGGTGTTCAAGGTTCAGAGCAAACCAACTGTCCGGTGTTTGGTGGAGAGATTGACAAGAAATTCTACGTTGACCATATGGGCAAACGGATATACTTCTGCTGCAAAATGTGTATTGCGAAATTCAATGAAGAACCTGAAAAATATATGAAAAAACTTTAAGACCAATTTATTAAGCAGGAAAAGGTTCCAACGATTTAGATGTAAGCCTTTGGGTAATATGCTATGTAAAGCGATCGTCCTGCCTACCAATTTAAAAAAATAGAAAGGGAAATAGATGGATAGATGCATGGACGATCGCTTTTTAAAATTTGAATGAATGAAATATTATTAGCAGAACTGGACATTAACACAATTATTACAATAAGTTAGTTCGATCTTATGATTTTAAATCTTTTGCTATATATGATGTATCAAAGTTTCTTTATATTGTTAATATCAATGAATGAAAAGAGCTATATTGAAGTCTATAATCTAGGGTTATGATAAATAGCATTAAAAAATTACGGGAGGTGTAATAAATGAAAAAAACACAAGTACAATTATTGATCTCTACTACTTTTGCCATCTTGGTATTTTCTGGATGTGCAGCGATCCAGGGCAGTGACTCGTTAGACCGTTACAAAGATTTGAAGGATGTATCGTATACTGGTGCTACCGGTATTAATGTGAATGATTCCCAAGTTGAGTTAACCGACACTTCAACGCTCTCGGATTATCTTACATACGCCTCTCTTCATAATCCCGGACTTGAAGCTGCGTTCAATAGGTGGAAGGCGTCGCTGGAAAAGATACCTCAACTGCGGTCTTTTCCCGACCCTCGTTTCACTTATGCGTACTTTATTGAGAATGTTGAGACAAGAGTCGGGCCTCAGTTGCACAAATTCGATCTTTCACAGACGTTCCCATGGTTTGGGAAGCTGGATTTGCTCGGAGATGTTGCTCTCGAGGAATCAAATATTCAGAAGCAGGCCTATGAGATGCTGAAATTTAAGCTGTTTTATAAGGTCAAGGAAACTTATTTTGAGTATTACTATCTTTCACAATCACTAGCGATTAATGAAGAGAACATGAAGCTTCTTTCATACTTTGAAACTGTTGCGCAGACGAAATATACAACAGGGAAAGCTCCTCAAGCAGATGTGATAAAGGTACAGGTTGAACTCGGCAAACTGGAAGAACGCCTCCTCAGTCTCCGGGATCTAAGAGAACCTGTAACAGCGAAATTGAATGCTGTACTGAATAGACCTGCAGATGCACCATTGCCATGGCCTTCATCGATACAGGATAATGACATTGCTCTCAGAGATGATGAAATTGTTAAGCGGATAATAGAAAACAATCCGAATTTAAAGGTTCTGGAATTTAAAATTGAAAAGGAGACTAAATCCAAGGAACTGGCGAAAAAACAGTTTTATCCGAATATAATGCTCGGTTTGAGCTATGTTGAAACAGGAACGTCATCGATACCCGGCACTTCTGAAAGCGGTAAAGATCCTATCATGACCATGCTTTCGATAAACCTTCCGATTTGGCGCAATAAATACCGAGCGGCGGTCAATGAAACTGAAATACGGCGTAAATCCGCTGTAAGGGATCGTGAGAATCTGGAAAATATAATAATAGCTGATTTGAAATCAGCTCTCTACAATTATCGTGATGCCGGAAGGAAAAAAGAACTTTTCAGAGATACACTTATACCAAAAGCAAAACAAGCACTTAACGTAACTCAAACGGCCTTTGAATCCGGCAAAAAAGATTTTCTCAGTCTAATAGATATACAACGAACGCTCCTTGAATTTGAACTTTCTTACGAACGAGCATTAACAAATCGTGCAAAGTTCCGAGCACAGGTTGAAATGTTGATGGGTCGAGATTTTTAGAAAACATTAATAGTTTTTATTGCTATTTAAGAGGAGATAATTATTATGTTAATCTTTCGTAAATTACGGCAGTTCTTTGCCAGGAAAGATATCCTTTTGGTTATTGCTATATCATTTCTTGCGGGATTTTTACTGAGGAGTGGTGGTGATAGGGATCATATAGACACAGATATTCATTTTCATGAAACAACCGAGGAAAAAACGGCTGAAGTCTGGACATGTTCCATGCATCCGCAGATACGCCAGCCAGGACCGGGACAGTGCCCTATTTGCGGCATGGATTTGATTCCTGTAACGTCTGAGTTTGATGATGGGGAACTATCGCCTCGTGAACTCAAATTATCTCCAACCGCAGCAAAGCTTGCAGAAATACAGGTGGCACCTGTCAAGCGTCAGTATGTGAAAAAAGAGATTCGGATGGTGGGAAAAGTCGATTACGATGAGACACGAGTCGGATATATCACTACATGGCTTCCCGGTAGAATCGACCGCCTGTTTGTTGATTATACAGGGATTCCCGTAAAAAAGGGTGATCATTTGGCGGAGATATACAGTCCGGATCTGTATACCGCTCAGGAAGAGTTGATTCAAGCGTTGAAAGCGGTTGAGGAGCTACAAGACAGCAAGTTGTCAACTGCTCGGGAGACAGCATTGCGCACAGTTGAGTCTTCCAGAGAGAAATTGCGGCTCTTAGGGCTGACCATTGAACAGATTCAGGCATTCGAAAAACAGGGTAAGCCGACCGAACACGTAACTATTTATAGTCCGATGGGAGGCATTGTTATTCACAAGAATGCCGCAGAAGGTATCTATGTTAATACCGGATCCAGAATCTACACAATAGCGGATCTTTCTAAGGTATGGATTTTGCTCGATGTGTATGAATCTGATTTGGAATGGATACGCTATGGCCAGGAAATCGAGTTTAATACTGAAGCATATCCGGGGGAAACATTTAAAGGAAAAATCGCCTTCATTGATCCTATCCTTAATGATAAAACTCGTACAGTCAAGGTTAGAGTAAATGTTCCCAATACAAATGAGAAACTCAAACCGAATATGTTTGTCAAAGCAGTTGTTTATTCGAGTGTTGCGCTGGGCGGAAAAGTCATGGATCCGTCGCTTGTCGGGAAATACATTGGCCCGATGCATCCGGAGATTGTAAAGGACGGTCCTGGAACATGTGACATCTGCGGGATGCCGCTGGTGAAAGCCGAATCGCTCGGGTACGCAAATCCCACGACAGATAAACCACCACTTGTCATCCCGGCTTCGGCCCCCCTCATTACTGGCAAAAGGGCGGTGGTATATGTATCTGTTCCTGAAAAGGAGGGGGCATTTGAAGGAAAAGAGATCGTTCTTGGTCCTCGTACGGGAGATTATTATCTCGTTGAAGAGGGTCTGAGAGAAGGTGAAATGGTTGTCGTGAACGGGAATTTTAAGATAGACAGCGCAGTTCAGATTCTGGCTAAACCGAGTATGATGAGCCCGGAAGGCGGTGTTGCTCCTGCAGGTCACCATCACGGTGGCACCCCTGCGGCGGCTCCGGTAGCAGCATCTGAACAGGAACGCGATCACACAAGTATGGAAATGCAGCCTGCTAAAGAGCATGAAAAAAGATATGAATCATCGAATACATTCAAAAAACAGCTTGATCAGGTGTTCCAAGCATATTTCCACATTCAGTTTGCCCTCAGCCATGACAACGCTGACAATGCCGTGGAAGGTGCAAAGCATCTGCAAAAAGCACTTACCAATGTCGATATGTCTCTTGTTATCGGCGAGGCACATATGGCATGGATGAAGGAATTGGAAGTCATTAATAAAAGCGGTAAACAAATTGCAGATGCAGAGGATATCAATGCATCCCGTACAACATTTATACATTTGTCGCATTCTATGATAAATGTTGCGAAAATGTTCGGAACGTCCGGCAGCGAAAGTACGTACCGTTTTCACTGCCCAATGGCCGATAACAATAAAGGAGCCGATTGGCTTCAGAATAAATCAGAGCTTGAAAATCCCTTTTATGGATCTTCCATGTTGAAATGTGGGGAGTTGGTAGAAACCTTAACGAATAATCATTAGAGAATATTTATCATGAAGATTTCATGTAGAAAGGGGGCCTGCTATGGATCCATTGCCAAGAGTTGATAATAAAATGAATTGGATAGATAAAATCATACGATTTTGCCTTGAAAACAAGTTAGTCGTGTTTCTGATGCTTATTGTAATCTTGGCATGGGGGATCATGGTAGCACCCTTTGATTGGGATGTCGGCGGACTTCCACGTGATCCAGTACCTGTAGACGCCATTCCCGATATCGGTGAAAACCAGCAGATTGTTTTTACTTCGTGGATGGGACGGTCTCCACAGGATATTGAAGATCAGATTAGCTATCCTATGACCGTTTCTCTCCTTGGTATTCCAGGAGTCAAGACTATTCGAAGTTATTCGATGTTCGGTTTTTCAACGATTTATATAATTTTTGAGGAGGATGTCGAATTTTACTGGTCACGTTCACGAGTACTGGAAAAGCTGAACAGCCTGCCCGCTGGAACTTTGCCTTCAGGCGTGCAGCCATCTCTCGGTCCGGATGCTACAGCGCTCGGTCAGATTTACTGGTATACACTCGAAGGACGTGATGAAAATGACAATCCCACAGGCGGCTGGGACCTTCATGAGCTGCGGACTGTACAGGACTGGTATGTTCGATACGCTCTCATGTCCGCCAAAGGTGTGAGTGAAGTTGCTTCGGTTGGTGGATTTGTCAAGGAATACCAGATTGATGTCGATCCCGACGCCATGCGTGCGTATAACGTAAAAATTGAAGAAATTGTTCAGGCAATCAAAATGTCCAATCTGGATGTTGGCGCCCGGACGATCGAAGTGAATAAAGTTGAGTATATGATCCGTGGTATTGGTTTTGTAAAAAGCCTTGCTGACATTGAAAATTCAGTTATTAAAGTCAACGATAATGTGCCGATTCTGGTTAAACACGTTGCGAATGTCGCTCTGGGGCCAGCCCTTAGAAGAGGTGCGCTCGACAAGGAAGGGACAGAAGCTGTCGGCGGTGTTGTCGTTGTTCGATATGGTGAAAATCCTTTGGCGGCGATCAAAAATGTCAAAGATAAGATCAGCGAAATATCGGCCGGCCTCCCGAAAAAGACCCTTACTGATGGAACGGTAAGCCAGGTTACAATAGTACCTTTTTATGATCGTACAGGACTAATTAATGAAACACTCGGTACCCTGAATACAGCGTTAACCGAAGAAATTCTGGTCACGATTATTGTTATTCTTATCATGGTTCTACATTTAAAAAGCTCTATACTAATTTCCGGTCTTCTCCCTCTCGCGGTTCTCATGTGCTTCATTGCAATGAAAGTCTTTGGTGTTGATGCAAATATTGTGGCGCTTTCAGGTATTGCTATTGCCATCGGAACCATGGTTGATATGGGGATCGTTGTTACAGAAAATATATTAAAACACCTCGAAAGAGCATCACAAGACGAGAACCGTCTCGATGTTGTGTTCAGAGCCACGAGTGAAGTGGGAAGTGCGGTAGTGACTGCTGTTGCCACAACAGTAGTGAGTTTTCTCCCCGTATTCACCATGGTAGCCGCTGAAGGAAAACTCTTTAAACCTCTGGCATTTACTAAAACTTTTGCCCTTACAGCCTCGGTCATTGTCGCACTCACTATGATCCCGCCTTTTGCTCTCATGCTCTTTACCGGAAAAATCAAAAACGAAACTCTCAAAAGAATAACACATATTTTCATTATTGTCCTCGGGATTATTATTGCCGTGACTTTCAAATGGTGGATTGGTTTGATTATTGTTCTTATAGGAGCGTATCACTTTACAACAAGTTTTTTATCGAAACGTTTAGATCGATGGCTGATCCGGGGCACCAATGTACTGGTAGTCGGTTTTGTTGCGGTTATTCTTTCCGAACACTGGCTCCCCCTCGGACCGGAAAAAGGCTCAGTAAGGAATATATTATTTGTCACTCTTCTTATCGGTGGACTGCTTGGATTTTTTAACCTTTTCAAGCTCGTATACGGAAGGCTGCTTTCATGGTGTCTGATACATAAGGCGGTCATTTTAATTATGCCAGTCATAATTGTCTTCCTCGGAGGTTCCGCCTGGATAGGATTCGGTACACTTATCGGCTGGATGCCCACAATAGTTAAAGATACGGGGCCGTTTATGTATATGAACAAAGCGTTTCCCGGTCTCGGCAAAGAATTCATGCCGCCACTCGATGAAGGATCGTATCTATACATGCCCACCAGTATGCCTCATGTATCTCTCGGTGAGATGCTGGATATACTTCGAAAGCAGGATATGGCGATTAAAGCAATCCCGGAAGTAGAGTCGGCGGTAGGTAAACTCGGCCGGGCAGAAACTCCTCTCGATCCTGCGCCTATTTCCATGATTGAAACTGTTATTAATTACAAATCAGAGTATATTGTCGATTCCAACGGGAAACGAATGAGATTCAAATTTAATCCCAATGAAATAGATTATTTTCGGGATGAAAATGGTATGCCTGTTCCCGCACCGGACGGGAAGCCATATTATGTACAAGGAAAGTATGCCCGCGATGAGAATGACCAACTCATATCTGATCCGCACGGTAAACCTTTCAGACTCTGGCGTCTGGCGCTTATTCCCGAACTCAATGAAGGAAGAAAAAAGTGGGACGGTATCCATCGCCCTGATGACATATGGGACATAATAATCAAAGAAGCTGAAGTTCCCGGCGTTACATCTGCGCCCAAACTACAGCCCATAGCAGCACGCATTGTCATGCTTCAGAGTGGCATGAGGGCTCCCATGGGTGTTAAAATCAAAGGCCCTGATCTGCCCACTATCGAACGTGTGGGAATGAATATTGAACGACTTCTTAAAGAAGTTCCCATGGTCGAACCATCTTTCGTGATTGCTGATCGTATTGTCGGGAAACCGTACCTTGAAATTCACATTGACCGTGAGATGATATCCCGATACGGAATCAAACTCAACATGGTTCAAAACGTTATTGAGACGGCGATCGGAGGAAAACGTATTACAACAACAGTCGAAGGCCGCGAGCGCTATCCTGTCAGGGTGCGGTACCTGAGGGAACTCCGCGATTCCATCGAAGAATTGGAAAGAATACTGGTTCCCGCCCCTGATGGCAGCCAGATTCCACTTGCTCAGCTCTCCGAGATTAAATATCTTCGCGGTCCCATGGTTATTAAAAGCGAGGATACGTTTTTAATCGGCTATGTTTTATTCGATATGAAACCCGGCTTTGCAGAAGTTGATGTAGTAGAACAGGCTCAGGATTACCTCCAGCTGAAAATTGAGAGCGGCGAACTTGTAATTCCTGCAGGAGTGAGCTATACATTTGCAGGAAGTTACGAAAACCAAGTGCGAGCTCAAAAGAAGCTCGCAATAGTGCTGCCGCTTGCGCTTTTTATCATTTTCATCATCCTCTACCTTAATTTCGGTTCAATTTCAACTACCTTACTTGTTTTTTCGGGAATTATCTTAGCCTGGTCGGGCGGATTTATTATGGTCTGGTGTTATGGGCAGCCGTGGTTCCTCGACTTTTCTGTGTTTGGCACAAATATGCGTGAACTTTTTCAGGTTCATCCAATCAATCTCAGTGTCGCCATCTGGGTTGGATTTCTTGCGTTGTTCGGAATTGCCAGTGACGACGGAGTTATCATGTCTACATATCTTAATGAAGTGTTCAAACGTGATAAGCCCAAGACGGTGAAAGAAATTCATAAGGCAACTATAGAGGCAGCAAAACGCCGTGTCAGGCCTTGCCTTATGACGACCGCCACAACCATACTCGCATTGATTCCGGTTTTGACTTCAACAGGCCGTGGTTCCGATATCATGGTACCTATGGCTATTCCATCATTCGGTGGAATGACCGTTGAGATTCTGACTTTGCTGGTTGTTCCAGTTCTTTATGCTACGATCAGGGAGATGAAAATTAAATTTTTTAAAAAGGTTTCATCACAATAATGAGTACCAACAATAATTGTAATTTACAAATAATATCCTTATAACGGGGCTTGAGAGAAAATGATGCTCACATAAATGTGAAGAATAAAGACTGCTTAATCCCCTGTTTAAGAAATATGTTGTTTTTTTGTACTGTCAAGGCCAAGCAAGTTCACCTTCAGTGAAGCCTTGACAGCACTGAATTTAAACTGTTAACTGATAATTTTTTCTTTCTCTCATTATTTTGTCTTTTGTTTTCTATCTTTCTGTCTTTTATGTTTTTATGGTCAGGTACGCAAAATTATAATGAGCCAAAAATAATGGTAATCTGAATTAACGCAAGTGAAAATTCATAAGTATACTGGGATGTGAATGGGAATTGAGTCCGATAGAGAAGAAGTTTTTTCAATAAATTTATAAATAATTGAATAATATGTGATTACGATGATATTATTGATAATTGAGGAGTTATGTTTTTACTGACAGCCTGACTGGCAGTCATAAAGTCTATTAAATATTGTCTCTTCTTGCTATCATATAATATGAATATTAACACCCACTTATGGAGATATTCGAGTGACTTATTTTTTGCCCCATTTTCCCGGTGCTACTTTGAAATAGTGTAAATAATTATGTGTCAGTTTCAATCATTAATAAGTTAAATTTTTGCGGGAGTGGATTGTGGAGTAGTCAGACACAGCAGATACATCACGTTTCAGATAGCAGAGGTTGCGATAGAGAAAAGGTTGTTGGTAAAGAGTGGGGGCAGGTCATGCCTGCAAACGGCTTACTCAATAAGGAGATTCTACTTCAGATTCTCTCCCCTCTGTACCGTCAATACATAGCCAACCAGATACAAACAAAATTAATATCGAACACACTGGTAAAATAAAAAAGCGCCCGTACCGATAACGGACGCCCTTTTCCAGAGAGATGAAATGCCTCAGGCAACAATTTTCATGAGCGGTGCGAACTGCACAACCAGAAAATCAGTTGCCGCAATGAAATAAACCAATCCGGCGGATATCATGATTATGCTGGATTTCATTTTTAATACCTCCTTTACTATGTTTATGAAGTTCAATTTCTTTGTTTCAATTAATTTGACGAGAGATTGAGAAGAAAAATTTCATATTTTTAATCAGGTTCTCAGTAACTGTTCTCACATATAAATACTGGCATTTTAAGAAAAGGTTACAAAGAATTTTTCTATCATCATTTTTTCTATCGATTAGTATTTAGCCTGCACTATAATAAATTTTATCTCCGGGGATGCCGATATGCTCTTGTATGGTAGAGCGGATTTGGTGTCAAGTGAGACGCACAGAGCATTGAAAATTCTTCTTATGAGTCGAGTTAATGGGAAAGCCAGCAGTGTCACAATAGATGAAACGTTGCGGGTGTTGTCACAAGCAGAGAATACTATATCCTAGCTGTGATTTGAATCTCTATAAATAATTCATTAGATCAAACAAGAAACGCTGTATCTTATAACCTCGGGAAAGGAGGCTTGAAAAAACAGTTGCTATTCCTGAAAACTACCCCATAATTTTTAACTGTAAGTGTCCAAATTGTTCTGAAGACGTACAATAGACTAACATAATAGGTGGTCCAAAGAGTGGGGGCAGATCAACCAAAATTAACCAGCAGACCGATGTCATGTAGTGAAGAGTGGGATGCGTTTAAGCCATTCAGTAGTATAGATTAAGCGTAGGAGCGAATCTCAAGGGAATCATGCTATGAAGTATAAGTTCACTATTTATGTGTTTCATTAAGGTATCCTAAGGAGTGCAGTATGAATTCTGAAAAAACGTTTATTGACAAAATGCCTAACCGTCGGCGGTTCCTTGGTGCGATGTCTGCCATGACCGCTGGAGTTACAGGTCTTACTGGTTGCTCTTCCACAGTAAAAATATCACAGATGTCGAATCAGGTCGGTAGAAGACCGATAAATAAACCGGAAAAAAGTAGAGTAGAGTTTAGAACCGGAAGGGATCGATTTGAAATTATATCCAATGCGTTGAATCCTCTCCAAAGCCAGGTTGCAGAGGATATCGGCGATAAGCAGGTTATCGTGAAAGTGAACAGTCCCCTGATCACCATGGACTACGTCAAGCATTCGACCCATGTTGACGAGCTGCGAGCGATACTCGAATTTCTGAAGCCCATCTATGACCGTCAGATCATCGTTTCTGAGGGGACCGCAAGTTCGGCGTCGAGCGTTTTCCCGAGCTATGAGAACTATGGTTATCTACCGCTCGCGGACCAGTACAATATCAAGTTTGTTGACGCCAATGAGCAGCCTACTCAAGTTGTTTTTATTCGCCAGGCACGGCAGTATCCGGTGCCCATCAATGTGAACTATCCCTACATGGATCCGAACGTCTACCTGATCTCGGCAGCTGTTATGAAGACTCATGGTGCGGTCGTCGGTACCTTCTCACTCAAGAATGTTGCCATGGGATCGCCCCAGTGTCGTTTCTGGGAAAAAAGCAATTCAAACCGCAGCGATAAACCGAAAATGCACGGTGGGGGAGGTTTACCCGAAAACAACAGCGGTCGTGAGTTGAGTTATAACATGTTTACCGTCGCCCTCGCCGGTGTCCGGCCTGATCTGGCGGTTGTCGATGGTTTTGAGGGTATCGAGGGTAACGGACCTTGGAACGGTGATGTGGTCGACCATAAGGTCGCAGTTGTGAGCACCGACTTTTTGGCTGCCGACCGACTGTGCACCGAACTAATGGGTATCGATCCGTTCTACATGAAGTACTTGGAGTTCTGTAGCGATGCCGGTATGGGTAATTTCGACCTGGAGAATATCGTTATCGACGGTCCGGATTACCGGAACAATATTATCAAATATCGACTCAATAAAAATGTTGAAGGGCAGATCGCCTGGATCGACCGGAATTTCGAACGATGATTAATACTGAGAATGACTGTTAGACACTTCCCATAAATCTACCCTGCTTTTTAAAGACATTAAGGTTTATAATTTCTTTTGAAAAATGCATTCTCATAATAAATGCTATTTTAATTACTTAGTTATCAAGTAATGTAATAGACTGCCGAATGCTATGTTTGGTGCTGGATGTGGGTGCCTGATTACCGTAGTGTAGGCGTAACCGGAACGGAATGAAAACAGGCTTGAACAAACAGTTGCTATTCCTGAAAACTACACCTTAATTTTTAATTGAAAATGTCCAACTTGTTTTGAAGACGAGCATTTGTTATACCTGTTATTAAAGAGAAAGGTTAAACTATGAACAGAAGGAAATTATTAAAAGGTATAGGTGCCGGTGCACTGGGTGTGCATGGCTTGCATTTTTCAACTGAGGTTTTTGCCAGGGATATAAAAGACTCAGTGGGACCGATTCCGAGGAGGCCCTATGGGAATACGGGAGAGTATTTATCCATAATCGGTCTTGGTGGGATTGTTGTGGATCATGCGGAGCAGGAACACGCAAATCAGGTAGTCAGGGAGGCGTACGAGCGCGGAATAAATTATTATGACGTTGCCCCTTCGTACGGTAATGCTGAGGAAAAGCTTGGGCCGGCGCTGGAACCTTTTCGTAAGGAGTGCTTTCTTGCCTGCAAGAGCGGAAAGGTGACGAGCTGCTGGAGGAATTTCACAGTTCACTGAAACGGCTTCGCACCGATTACTTTGATCTCTACCAGCTTCATGCTATTACATCGAAGGAAGACATTGAAGTTGCCTTTGGGCCCGGCGGTGCGGTAGAAACAATCGATAAATTAAAGCAGGAAGGCAAAATTCGGTTCCTTGGCTTCTCTGCACATTCTATCGAAGCAGGAATGGCGGTGTTTAAATACTATAATTTCAATTCGGTGCTTTTACCTGTGAATTTTGTGACGTATTACAACGGTAACTTTGGAGAGCAGCTCATTAATTATGCAAAGAGCAAAGGTGCTGCGGTGCTTGCTTTGAAATCAATGGCAAAAACTGTATGGGCGAAAGGTGAAACGAAGATCTGGGGGAAATGCTGGTACAAACCTCTGGATAATGAAGAAGAAGCCTATCAGGGATTGCGATTCACGCTTTCTCAGCCAGTGACGGCTGCTATCCCACCGGGCGAGGAAAAACTGTTCCGCATGGCACTGGACCTGGTACCGAAGTTCATCCCTCTATCAGAAGACGAACAACACTCCCTCAGACAAAAAGCAAAAAACCTCACCCCTATCTTCCACTACCCGTCGGAGGAGTTTAAGTTGAAGGAGGAGGGGTGAACATTGTGAAATCATTGTCCGAAACATTCCATATTGAGTTCCTAAAAATATTTTAAAAAAAAGGGTGTATAGTAATATTTACCAATAAATTAACATTCCCCGTCACACCCACTCCTTCCTCTCAATAAATAACTTTTTAAACTGATTCAATTCAAAAGGATTTAATTCCTCTTGAATAATTGTACGTCCCAATAATCCTGGTATTCTTTAAACGCCTGTTTTTTCCAGCATTCCCTTTTCTGCAGGAATGATAACTTTCATGTCAAAGAGTGAACTCCCAGATTCGTCCTCTAGCGAAGACATGAATCCAGCAGTTCCCACACGATTCTTTAGTTTTATCAAAAGATGGTTGAGCCCTTCATTCATAGTGACCGATATATCTTTTTCACGGATTTCGTATTCATGAGGGCCATCATCAGTAAAGATAACTTCACCATTAAACCAGACCTTCGCCCCGTCATCATAGCCGAAACGGAACGAAGCGGACTGTTCTACGGGTGATTCCACGCAGACATACGCGTACGTTATGGTATTGGTCAAATCACTTGTAATTTCCTCACATTCGTCAAGGCTGACATATGCTTCTGGGAAACACCATGGATGTTTGTAAACCCACCACTTTTTTCCGGCGTTTATATCTCCCTTTTTAGGGGTAATTATTGTTTCTCCGCCGAGAAGGTCTTTTTCAAGATCGGTGGCTTTATGTGGACCGTTCATAAGGTAATTCTGGAAGCCTATCGGGCTGTATCCGCTGTGTTTTACAAAATCACGACGGACTTCACAAACCGGAGTTCCGACAACGGTTATATCCCCTTCCTCAAAACTTCCAAAGCCCTTCAGATTTGCCAGGTGCATTCCCTCAACATCCATTGGATTTACACCCATTATACGAAGTGTTGTTGCTTCAGTCGCTACGGGATTTCCTCCGGCAATCACTACGTTATGATGGACATTATCAGTATTGGTCGGCCAGTCTTTCTCCGAACCATAGAATCCCCCGACAACACTATAAACAGTAGGTTGATAACTGAACATATCTATCATACCGTGCTCGAACCCATAACGATCCATCCGGCCTTTACTAATGCCGTCTCCATACGGTATGGAAGCAAGAACACCCACATAATTCTTGAAGATAAGTGTTCCGCCACCGATATTCATTTTCATCGCCGGGATATTCACCATTTTATCCGCATCAAGAATGCAGGCAGGTATATAATACCCGTCATGGGGCTTTCCGGTTCCGGGAACCGGTACGGAATATCCAAACTTACCACTACGGAACTTCACTCTTACCCGCTGATAAGCTTCGCCAGGAACGGGGACAAAACGATACTCATCCGCATTCAGATTAATACAATCAACTACCGTCCTGTCTTGTGACTCGTTGAATTCGTCAACCATTTCCTTATATGATAGATTACCGAATTCTTTCCAGCGAGTCGTCCAGGCATTTACATCATACACACCTTTATGATGTGACTTTACATCTTTTAAAGTCTCAACTTCTTCTTTTGTCCAGGTTGTATGTTCCACGAGGGAGATTCGTTTCGGTCCGACCATCTCGATCAAATACCCAACAACACTCTTCACAACACGGGCGTCAGTGTTATCACCCCATCGCTCATGGCCGTGAGAATGAAATCTATCTTTTTCCCGTTTACCATCAAAGTCGTATAGTGGAGAATTCACAAAGTTTAGTTTCACAAGAACCCAATCCGAAGTTTTGATAATTTTTGTGATACTCTGCTCAGAAGTATCAAGCTCCAGCGCACGCCAAACCATCTCATCCACTTGTTCGAATGTCATAGGATACTCATCGAGGGTAGCGGGCTTCGACAGCCCTTCATCCATTGAGCTAACCACGCTCACCACAGCGGGAGATTTGTTCGCAGCCGCAAGCTTTCCCAGTATCGTCACATCTCTGTCAACTACGACGCGATGTGCCTTATAAAGATCAATCCCTAACAGGAATGCGACAAACAAAAGAACAGCAAAAAAATAAACCTTTATTTTTAACTTCCCACTCATTCGTTTAATTATGGATCTCATTGTGCTACCCTCCTATACTGAAAACCTTAAGATGAACACGTTAGTCATAAATAAAAATAAAGGACTGAAAAAAAGATCTACATTTTAACCTTCGGCCGTATAGCTATATGTTTTAACCCAACCATCATTGCCACTGATTATTTAGGCAGATCCGTGGCTTTGCGTTACATAGTATATCCGATATTCCCCATATCAAATTCTTGTAGGGTTGTGTATGGAGTCCATTTGATAAATGAATGAATATTACTTTTACATTATATCATGTGCATACGAGACTATTTCACCAACACCATCTTCCCCCGTCTCACTAATCCCATTCGCCTTCAGAGTGCAGAAGTAAAGACTGTATGCAATATATTCAATCCTGTCCGCATATATCGGGTTCAGGCGTTTCAGTCGGTAGTGGTTACTTGACTCGTTGATTGTTCTTCGATGTCCTTTCTCTTTCCAATTCTGTAAGCGTCCACAACTCCAAAAACCCAGCAGTGAATAATGAACAACAAGACGAGTTTGAATATGGGGCTATCAAAAGATGAGTATGCCTGGGTGGCTACGTTATGAATCGTACTCATATCAATCAGCCCACTTTCCAACTCAATCTTCTCGAGGACAGTAAGAGCCTGTTGTACGACGTTCACTACAATTACCAGCAGACCGACAAGAACCGCAAGCATCAACGCAAAACCGCGTTTACGAAGTTTTAGAAAAATGTACCCCAGACCTGGGAATACCAGACCTGATAACAGAGCTGCTTTTAATGAGTTACTCATTGCCCTCCTCAAACTCGATTTCATTACCGACATGGAGATAGGGGTGCATTGAGTTGTCGGTAACTGTTACTTTAAACAAATCCAACCTTCCAATTTCTATCCGGCGATTATAACAAGAATCAATCATGATAATCGGTATTGGCAAATGTATGACGGAAAGCAGACATTAAGGTTCAATATACTCCCCACCGAATATTCGCGCGAGCTGCTTGAGTTCGTCCGCAGAGAAGGGATCCCATGGACTTGACACCGGGAGTTCCCAGCCTTCAAGTTCCTCACGGCGTACCGGAGCGCCATTTTTTTCGAGTACAGACTTGAATGCCATGAGAAACATTGCTGTTTTCTCAAGAATATCAAAACCGTCCTCGGGGCTTTTTTTCGTTTCAAACATCTCTTGGATAACGAGTTGCATTGCGTTCCACGTATTGAAAAAGAAATATCCTGGGGAAGCTGGAATCTTACCTTCCACATCGAAGGGATGACTGCCAAAAACACGTATATAAGCCTGACCATTCGCTCCAGAGGGCTCATGCAGGTTACCGTAGTAAGGACCATTCTCAGTTTCGTGTTCAAAAGTTATGCATCCTTTGGGCTTTCTCCAGTCGGGAGTCATGTAGGATGCGGCAACTGCCGGTCCCCTGCCTTTTCTTATTTCATCTTTAAGGCACGAGTAAATATAGTAAATGCCGTGAACGCCATGGGTGTAAAAATCACTCATGGAGTTATGGGCAACATAACCCTTAATATCCTTAACATGCTTGAGTGAAGCGCGCACATCGCCACAGCTTTCTGTATATTCCCATGTGGAACCAGCCATAAGGGGAGTTTTGTTTTTCTCTGCGGTCTGAGTTAATATCCGTGCTTTTTCCATAGACGTTGAACAGGGACGGTTCACAAAGGTGGGAACACCCGCCTCTAAGAAGGGCTTTGCCATGATGTGACTTATTGGGATAGAATTAATATCTGCAAAATACACGCCATCAATTTTCCCGATCATGTCCTCAGGGTTCTTGACCGGTTCACAACCGTATGTGTCCTTGTAGAACTGCTTATCTTCTTCCTGCATGCACCATACGTAACGCAAATTCATGCCAGTTGTCCGTATTTTATAATATTTATTATTATCTGTTGGATTCCAGGCCGTTCCCCAAATGCCAACATGACTACCACGTCGCGTACCATCCACCAGACCAATGTGGACCAATTCGCTCTTGAAACGGGATGTACGTTTAAATGGTTTTCTTGGATCAATTCTTTTCTCGGCAGCCTGTATAGGGGATGATCCGAAAGACATTGAACCGGCTGCCACACCGGCAACAGCCGCGCTTTTCATAAAGGTACGTCGCTTAGACATTTTTTCCTTCCCTTAATGTAATGTATTTAAAAATTCAGACAAACAATACGGTTTCGTAATTCACTTTTGATTCACTTCAGAAGCACTATCTTTCCACTTTCATTTGCCATATTCGCCTTCAGGATGTTGAAGTAAAGATCACTTGGCATATCCTTGGCATTCCATGTGACAGAGTAATTCCACTTCCCTCACAATGTAGATATAACGTGATTTTCGGTGTATGTAAAGAGAAAACTGCACGCCTTCTGAGCGAAGTTTATCATGGTTATAGAGGTAAGGTATATGCTTCAAGGTGAGGTCGTGCCCCCAGTGGCGTTTATCACAGCCATTTGTACTATTATTTTATAAGCTTGACATAATCAATAAACTATCTATATTATATTCACATATAGATACATTCGCCTTACCTATATTGCCCACGAGTCACCTGTCGAAAAGAGGTGATATTATACCTTCTCCACTTAAGAAATCCTTTGCCGCCGAGCAATTGAAGCTGAGAAAGAAAAAACGTACTACTACCATCACTATTACTATTTTAGTGGTTGCAGTAATTGTTGCTGTCATTGCGGTTGGTTATGCGCTGTATATGCATTTTAGCACAAAGGAAATCCCCACTGAAGAAACCATAGTAAAAAAGCCATCTATCGCTGTAATGCCGTTTGTCAATATGAGTGCTGATCCAGAACAGGATTATTTCTGTGATGGCATGTCAGAGGAGATAATTAATGTGCTAACAAATGTTGGGGGCTTACGTGTCATTGCCCGCACTTCAGCGTTCTTCTTCAAAGGTAAAGATTATAAAATCCAGGATGTGGGGAAAGAACTGAACGTGGAAACAGTTCTTGAAGGGAGCGTTAGAAAAGCAGACAATCAGCTACGTATCACCGCACAGCTTATAAATGTCGCCGATGAGTCCCATATCTGGTCTGAGAAATTTGATAGAGAAATGGAAGATGTTTTTGCTATTCAGGATTCAATATCTCTGGCGATAGTAAAAGCTTTGAAGATTGAACTTTTGGGAGAAGAGAAGATAGCGATTGAGAAGCGGTATACAGAGAATATTAAAGCATATGAATTATATTTACAGGGCAGTTACTACCGGGACAAGTTGGAAATTCAAAATGCATTTGAATATTTCCGACAGGCGATTGAATTGGATCCAAACTATGCACTCGCATACATTGGGTTTGCTGATTATTATTGGTTATTGGGAATATGGGGTAGTATGGCTCCGGATGAAGCGTTTCCAAAATCAAAAGCCGCTATAGAGAGAGCGCTGGAAATTGATGATACGATCGCTGAAGCATACACCTATCTAGCCAGAATCAGTTTATACTATGAATGGGACTGGTCTGCCGCCGAGAGCAGTTACAAGCAAGCGATTGCACTTAATCCCGGCTCTGGGGAGGTTTATCATGGATATCAAGAGTACTATATGTTTCTGGGACAATTAAGCAAAGGCTTAGTAGAGATGAAACGAGCAGTTGAACTTGACCCATTATCGGTAAGGAGAAATGGTGTTTTAATGTGGTATTATGTTCTTTTGGGCAGATATGATGAAGCGATGGAACAATTTTACAAAATCATAAGACTGGATCCGAACCACAGTCAAGCAGATTCGAGACTTGGATTACTTTATATGAGACAGAATGAATATAAAAAAGCTCTTGAAAATTTTATTAAGGCAAGTGAGAGTGAAATTTCCGTTAATATTGCATGGGCATATGCGTCCTTAGGAGACAGGAAAAAGGCAGAACAGATTCTAAATAAAATCATTGAGATCAAGAAAGAGAAATACATCTCGTCATTAAGAATTGCCTTTATTTATTTTGCGTTGGAAGATTACGATACCGCATTTAAATGGGTGGATAAAGCCTATGAAGAACACGATTCTGCTTTTGCTTTTTTCAAGACTTGGTTAATTCATTTTCCTGGCATCCGCTCTGACCCCCGGTACAAAGCACTAATGAAGAAGATGGGGCTGCCTGAGTGAAAGGTGATATAACCTTAAAAATCCCTAACATTACAGAATGCGGAAAATGGGTGCGTATAGAGTGTAGAATCGGTTAAACAATCACAGGCTTTAGAAATGAACCAGGGAAAGGCTATTAGGCGTGTCATTATTACTGAGAAGTTCCATGAATATTTTTTATGTTTCGGCAATTATAGATGCAATTATGTTTTTTATGCTATCATTTGCAATGAAATAATACACTTTGTTCCCATCTCTCCTTGATTTCAGTATTCCACTAAACCTTAAAATACTGAGTTCCTGAGAAGTAATAGATTGTTTTGAACCTAACACCTTTACCAGTTCCCCGACTTGACACTCCCTGTTCAAAAGAATATATACTATTTGAAGACGGAGAGGATGAGCGACAGCTTTAAGTATCCTAACCATCTTTACGAGAGTTTCTTCAGGGATTAGTTTTAATCCAGATTTTGCAAATATGACACCTCACGATTTAATAATGAACCCCTGAACATCCTACTTTCAATCTATCACAATATCGGGGAAAGTCAAGGTGAAGTTGGTCAGGGAGACTGAAAACTATATGAAAGATTGCAGAATGCGAAAAAAGGGTGCGTATAGGGTGGGATTGGAATGCTTACATTTAACCTATTTACATATTAAGAGCGAATGACTTTTGTCAATATTGTCAATGATTTTCAGAGAAAATTAAAATTGATTTATCATTAAATATAAGACGCACATATTATTATTGCTATATTATACATACTGAATTATAAAC
>JBHPFF010000041.1:0-21684 GCA_042572165.1 Candidatus Latescibacterota bacterium | reverse complement strand
TGTGTTTCCACTGTTTCTTTACGGAAGAGAAATCGGGATTCCAAACCAGAATTTCCTCCCGGTCGCAGATTGCCGGGAATATTCTATCCTTTCATATGAATAATCCATCATGAAAAATAATTATGATATGCGAAGACTTTCGCACTTTTTGCTTGACAAACTGCGAAAGTCTTCGCATATTGTCATGTAACAGCACTTTTATATCAATCTAAACCAACATCGGAAATAAAAATTATGAAAACACTTACGGTCGTAGAGCTCGAATTCATGCGAAAACTCTGGGTCTTGGGGGAAGCTACCCCGGAAGAATTGAAACGGTCATTCAAGGAAGAAGGACGGATTCTGGTCGGAGGCACAATAAGAAAAATGCTCGGAATTCTCATGGAAAAGGGATTTGTCGCACGAAAGAAAAAAGGACGAACGTACCTTTATCATTCCGCTGTATCGGCAGAAAAAACAAAAACAGGATTGATTAAAGATGTATTGATTCGGGTTTATGACGGATCCATTTCACATATGTTTGCTGCATTTCTTGATAGTGAAAAAATTAACGGGGAAGAACTTGAAAAGATTGCCATTTTAATCGAGAAACACAGAAAAGAGAGTGACTGATGACTGAAATTAGCCTTTTTCTTTCACAGTTGGACAGTATTGTCGATGGTTTCTTTTTTGATGTAATCAGGTTTGTCTGGCAATCATCTATTTTAATTACTGCCGCATGGATAATTTGCTTGATATTGAGCAATGAATCTGCGCGCCTGAAAAGCGCCATATGGACAGTTACCTTACTTATGCTCCCTTTTTTACCGTTGCTCTCAAGTGCAATAGTGACCAACCATACATGGGATATTAATATTGAAATTGAATCTGCCGTTATTACACCTTCCGACCGGACTGATGAACCGTTCATAACTGAACCGGTTGCATCACAGAAAAATGTTACCGAAACTCTCCCGGAAAGTCCGCTGAAATATAAAATAGCGATAGTCTTTCTTGTATACTGTATCGGATTATTTATAATGTTTTCAAGATTCGCATTGAATATTTTTCGTGTTTACCGGTGGAAAATAAACGGAAAAAAAGTCATAGACCTACACGTTATCAATCATTTCGAGAATCTGAAAAATCGAATTGGTATAAGCCGAGCAATAGATACGTTTCAGTCGAATAACATCCCGGTACCGATGGTCTTGGGCATATTTTCACCCTCAATACTTCTTCCCGCCACCCTTTTGGAGCATTTTGATGATAATACAATTGGTGTGGTTCTTGCGCACGAATACATCCATATTGCCAGAAAAGACAACCTTACATATTATTATGCATCACTGTTACAGATATTTTTGTTTTTTCATCCTCTTGTCTGGTTTGCAACACACCAACTTGCTCATAAAATTGAAGAAGCGGTTGATAACGCTGTAATGGAAAAGAACGAGATAAAAGCAAGCAGTTATGCTTCCATTCTTTTCGGTATGGCTGCCGCAAAACTCGCGCCGACGACTATTCTTCCCTTTTCCCGCAATCATAAACTTCTTACCCGGATAAACAATATTCTCAAATCCACCAACACAAATCAGGAGGGATTGAAGATGAGTAATCTGAATAAGTATTCTTTGGTTTCTGTTGTTAGCATCGCTCTTATTTTTAGTCTGTTTATTAATATTAACTTTGGCTCAAAAAACATTATTAGCGGAATTGGTGAAGCGCAAAATCAGGAATTAATTTACATGACAATCACCGGCAAAGTGATTGATCCCGAAGGAAATCCGGTTGCTGGTATTCCCGTGGATGTGGCACGCGAGATACCTCTTACCTCCAGTTTTGGAAACTCCCTCACCGGAGATACCAGATTCACGGTAAGAACAGATATTAATGGCGATTTCCGGATTACATTTCCAACAAATATTGAAAGAGGAAATAGAAATACACATTTCACACAATTAGTAAGAAGAAATTCCGGAAAGAATGGCGGTATTGTGCTAGTGGCTCATGCGGGAAACAATCCAACTCTAGTTCAGGATCATAGATGGATATCCAATCTTGCAAACGGCATAAGCCATCCAATAAACCTTGAAAAAGGCGATGTCGGTCCAGTTACAATAAAACTTACCAAAGGGGCAACAATCAGTGGAACGGTTAATGACTCCAGAGGTAAACTCTTGCCAAATCAAAGAGTAAGAGTGGCATACGCGGATGGCAGATACAACCGTTATTATATTCCTTTTACAAAAACCGATGACACCGGGCACTTCACTATTTCTAACGTACGACCCGGTAAAATATGGGTAATTGCAACTGAAGGTTATATGATTTTTGATGGTAAATCACCATTTCCTGATAATACATTGGTAACGCTTGAAGTATCAGAAAATTCCACTATTGAGGAAATTACTATGGTTGGTTTAACTATTGATGAATTAAAAGCTACAATAACTCCGGAAATTATGAGATCATCTGAGTCGAAAATGAAGTATAATGTTTGGTAAAACGAAAATCAATTATTTTATTTCAATTATTTTATTTCAATTATTTTATTTCAGGAAATCCTTTTCCATGCTTCATGGAATGTAGCTCCATTTCAGGTGAGAGCTTTCATGCAAGTGGAATGCACCCCCCCCTTATAATAACCCCCCTACCATCATATATATCGCTCCTACACACAGTGCATACAATCGATGGATTAGTGTCTCTAATTATGTGATTTTGAAGAAAAAACATCTAAATTGGAAAGAAACAGACTATTTTTAGTTGAAATATTATTAAAAAATGCTTGAATCAAGATAAAAAATCGGTATGTTGTAACCTACAACTTAATGAAAACCCGATCTAAAGTCATATTTAATTTTGATATGGGGAATATCAGCTTAAAGGAAACCATTCTTAATAGGTAGTTCTTTTTTAACATCAATGAGGAGGTAGAGGTTTATGAAACTCAAACAACTCTGCTTGATGATGTTGCTCGGCTTCTTTATCATAGCCGTACCGATTATGGCTCATGCACAGCCTCCGGGCACCATCAAACAAATTTATCCGAAAATTTATCCTGCCGGTGGTCTTATGTGGAAAGGAGAAAGCGCGCAGAACACCTGCTGGGGCAAGATCTGCGAGGACAAAAAGGGCAGGATATGGTTCAGCGGAGGTGACCATTGGGGAAGCGATCGTAAGGGTGGTATATTCGAAGACCGTTACGAGCGGCCCTGGGGTTTCGGCAATACCACGGTCTGTTATTATGATCCGAAGAAAGATGAAGCTTTTGTGGCATACGAACTTGATAAAGTAAGCGGGATTTTCTCCAATACCGAAACACCCGGTCATGGAAAGATCCATGCTGATATTGTGACTGATGGAGATGGTAACATCTGGACAGGCGGATACCTGGGATCATCATATGATCATGAATGGACCCAGCAGTACTATCCCAAGAGCTATGTCGGCGGCGCAATCATCAAGTACAATCCGGATACAAAGGATATCGATTATTATGGTATCCCCAATCCAGGGGGTGGATTGGTGTCGGTTAAGTGGGACGAAAAACATAAAATTATACATGGTGTCACCGTTGAAAGGCAAAGATACTATCGCCTTAATGTAGAAACCAGGGAACTCAAGAGGTATGATATCGCCCGGTTCAGCGGCAGAGAAATTATCACAGACCGCGAGGGTAATGCCTGGTTCCAAAATGAATTCGATAGTCTTACCAAATTCGATTCAGATACGGAAACCTATACCGACTATGACATCAAGATTCCCGATCTCCGTGCATCAGTTGTATCTTCTAAAGGTATTATTTACGGTATTTCCTCCGATGGCTTCCTCTGGAGCTGGGATACCAGAACAAACACAGCCGAGGAATACGGGCATATTGTGAATATTCCTGATAAACGTGTCTATACACCTAACATTACACTCGATGAGCAGTGGGATCGTCTTTATTTCATAGCGGGCGGTCACGGTGTCACCCTCGCAGGCATGCCGATTCTCACCATATTCGACCTCAAGGAAAAGAAGTTCTACTGGCCAGGGAAGTTGGATGTTGACGGGTGTTATGGTGCTGTTTGTGCCAGGGATCATAAAGTTTATTTCGGCTGCTACGCTTATGCACAGAAGGACGGCAAGCGCCTCAAGGATAAAGATGACAAGGAATACAGGACAAATTATCTTGTCCGTTATGATCCACCCAAGAGTTTGGAGGATTTGAAATAATGAAGACCGGAAATCGTTTCGTTCAAATATTGACCATTGCCGTTTTACTGACACTTGCACTTTCAACAGCTGAAGCCCAGCGATTCGGCGCGATGGAACCCGGTTCTCTTGGATCCAGGTTTCTTATTTCCAATGGTCCAAAAGGGCCTATTCACGGCGGTGAGAGCGCCGTTACCGATTTGATTCTCATGGATGACGGCTGGGTATATGGCAGTACCGGGGCGACCTGGGGAGCCGAGGCTTGCCATCTGTTCCGCACTGATGGTGAAACGAGCGAGCATGTACTCAATGTGACAGGCAAACTTCCCGGTCAGGTCAAGATAAGCGACCTTACGGTCGGACCCAAAAATATTCTCATCGGCGGCACCACAACCCACAACGAGGTTTTTGACGAAAAAAAGAGGTATGATGGCGGGCACATTTTCTCGTATGACCCTAAAACAAGAGCATTTGTGGATTATGGTGTTATCTCACCGGGACAGGGAATCAACTGCGTGGCGGTTGATTCGCTGCATATGCGTGTTTACTGCGTTACCTATCCCGAGGGTCACCTGTTTGCTTACAATTACGAGACCAAACAGAAAAAGGACTTTGGTGAGGTCATGAAGCCCTGGAGGGTGAAAGATATCGGCAGTGTATCCTGGCGCGGCGTGCCCAAAGTACTCATGATCGATGATGCCGGCACAGTGTACTACTCCACCTATGCAGGACAGGACGGCGGGCAGATTTTCAGGCTTACGTACGGGGATGAAAAACCGGTGTTCACCGGCGCTGTCGTTCCCACCCAGAGAGGTATGCACAACGATCCCATTTATGAAAACACAATAGTGAGTGCGATCAAGGCCTGTGACGGCGGCTTCTGGTGTGGAAGCTCTGTTGACGGCTTTCTGTTCAAGTTCTTCCCCTCGACTTCGACTGTGGTCAATAAGGGCAAGGCTTTCAATTACTGGAATCTCAGGTCGCTTGCGTACGGCGGTGACGGAAAGCTGTATATGCTCGGCGGCCGTGACTACGACAACTCATGGCTCCTGTGCTACGATCCTGGCAAAGGCTCCATCGACTGCCTCGGGTGGCCCACCAACACCACACAGTGCGGAACCATATGCGCCGACGAGGAGGGGCGCATCCTCATGGCGGAAAACCTGCGAAACTCTTTTATAACAGTGTATCAGAAATCAAAATAGGGCGGTGATTATTAAAACGAATTGTCTGATGAAAAAAATGCCGGGAGCCTGTATCATGCTCCCGGTTTTTTTTGGCAGAATATTCCGGGGTAAGATTTTCAATAAATATCCATTGATAATATATGCAGTGATTTCTCTCTTGCGCGGCTTTATTTCGTGAGGTGAAATTTTGTGGATTTAATCAAGTAACGGTATGCGGTTTACACCAGTTCCGTCACTATCTATAATAAAAAATCACACAGAGCTAAGGCGGTCAGGTGCAACCGCTGGTTAGGTTGTCTTTTCATATTACTAATTCTTCACCATCTTTAACTTCCGATACTGGATAATTAAAATGGTGCTTATATTCACTTCCTTTGAGCGTATGAATCGGAATAATGCATTTGGGTTTAATAGCATCCGCCATTTGATTAAGTGATTCGATGTCAGCATGACCACTTGTGTGGATTTTGAAAATATTAAACCGCCTGCACCTCAGATAATCAATAAATTTAGCGGTATACTCTTTTTGCAAATAACCTTCCCATAATGAGTATATCAAATTACCGCCATCAATATTTTGAATATTTTCCAAGTCAAACTTCATTGAAGGTCTTACAGTCATGACAATATTCTTCTTGTTACTACTTATTTCATCTTTTGTGATTTTATAATTACGAAAGCGATATAGTAATTTTTCATTATTCTCATTTGCTAAACTCTTACAAAGAAAAAATGGGAATACTACTTTAATGTCGTTGAAATCCTTTGAAGGAAATGGTAATGATGCGAACTCTGAAAGCCTTTTTAATACGGTTGCTGTATACACATCAATAACAAACAGTTTCCCTGTTCTTTTGCATGCACGGTAAATTGATACCAGCCTGTCTATGTTTTGACCTGATGTATAAACGAGATTTATTTCGTCATTACTGGAAAAAAAGTTAACTAACTCTTTTTCAATCTCTGACTCGGATTTATCTTTTTTGGCATTCCTTCCAATTTGAGTTCCTTCTATTAGCAGATAATCAACATTGATCGGTGCATTATGCATAAACCATTTAAAAGCTTTATACTTTCTCCCATGCCCACGAAAGTCGCCTGAATAAAATAATGATTTCCCATTTGCTTCAATTAGAAAAGCATAAGCATCAAATGCTGAATGATCCATCAAAAATGGTGTGATTTTAATATCTCCGATCATGAAAGACTTTGATTTTTCAAAATATGTGAAGTATTTAATGTTGTTTAGCTGTGACGAGAAAATATCCGTCAATTCAATTATTTTATGCGTAGCTTCTCCCATATAATATTGAATTTCGGGATGCAAAAAACCGCTGAAACCATAGTGATCAATATGTGGATGCGAGATTAAAACACCATCAAGTATTCTTTTAGCGTTGGAGTAAAATCTTTTAATATCAGGAAGAACACCTCTATTTATCAACTCATTAATGGCCGAATCTTTATATTTGCTGAAATCAAATTCACTGCCATCTTTCTCAAACAAGGGCATTCCTATATCGATAACGATTCGAGTGCTCCTAGTCCAAACTTCTACGCATGAACCGCCAATTTCCTGTGTTCCTCTGTGGATTTTGAAATGCATAATCTTATAACTTGTATTCAAATTGCTTCACTTGAAGATTTGGAAAGGTAGCTTTTAAACTGGCAATACTTTTTTGGGCAAATCTAGAATAACCTCCAACGACCACAACTCCTTTAACCGGTTTTTCAATTTCTATCGAAGTAAATGAATGCTTATGAATTCCCATTTCTCTTTTCTGTTCATAATGTTTCTCGTAGCACTTTTTGTAGTCATTAAAATATTTTTCAATATGCTCAACATAACCTTCTAACTGTTTGGCAACATCATTTTCTAGTTCAGGATTATTCCCAAGTTTAACCTCGATTACCAAAAAACGATATTTGGGGGACTTTGCTTCAATCTGTTTAAGAGCCAGTAAATCCATTCGTTTTCCACGTAAAACCTCATCTGAAATCTGACGATCTATGATGATCAAATCATCCCTTTTTAAATTATCTGTAATTAAGGCCTGCTCAAATACAATTTCCTCTCCATAGTTAACTTGCTTAATTTTACTGCAAAATTGGTTGATATGCTTTTTCTGAAGAAAGCGGCGCGGAGGCTTTTTCGCGCTTAGAGTTAAAGAAACGTAATTTCCTGAAACAGTTTTCGCATTAAAATATTCAGGATTATCGGCATTTGTGTGCTCAAAGAAGTTTTCGTGAATTTTCACTATGTATTTATCTTGTGCTTTGAATGATATTTTCGCAAGGCTATTGCCTTTGTAATAAATATTTAGATAGTTATCTCTGATTGCGATATCAAGCTCTCCATTGGAATTTTTCATTGTTTTAATCAAAAATTTAAGTTCAGTTTCAAACCGTTTGAGATTTTCATCTGAAAGATATCTTTTAATTACCGGCATCAATTTTTCCTTTACATAATCATTATGATTCTCAAATCCAAGATTTAAACCAGTTGCATCTTCAATTGTTATATGTAAATACCCCTCTGTAACTTTTATTGACGAATGGTAAGGCTGTCAACATGTAGAAAGAATCAACAAACACCTGTCATCTGGCAACAGATGCTTTATTCTCATTTTGAATAATAATTTTAGGATCTGGATTCTTTAGGAGGTATAGGAAATCCTTGCTTTTTCAATAATTTAACATGTTCTACCATGCCCCATTTTGCCCTGTACAGGCAATCTTCTACAGAATGTCCTATGCCTGTAAAACCTTCCAAGTCGGGCGAAAAAAAGCCAAAGTAATCCGGTTCTTCAGTGGCTTCAATTACCAATGAGTAATGTAATTCAATCATTATATGTCCTCTTTTGACTTACGATCACAAACCCGCTTTCTGTCAAGAAGATCACCAATTCGCTGAATTTCACCTGATCTCTCCAGTGTCATCGCAGAATAACTTATAATCAACCTTAAAAATAATCTATTTATCATTCATTTCAAGTTGCATGATAAATCAATATTTTATTTAATGATAACCAAATATATTAACAAATAAACATTGAATATTTATAGTATAATAAATTACTATGTGAAAATCAAAATTAATATTCGGTTATAGAATTATATACAATTCTTCAAGTGTATTTATACTGGTGTTAAAGCACGCTCCGGTGTCAAACGCCCCTACAAAATGTACTGCGAGGTGCCGGATGCGAGCACCCGGTAAAAGAAAAATGCGGCCGCATTGAAAGATGCGGAACATTATTCAAAATTTACTGAATAATAAATAAAACAAATTATCAGTCCAGTTTCCTGTTGGTTGCCATATGCCGTCCACCGTCCACACTGAGCAGTGTACCCGTGATCCATGAACTTTGTTCCGAAGCGAAAAAGAGAGCGGCATCGGAAATATCAGTTGGTTTGCCGTTTCTTCCCATGGGATGAAGCGAGCGTGCCTTGTCCCAGAAATCCTGGACATGTTCACTGCCAAAGATGGGAATTGCAAGCTCGGTGTCTTCCACGAGTGCCGGCAGTATGCAGTTAATCCTTATGTTATCCGAAGCTGTTTCCATCGCCATTACCTGCGACAGTGTCTGGAGCGCTGCTTTTGACATGCAGTACACACCCGCACCAGGGAATGCCTTTATCCCCGCTATCGAGGATAAATTAATGATTGAACCTCCGCCGGCTTCACGCATATAGGGTACCGCATGAACCATAAGACGCCAGGGAGCGAAGGCATTTGTTGTAACCATCAACTCCCACTCTTCTACAGGTGTTTCGTGGAGACCGCCGAAACGCATTATTCCTGCATTGTTCACCAGAATATTCAGTTTACCTGTTTGCTCAACAGTTGTTTTCAGAAGTCTTATGATATCTTCTTCAACGGTTACATCGACTGTAATGCTGAATACCCTTTCCCCGCTTGATGATATAAAACCTGCGGCTTCTGAAAGTTTTTCCTTCCGCCTGCCGCAAATGAGCACAAACGCTCCCTCCTCATGAAAACGTTTTGCGATAGCTCTTCCGATACCCGTTCCTCCGCCGGTTATGATGGCGGTTTTTCCGTCAAGTAATCCCATTTTTCTTTCCTTTCATTTGCCAGATAGTGAAATAATCTATAAAGAATGTCTGAGTTAATATGGCTTATCCCATTGAATTATAGAATAAAATCATTAAAAGTGCAATAGATGAAAACTTTGAAAAATCATCCTGTAATATTTCACATAATAGACACGAATGGCAATGTAAAAGAATGAAATACAACATGGTTATCTTCGATCGAATCATGACTTATGTTTGAGATAAAAAAATGGGGGAGGGATAAAAAGCAAACAACCAACTTGACAGTCCCAATTTTTTTCGCTATAATGGGAGGTTACGAAATTTCAAGGAGTTGGCTCGAATGATGTATAAACAGAACAACCCACTGATCGTACAGAGTGACAGAACCATTCTGCTTGAAGTCGACAATCCTAATTTTGTTTCTGCACGAAATGCTCTCAGCCATTTTGCAGAACTTGAAAAAAGTCCCGAACACATCCATACCTACCGTCTTTCACCGCTGTCATTGTGGAATGCCGCATCCCTGGGAATTACAAGCAAAGAAGTAAAAGCCGACCTCGAACGGTTCAGCAAATATGATATTCCCCAGAACATACGTTTTGAAATCACCGAGCAGATATCACGTTACGGCAAGCTCAAGCTCTCAGCTGACGGAGATTTATTAAGACTGGAATCCAGCGACCCTCAGATCATTAATGAGATATGGAACAATGACAATATACGTCCCTACATTGATGAGCTTCTCGATAATTACACCTTACTCATAGCACCAATAAACAGGGGATTTATCAAGCAGTCTCTCATAAAACTCGGTTATCCCGTTGAAGATATTGCAGGATATACCGATGGCAGTCCGCTTTCGATTAAGATACGTGAATCAACACTGAATGGTTTGAAACTTAATTTAAGAGCCTACCAGATGGAAGCCATTGATGTATTCTATGCAGGTGGAAGCAAACGTGGAGGATCGGGCGTTATAGTTCTGCCCTGCGGATCGGGGAAAACCATCATCGGTATCGGTGTTATGGTTAAATGCGCAATGAGAACCCTTATTCTCACAACCAACATTACTGCATTAAGACAGTGGCGTGATGAACTCCTTGATAAGACCATCCTCACACCTGACGATATTGGTGAATATTCCGGCGAACGAAAAGACATTAGACCGGTTACTATAGCAACTTACAACATTCTTACCTATCGCAAAAACAGAACGAACGAATTTCCGCATTTCTCACTGTTTAACCGCGAGGACTGGGGTATTATCATATACGATGAGGTACACCTTCTTCCCGCACCTGTATTCAGATATACTGCCGAAATACAAGCAAAGAGAAGGCTGGGGCTCACAGCTACACTGATACGTGAGGATGGCCGTGAAACGGATGTGTTCAGCTTGGTAGGACCGAAAAAATATGATGTACCCTGGAAAGACCTTGAAAAACAGGGATGGATCGCAACTGCAAGTTGTACGGAAATCCGGGTGGCACTTCCCGATCACCTGCGGGTAAAATATGCTACGGCAACTCTCCGGAAAAAATATCGAATAGCCTCGGAAAACCCGGCTAAAATAGAGATAGTCGAACATCTGATAAAACGTCACAAAAACGATCTGGTACTCGTAATCGGACAGTATATCGCACAACTTGAAATGATTGCACGTGAGTTCAATGCTCCCATCATCACGGGTAAAGTGGATAATCTTGAGAGGGAAATACTGTATAACCGCTTTAGAAAAGGCGAAATCAAACTTCTTGTAGTTTCCAAGGTTGCCAATTTTGCCGTCGACCTTCCGGATGCAAATGTGGCTGTTCAGGTTTCCGGCACATTCGGCTCCCGCCAGGAGGAGGCACAGAGGCTCGGTAGAATTCTCAGGCCAAAAAAGGATAGTTCCACTGCACGTTTCTATTCAGTGATAACAAAAGATACCCAGGATCAGGAATTCTCTTCAAAACGCCAGCTTTTCCTGACAGAACAGGGGTATTCATACAATATTGTCGAAAGTAACATGCTTTTATCTCCAAAAAAAATTATATATAACGAGAGAATTTAGTAGACAGAATCCAGAAGTCAGAATGAAAAATGACAACCGTTTGTTCTGTTTTATTGATTTTTTTATTCTGACTCCTGACTCCTTAATTCTGAATTCTTATATAAAATATGAGACTGTGAATTATGTATCTTCGTGATTACCTTCAAGATATCCCCCTTAAAGCTCTCAAGGCTATTGCAGATGCCTTGGGAATTTCTGTGGAATACTGCGCACGAATAAAGCTCATGAACGCAATAGACAGGGCATTCTGGGGCGGAACGCTTGTTGAAAACCTTGTCAAATGCCTTTCTGAAGATCACCTTCATGTCCTTACGTTAATAGCTTTTTCATATAGTACCGGTATTGAAGAGAATATACTTGTCCGAAAAATTGAAAGGTATGCAGGACTCAACCGTAAACGTATCATACAAATAATAAACGACCTCATTCCGCTGGCACTTGTTGGCGGTATATGTGACGACAAAACAATCTATTTCTGCCCTGCCGACATTGCCGAGTACATTCGTAAATTAATCCTCGCTGACATGGTGAAATATCCGGATAAGCATGAAACGGGAACTTTTGTCGCGCAACCGAATTTACTGGAAGATATTTTTTCTTTCCTTGCCCGGATTTACAAAGCAGAAATCCCGCTTACATTAAAAGGAAGAGTCAGGAAAAAAGTACTTGAACAGATATTTGAAGGATCTCTTACCTGCAATGATTCACAGTCATATTTTTCTGAAGCGCACCGCAATTCGTTTGTGATAGAATACCTTAAGAAAAGAAACCTTGTTTCTTTTCACCACCGAGTTGCGCGTGTAACACAGGAACTCAGCGGCTGGCTTGATCTTCCCGTGACACAACGGTACCAGGATATCATATCGTTTGCATTATCCCATGTGCTTCAGGACAAGGCAACAATTATTATTGTGAGCGGCTTTTTAACCGAAATGCCGGCCGGCTCCTCATTTGATATTCAGAGAATTTCACATTTCCTCAATACTGAAACTATAGCTTCCGGTGAGCTTGTCAAACTTAGTTCACGATTCAGAGATTTTTTGTGTATCTGCAGCCAGATGGCTCTTGTTTCTTTCAAAAACGGCATGTGTGTTATGACAATAACGGGTGAACGCTTTTTTCACGGAGAGAAGCTTCCCGGTGACGATGTTATGGGGAATACCTTTACCGTCCAGCCGAATTTCGAGGTCATTGTCGGTCCCGAGATCGAACCAAAGGTGAGGTTTATCCTTGAACTCCTCGCCTTGAGGAAATCACGTGATACGGTGCTGACGTATGTTGTAAACCAAAAGGGAATAGCCCGCGCCAGAGAACATGGTATGAGCATCGAGGATATTATCGGTTTTTTTAATAGACACTCTCGCAACACCATTCCGCAGAATATCCGTTTCTCTATAGAAAACTGGGCCAAGTCCTATGGGAGCGTCTTTTTCGAACAGATAACACTTATGAGATTCCGGGATGAAGCCACGTGTGACAGCGTTCTGCACTCTCCCGAAATTGCACCGTATATTATTGAACGCCTCTCCAAAACTGCACTGGTGATCTCTTCAAAATATATACCCGCTATAACCTTGAAACTGAAAAAAGCAGGATACCTCCCCCAATTATTCGGAGATATGCCTCCCGATCCCATCCTTAATGGTACTGTATTTTCTCCCGAGAATATCACCAACCTGACATCCGCACATTCAATACCCGAAATTGACCATAAGTATGTTTTTTTCACTTTAATTCCAGATTTGAATGTATCTTAAAAAATTATTATACCATTATCACATTTCTTGATTTTATCGAAATTTCTCTTTATTTTCAATGTATCGAATCCTGAGGAAGGTATCACACCGTGAGACACAAAATGCAATCTCATTTATGATGAATACACTTCACCGGATAATCATTAACCAGATAAAACTCTGGGAGTATGAGCGTTTTATCAGATATTTCCGATTCATTATTGAAGATGCTGAACATCGGGATCTGAAAAAGGATTGAACAGGCTGATTTTTGACTGGATCGAGGAAACCGGAGGAATACTCATCCCCATGAGGCATGACCGCGGTCACCGTGTTAACAAACGAAAATCATAACAGGCGGCTGATTGTTTAAAAGAATTAAGCCATATGAATCATTAGCCTGAAAAATTCATACATAGAACACCGCCATCATCTCTATTTTTTAAGGTGAGATCGAGGCAATAAAACAACTCTCTATAAATCGCATTAAAGGAGGTCTCAATTGTCTGATAACAAATCCCGCCGTGGTTTCTTACAAGCCGTTTCCGTCACGGGTCTGGCAGCCGGCACCGGATCAGCGGGCAATGCATTTGCCAATGAAGATGCCCCGATACGCACATCAAACCTCAGCCCGGCGGGCGACAAATATATTGACCCGGACAAGGTCTTATTGTACGAATGCACGCGCAAAGAGGTTCGGGAATGGCAGGCTTCGGGCAGGCTCAGGGCCGCAATCATTCCGACCGGCGCAACCGAACAGCATAACGAACATATGGCAATGATTATGGACACAGGATCATCTCTACTGATCTCTCAGCAGGTGGCGCTGAAACTGTATCCACATGTTATTGTCACTACACCAGTACCAATCGGAGTTTCTCCATACTGGATGAACCGTCAGGGAACACTCACCTTGCGGAAAGAGATTTTTCTCGGAGTTGTTTATGATATCTGCTGTTGTGTAAAAACGCACGGAATTGATACGATACTGATTGTCAATGGGCACGGCGGTAATGCAAAGTCTTTGTCCGAGGGAGTGCCCGAATTCAGGTCAAAGCTGGGAATAAATATCGATTATTGTTCGTACTGGGACACCATGCCAAAAGAACTGACACTACCTCTCATGGACAGCGGGGATTACCCGGGACATGCTTCTGAATTCGAGACTGCGTTTGCCCTTGCCGCTTTTCCGGAAAGAATTCGTCGGGTAACCTATGAAGGTAAAGATCCCTATAAATGGGATGTTGACCGGGAGGATCTTGACAGAGTAGGCCATTATAAAGCGACATTTGACACTCCCGATTTTGATAAAAAGACGTTTGAAGAGTCGCTTCTTGCCACAAAAGAAAAGGGAGAAAAGGCAATCGCAATCGCTGTCACCAGCGTAGCGAAAAAGTTACAGAAAATGATCGGTTAAAATTCAACATCCTGATTAAAAGATTGCGCAAAATGCCCGGATACTTGGCAATCAGCAAAACATCCGGGTGGATAAATTTCATTATGTTATATTAAAAAGATAGTGTGGTAAATTTATTAAAAAGGATTTTTCAATGATTCTAATAAGTCCAACTGGAGACAGGCCAAAAAAATTAGGTGCTTTTGCAAAATATGTTCCTCTCTCAGTGCCATATGGTATTGGTGCGTTAACTGGATATATGCATTCAATAGGTAAAAAAGCTGAAATTATTGACGAGGAAATAGAACCTGTCACTATCGAGGTGCTCAAGCAGAAAGTAAAAAATCTCGATACGCCCTATATTTTTGGTATTTCATGTCTTACTGCTGGAATAACAAGAGGTTATGAAATTGCTAAAGGTATAAAAAAAGAACCGTATTTTTCAGATGCAAAGATCATTTTTGGGGGAATCCATCCGACTGTGATGCCTGATGAGGTTCTTGACTCAGGATATGCGGATATTGTAGTTAGAAATGAAGGAGAGAAGACATTAGAAATACTTTATGAAAGAATAAAGAACGGTGAAGATTATTCTGATTTAAAAGGTATTTCATATTGTACAGATGGTAAAATTATCCATAATGATCCAGCAGACCTGGTTGATATAAATGAACTTCCATCGTTTCCCTATGATATGTTTTATAATTATTCACCTAAATATTCATTAGGTTTCATTACAAGTTCCAGGGGATGTCCATATGATTGTATCTTTTGTAGTCAACGCAGCATAAACGGTAAATTTTATAGATTCAGGTCACCAGAAAGTGTTATTGAAGAAATCGAGTATCTTTATAAGGTAAGGGGGCAGGAGTTTATCACTTTCCAGGACGATAATTTTCTTCCCAGCAAAAAGAGAGCCATACAATTATGCGAGCTTATATACAAACGCTTCGGGAATAAAATAAAATTTGACTGCCAGGCTCGTGCCGACAATGTAAATGACGAGGTTTTAGCAATAATGAGGAAAGCCGGTTTTAGGCTAATGCATATTGGAATTGAGTGTGCCACTGATAAATTACTTTCTTTGGTTCAAAAAAGTGAGTCCCTCCATCAGATTATCGAAGGTGTTCGTATGGTCAAAAAACATGGTTTTCAAGTTTCCGGTACTTTTATTCTCGGTCTTCCGACCGAGACAGCTAAGGATAGAAAGCTAGCCTACGAACTGGCAAAAGACCTTGACCTTGACTATGTAAGGTTTAACAATGCAACACCCTATCCGGGGACGAAGTTATTTGAAATGGCTCAAACTCAAGGTCGATTTTTACCGGGGAAAAACTGGGAAAATCTGAATGCCTGCGGTTCTTTAGTCGAAAATCCTTTTAAGAGATCCAATTTGTCCTTTGTTCCTGATGGAGTGGAAGAAGGCGAGCTTCGCAATGATATCATCAAATACAACATGTTCTTTTCACTGAGGCCTAAGAGAGTAATACAACTTATTACCAGCAGAGTGGGACCTGCAGGCTGGTTTGAACTCCCTCCGAACTGGTATTTTCATCCAGGTGAATGGTTTCTCTTGTTTAAGTTTTCCGGAAAAATTGGAATTAATTTCATTATGACATTAATGAGTATACTAAAATACAAGTTGAAATCAATACTATCAGGATAGATCTTTATTAATAATTAGTCCAAAACGATGGAGAAAAAAAGTCAAGAATATTATATGATGTAAAGTTTAATTAATCTTACCATAAAAAGACGCAATAATTTATCCACTAATAAAGTTATAAAAATTGTCCAAGACTCAAAGTTAATATGTAATGACCTGGTTCATGGGTGAAATAATCTCTATCAAGTTCTATTCTGATGCGTCTATATTTTGTGCAACTTTTGATATAGCATCATGATATCATTAATAATCACATGTAATTATATTCTATCGTTTTTTTCTTCAACGATAAAAGTTGCAGGCCTCAATGTCCGGATGCAGCGTTTTGTTAGATAAAAATCAATTCTTTACCAAAGTAATAGAAATAATTCAAGTCTGACTATTATCCCGCTACCAATCGGCGCATATCTGTGGCTAATAAAGCATATATGTATTTATCCGTGCTTATTCGCGGTTCGACACCATCTTCCGACTGACCGCGGGCTGACAGGTTACCGCAGGCAGGATGACGCTGGTGCGGTGAACGGCCGGGGAAAGGTATCTTACTTCTTATCCTCCATTTTGCCTGCTGTCACCTCCGGTGGGTAGTTGTATTCCATCGACGCCTTGAGCACGTATTCCCTGAAATCCTTCTCGGTCCGGTTGACCGTGCCTTCGCTCCAGCCGCCGAGAATCATGTACTCGAACGATTTGTCCATGGTCACCGGCACTTTGAAAACGTGATTGCCACCATGGGTGTCGATGTTCATGTACTCGGGTCTGTACTCATCCTTCACCACTATCGCGATGCCCTCGAAATCGAGGACCAGACCCTCGTCGCCGATGTCCTCGTCGGGAATGCGAATCGTAACATCCTTCCCGTACGAAATTGCGGTGCCGCCCCTGTTCTCGCTCTTGTATTCGGTCATAATCCGGCGTATACCGCAGCAAAAAGCAACATCATTGTGCGGTGCCAGGAAACGAGTAAAACGCACATCGCAGGTGGCATAGCTCTTGGAGGAATAGGCGGTATAGTACTGCTCCAGCTCATAGTATCCCGAACCTGTGTACCAGTTCATCGTCTTCACCCTGATCATACTGCGCAGGGGGCCGTTCAAAACGACATCGAAGGCGTACCGTGGTGCCTCGAGCGGCCCTTTGCCCGTGTTATAGTCATAGCTCGGACGTGAAATAGAATCCGAATCGGCGGGCACTTCGAACAGGCCGATGCCGCCGTTGCCGAAGGTTGAACTCACGGTCATAATGTCGGTACCGAGTTCGAATGGCATGTAGTATCCCGAGAGGTTGGTCTGGTACTCGGGATAAGCGGTGAGCATCGGCTGGCGCTTGCCGTGAAGGTCAACACTCATCGGGTACCAGAGCTTCCAGCCCATGAATTCGGACTCCCAGAACGCCACCATGTGACGTCCGTAGTAGCCAATGTTGGCGTGGGTCTTGTGCTTGTAGAGACCACGCTCAGACTTGCCGATATAGAGGTAGATCGTCTTCTCTTCGCGGGGCTTGAGGTTGGTCATAAAGAACAGCTCGTCCCAGAAGCCATCTTTGTCAATGTCGTCCATCTGGTACTCGATGAAGTGGCCGCCTTTTTCCTTTCGGATGAGGTAGCCGCTCAGCAGGCGAAGCTGCTCCTTGGTCGGCTCCGGATTGGACGGCAGCGACGGGTCGACCACAGTAATCGTGCGCTGAGCGGTGTTCTGGTACGACAGCTGTTCGCGTTTAACCACGACCGGACAGTTCTCGCGGGTTACAGTGAGTGTGTTGCGGACAGTCAGCTTTATGCGCCGGAGCGGTTCGAAGTTCCCCTCGGTGTACCATTCGTCGGTGTACTGGGCGCTGATCATCGCCGGAACGGCGCAAAGCAGGGCAAGACAAATTGTGGCAAAAACGGTTCTGTGCATGAATATTCCCCCGATAGATAGTTGGCAATTTTAAACCAAATTTTTAAAGTATATTTTTGTCTGCTTCAAGCTCTTTTATTTTTTACTATACAGGTAATTATCACGTTTGTGATACAAACTCCGAAAAAACCTCATAAAGTTTATCCCCTACGATGATTTCTTCTCCGGGTTGCATCATATACGGCTGAATGGAAACCCAGTCACCAATACTTCGGAATTCATCCCCTTTGCGCTGTTCAATCAAGATACGGGGATTGCCATCGGTTAATGTTTTTCTGAGTTCTTCGGGAGTAATTTTGATTCCGTCCTGATCCCATGTAATGGTCATACTCGGGGCATAATTGCAGAGTCTGCCCGGAGGAATCACCTCTGTATGAATCCCCTGAACCTGAGTTATCCTCTTACTGATGACATCGAGTCTTCTCTCCCATTCTTTCCACTCGGCATCATGATCGCGTGCGTTGACCCATAGTTCCATTGCCGCTAAAAGCCCCATGATGTCCTCTTTCGAAACCTTCATGGGTCGTCCCATACCGCTGTAAGGTGAAATATTTTGAAATGCAGCTTCACACAGGTCCTTCCGTCCCAGGAGCAGTCCTGTGTCGTTCGGCCCCATCAGGCATTTCCCACCGCTGTAAGCGATGAGGTCGCATCCCGCTTCGATATACCTGTTCGGAACATCGGGTCGTTCTGCCGCTGCATCAACCAGTATGGGAACGTTATGTTTCCTGGCGAGTGTGACGATATCCTTAAAAGATATGTTTCCCCCGGCCGGATGGTTGGGACCCGAAATTTCCCCCCAGATAAACACCATAGCAGTGTTCTTATTGAAGGCGGCATCCATCTCGTCCACTGAGTCCGCCTCGACCATTTTAACACCGACCATGCGAATTGCTCGGTCAAAGCTCGTACGGTGAGCTTTGGAAACGACACACTCGTTTTTCATGCCCGTTGTGTCAGGAATCCTTGCTTTCTTATCACGGTCGGTTCCGACAACGCATGCACAGGTTCCCGCAAACATCCCCGCGGCGCAGCCAGAGGTCACAATCCCCCATTCTGCACCGGTGAGTTCAGCAAACCGCTTGGCCCACACAGTCCATTAATTCAAGCAACGAGATGTAATTCTTACCAGCTTCCACCATGGCCGCTATAACTTCCGGAGGCATCAGAGAGCCACCAAGGTGGGTCATGGTTCCTGCACAGTTAATGACCGGTTGTACACCGATTGAGGTGTAAGTGGGTATTGGAATACGATTCTTACGGGCAGCGGGCGTTGAAACAAAAGATCTCTTCGATTCGCCGCACCCTGCTAAGCCAGCAAGAGCAGCAAATCCCGTACTCTTGAAGAGGCTGCGACGGCTCAACTTTTTCAGAAAACCGGATGCTTTGTTTTCAGACTTCATGGTAGGTCACCTCACCTTTGGAAGATTGACATGTATCAAGTTTAAATTAAAGTGAGAATTTTGCTTAAAGCAACTGCTTTTTCTTACCTTCTTTCCTGAGATTATATGCTCGTCGTATTTTTATTGTTCGGTTATCCGCTTCATGGGGCGTAACCCGCAACAGTACGAAGATATATCCGCTGAGATTGACAGCAAAAGATCAAATTAAACCGGTCGAGCAAGGTATACGAGTCAGTGATCGCGACGGTGAAGGGATCGGTTATTTTCAGGATTGTGAAGCTGGGGAGGGAGCTGGAGGGATAAATATTTTATGGTAAATCTAAAAGGCAAAAAAATCACGCTATGACATCGTAAGCTCACAGTCTTCCAACAGCGAAGAAAGAGTGTTATTTTATAAGCATCATTTTAATCGTTTTTCTAACTCCATTCGCCCGTAATGTACAGAAATAATAACCTGAAGGCATATGTATCGCATTCCATGTATATGAATATCTTCCAGTATACGCGACACCGTCTTTGACTACCTTCACTGTTTGTCCCATGACATTATATATTGTCAGGTTAACATGCGTCGTGGTGGGTATGGTATAGTGAATAGTCGTAATGGGATTAAAAGGATTTGGAGTGTTTGGAAGTAGTGTAAATGCTATATTTTTTTCAATTTGAATTCCTGTTGGTTCTTCCATCCGCCAAAAGAGCGAATCTACAGGGGCGTTATAGGCAATATCTAAAAATGGTGTTTCGATCCTTATGTTACCTCGATACGAGGAGTCTATCAGCGTTGAAATGGCACCTGTTGTTAATAAAGTACGTTCAGGGGGATAGGATGGTTTATTGGTTACCATCATTTTTCCGATATAGTAAACCAGCGGACTGAAGTGAGCGTACGGCCTTTCGCCTTGATTACTACGGAACTGGAATGATAAAGGTTCATCACTCCCGCTGATGTCTGCCGCAAGAGCCCAGGAACTAATCTGCCCATTGAGAAGATAAACCGCAGCCTGAAGACCGCTATTGTACTCAAGTATAAAGAGTATCGGTGACTTTACGTTATTTCGTGGAGAACCGGCTTTACTTTCCGGACATTGAGCAAGGGCATGTTCGAGCAGGCGTACAGCCCATGGATTTGCGTCTGTCCAATTCCAGACCGGTGTACCTTCCAGACATTGCACAGCAACTATTCCGGTTTCACCACCATCACGGCGTTCAACTATACATTGCAGACACTCCAGTGCATGAAAACCATAACTTTCCTTGCCACCATAAGATGTAACAACAGCTTTTTCAACTGGTGTTCCCTTTTCCAATTCAAGTTCAGGATAACGCCACCACACCGGAAGCGATGAACCGGCCATGAGTGGGAATCCCATCTCAACTGACTGATCGTACATCCATTTCGCCTCGTCCCATTCAGTTGAGAGATGTTTATCGGAGAAGACGGGCAACGAACGGCCGGTTTTTTTGAAAGTATCTATGATGTCTTTGTAAAGCCTGTAACGCGGATAAAGCTTCTGACCTTTTTCGTTCAAAGGATAATCACCGTGTTCTCCAATGAACACAACGCCCTCGACAGCTAAATCCTGCCCTCCCATGGTAAGTGCTTCTTCAACAGTCGGATAAATAGTAAATCCGTGCTCAACTGCTAAAGTACGGCTCATATCATTTTCTGGAACCTGGTCAGTGTACATTGACATAACCTTTACACTGGGTTCACGGTGTTCGCCATAGTAACCGTAACCATAGAGCATCCGTCCGACAATCACATCTGCATGGGAGTTTGTCCGGTATTCAGTAATTATGGCAGCGATCTTCTTCCGCTCCGCAGAGCGCGCTAAGCCGGCAAATGCCACTGAAACGGGTATCCCGAGAAATTCACGTCTTTTTATTGTTTGTAAATATGTATTTGACATTTTTTTGCCTCTCGCTAGATCTAAATAGAATTATATTAAAAGATAACTTATGGTTAGAGCTGGTTACAACTTTATTTTCAAACCTTCTATTCATTGAACCCGATATTCCCCATATCAAAATCAAATATGACTTTCGATCGGGTTTTAGTCAAGTTATAAATGAAACACATCCGCAAAATATTATAGGATTATAG
>JBHPFF010000040.1:0-22562 GCA_042572165.1 Candidatus Latescibacterota bacterium | reverse complement strand
GCTATTGCCAGTACGGATTTCATAGCAGCAGACCGAATTGGCTGCCAGACCATGGGAGTTGATTTCAGCGATGTCGGATACCTGACATACTGTGCAAATGCAGGAATAGGTCAGGGCGATCTTTCAAAGATAAAGATCATCGGGCGTGATCCGGCAGGTTATGTGAAAAAGTACCGGATGCATAGCAATTTCCAGGGTGGCGGACCGGGAAGAGGACATCTGGACTGGAAGTATTAATCATAAAATATTGTACGCTGTCAACTGTCGGCGAAACGAGAAAACATAAAATAACTGAAAGCTAACCGCTGACGGTTAAAAGCTGTAAATGTAACTGTCTTTTATCAGGGAATATACTATGAAAAAAATGATGATTTCTAACAGGATAGTAGAGTTCAGCCGTGACAGGCGCAGTTTTATAAAAAATATGTCATTAGGCGCCGCCGGTTTGGTGCTCGGTGGATTTATGCCGGAAAATAAATCGCAAGCGGTAACAGTTAAGCCGGGGAGAACCAGCGTTTCCTTTGTTAAAGGCACAGACCGCAGAGAGAATGTGTACAATGCGTTGAAACCGTTTGAGAATCAAATTAAAGAGGAAATTCAGGGCAAGCAGGTGCTTATCAAAGCTAATCTGGTCGATCCGGACCTTGAACTTGCCACAACACATGTTGATGCTGCACGAGGGGTGCTTGATTTCCTTGAGCCAATTTACAAAAAGAAGGTAATCGTCGGAGATTCCAACGGCAGACCCGGCGGTACAGAGAAGAGCCTGAGAAACCATAATTACTATGATCTCAATAAAGAATACAACGTAAAGCTTGTCGATCTCAATACTGATTCGACAACCATTTTGTGGATCTTCGATAGTGATTTTCATCCGCTCGATATAGAGATTATAGATGCCTTCCTTGATCCGAATAACTACATCATTTCACTGACACGTCCCAAAACGCACAGCAGTGTAATAATTACACTTTCTGTTAAAAATATTATTATGGGTTCACCCGTCAGTGTAATTACCCGGAAAAACAGGCTGCAACGGGGACAGAAGACCAAGATGCACAATGCAGGCACCAAGGGTATTAATTTCAACATTTTCAGTCTTGGTCAGAGAATCAAACCAGGGTTCTCTGTTCTTGATGGTCTTGTGTGCATGGAGGGTCATGGTCCTAATGTGGGAGGGACACCTGTGGAGCATGGTTTCGCTATTGCAGGGTCGGATATGCTGGCGGTTGACAGGGTGGCGGTTGAACTCATGGGGGCAAATTACGATGACATCGGATATTTGAGTTATCTGGCTTGGGCAGGGGAAGGACAGGCCGATCTTTCAATGATTGATATTATCGGACCGAATATTACTCCTCATATTTTGAAATACAAGCTTCCCAATAACATGGAGCAAATGCTGACCTGGAAAGAAGGGTTGGTAATAGATAAAATGTAAGGATACATTTTGAATAAATTTCGCAGGTTAATAATGCTTAGAAATTGTTTTGTGATTACCCTGGTTATCTTTTTTATTAACCCATTTGTGCTGTTTGCCCAAAACCAGCTTGACCCCCGCTCCCTCGACCCTGAAATCGATCCCGATATCGATATGTATATTGAAAGCTGTCAAAACTCGCCGCCAATTATCACTCATGGTGGTCTTGTTGAAAGGATGATCCTCACCAGATGGAACAGTAACCCGCTGAAACCGGTAAGAAAAGGGGAAGTACTTACCTTTATAAATCGTTTTTCCTTCGCTATACTCGAAGCCCGTAAATCAACAGAGCCGACCACACTGAAATGCGAACAGGAAATTTTATACATTGTCTCCGGAAGAGGCGTTATCAAGGCTGGGAGGGAAACATATGAACTTCGCGAGGGTATATTCTTCCTCGTACCGGCAGAACTCAAATTTACCATTGCCGCCACAGGTGATGAGCCGTTGATGATGTACCTTGTTAACGAACCGATCCCCGAGAATTTCCGCCCGAACAGGAAACTTCTTATAAAGGATGAGAATGCCATACCGCTCAGGAGAAGCGGTTATCTCACCATGCACTGGAGTCACAACGGCAAGAATATATTTGCTGTTGACGACGGGCTCGGTACGATTGAAAGTATTAACCTCCTTATTGCCGATCCGATGACCATCGGGCACCCCCACAGCCACGGGGAAGGTACCGAAGAAATATGGCATGTAACCGAAAGGAAAAACCTTGCTTTTCTTGGAAGGGAAATCCGCTGGCAACCTGCAGGGACTGCGTATATGGTGCCTCCAACTGGATTTACCGCTCATTCAAATATCAATGCAGCGAATGAACCTGTGAAATACCTATATTTTGCCAGATACAGGGATCATGAGGTCAGGAAATAAAACGGTTATTATCGATCGGATTCATTAAGAAAAAGTAAGTAACAGAAATGAATAAAGAGTTTGAATATTGTGTTAATAAATATTTTATACCCATACATAACTTTCGGAGGTGTTTGATGTTTCGTAAGGTTTCTCAACTGTGTTTTTTAATCGTTTTTGCGGTTTCAACTGTATCCTTTGCACAGAACAGCCTGGACGGCCGTCCCCTTAACCCGGAAAAAGATCCCGATATCGATATGTTTATGGGAAGCTGGCAGAATTCTATACCCTATAATACACACGGCGCTATTACTGAAAGGGCTGTCTTTACAAAAAGCACAGGTGATCCCCTGAAGCCCCACAAAAAGGCTGCTGTTCTCAAATTTGCCAACCGTTTTGCACGTGCTACAATTGATGGATTCGATTCCACAACTCCGACCACTCTCAGGGGAGAGCAGGAAATATTTTACATAACATCGGGAAAGGGTATAATTAAAGCCGGTGGTAAAACGCATGATCTTTATCACGGTATATTTTTGCTCGTGCCTGCAAACCTCGAGTTTACCATAACCAATACAGGTGACGAACTGTTGGAAATGTACATTATCAATGAGCCGATCCCTGAGGGTTTCCGCCCGAATAGTGAACTACTGGTAAAAGACGAGAATACGATGCCGTTCAGAAACGATGGCTACCTCAGTGTTCACTGGAGCCACAACGGCAAGAATGTTTTTAATGTACAGGACGGGCTCGGTACGCTTGAACTGGTCAATTGCCTCACTTTTAACGCTATGACCATCGGTCAGCCACACAGTCATGAACCCGGTGTGGAGGAAGTGTGGGCAGTGGTTGAGGGTATAAACCTTGCGTTTCTCGGGAAAGAAATAAGGTGGCAGTATCCGGGAACTGCCTATATGATCCCGCCCACTGGATTTACTCCTCACAGTAATATAAATACGACTGAAAAACCGATAAAGTTTCTGTATTATGCAAGGTTCAGAGAGCATGAACTAAGGAAATAGACCGGTTCGACAAAATGTAAAATTACTTTCTGTTTATGGAAAAATTTAAAATAATGGAGAAATTCATGTCAGCAGATTTTGATAAAGTGAAAGCGATTCTAAATGAATGGAAGGGAGACAATTACGCATTCGGGCTGGGTGTTCTTGGCAGGACAGGCGAGTTTGCCAAGTCACTGGGTCAAAAGACGTTACTAATAGTTGCCGATCTGGGACTCGACTGGATGGAAAGCGTATATAACAAGGTAACCGCCTCTCTTGATTCTAATGGTGTCACCTATTCTGCAATTCTCGGCGCCGGGCCGAACGCACCCCGCGAGGATGTATACCGTATTGCTAACGAGATTTCCAAAACACGCCCGGATTCGATAGTTGCCATAGGAGGCGGCAGTACCATCGATGCCGCGAAATTTGCAAGTGTGATATCAACATACAGCACTTCTCAGGCGATGAAACATCTCGAAGCCTCACCTGCACTTGCCTCGACAGTGGAACCGTATTTCGGTGTCGGGAATGTCACAAAAATAAAAGAAGCAACAAATGTCGCTCCGATTCCCGTAATTGCTGTGGAGACCATTTCATCGTCCGGCGCGCATCTTACCAAGTATTCCAATATTACCGACCCGGGTACCGGACAGAAAAAGCTTATTATTGATATGGCGGTTGTGCCTCCTAAAGCTGTGTTCGATTACGGTGTTACTGCCGGTGCGCCGAAAGAGCTCACACTGGATGGCGGACTGGATGGAATCGCCCACATATGGGAAGTCTTTATGGGTTCGACGGGCAAGGATTATTACGACAGGGTAAAGGAGATAGCTGTCGAGGGAATCAGACTCATCGTTGAGTATCTGCCGAGAGCTATCGCTGATCCAATGGATATTAATGCGAGAGTTGCACTCGGTTATGGTACCGACCTCGGCGGTTACGCTATCATGATTGGCGGGACAAACGGCGGACACCTGGGCTCTTTCTCGCTTGTTGATGTGCTTTCGCACGGCAGGGCATGTGCGGTTCTGAATCCCTATTATACAGTTCTCTTTGCTCCGGCAATTCAGGATCAGCTGAGAGCAGTCGGCGCTGTGTTCAAAGATGCCGGATTTATAGATGATAACCTTGATTCACTCTCAGGACGTGACCTTGGAGAATCTGTAGCCAGGGGCATGATAGCATTTTCGAAGAGTATAAACTTCCCTGTAACGCTTGGCGAGGCCGGAGCTACTGAATCACATATCGAACGAATGATTACTGCGGCAAAGAATCCACAGCTCGAATCCAAACTCAGGAATATGCCGACACCAATGAATCCTTCTCAGGGCGATGTGGACTCGTACATGAAACCTGTTCTCACTGCGGCTTTGACAGGAGATTTTTCACTGATTAAAAGTATGGCATTATAGTATATGAGACAATTATTTAACCGGAATTATCTTTACTGCTTTTGTTTTCTCTGTACTCTTTGAATGAAATACCTTTTTTATAAGCTTCATCTTTCATGTAGTCGAGAATATGGCCAAACAATTCCTTGTCTTTGCAACCGACAAGCGATTGTACAGGTTTTCCTTCTTTATCGAAAAAGATAAATGTTGGTACACCAACTATCCTGAAATATTTCGACAACTTTAAGTAATTCATTACCTTGCCATCGAAAGTTCCGCTTTTTTGGCTGTGAAAAGTGTTTACTTTAATACACACCCAGTCTGCAGTAAGACGTTCCCTTATTTCGGGAGCGGAAAATGTGTGTTTGTCCATTGATACACATGCGCTGCAATGGTCTGAGATAAAATCAACCAGCACTGGCTTCTTTTCCTTTTTGGCTGCCGCCATGCCTTCGTCCCAGTTGTCGTACCATACTTTACTGCTATCCGATGGTGACAGTTCTTCGATAAATGCAACATCAGTCTCTCCATTAATAGGAGATATAAATATTATTAAACTAATTAAGAAGCTCCATGCATATACTTTTTTCATTATCCTTTTCCGGCTTTAATATATTCCCTGATTTTCACCTCAAGTTCATAGGCTGGTATGTCAAGATGTACATTCCCTTCCCTGTCAATGACAATGGTTGGGTAGCGATTTGAAATTCCATAAGTATCGAATGTAGCACCTCCTGATTCAGGATTAGATGATTTCTTATCTATAGCAATATTACAGGTAATTTCCATATCATCGATGATTTTTTTAAGCTCCTTGGCATCAGTGTCATGTTCGTAAATGCCAACCAAAACCACATCATCATCGCTGAATTCCTGTGAATACGCTTTCAGCTTTCGCAGTGCACCTGCTGCACCCATAATATAAATTTTATTAAAATCCAGTACAACTACCTTACCCTTATAATTGGCAATATCACCTGGATCTTTATTTATCCAGCGGTCTATTTTCAGTTCCGGTGCTTTTTTGCCCTCAAGAAGTACAACACCCTTTTCGTTAAACTCAAATGTGGAAGGCTGAACTTCATCAGGTTTATCAAACACAAATGTAACCTCACCGTTTAAGGTGTTTACATTCTCAAACGTTTTTTGCCCGAGTTCATTTTTCCAGACCTTTACAGTTAATGTTTCATCAATGACATGTTCAAATTGAAATTTTCCCTGTTTGTCAGTATCAGTAATAGCAGGTTGATATTCAAATCCAGATTTATGTACACGAAATCCTGATATTTTCTCAATATTTGATTCGATATATATTTGCACTCCTCCAATATGCTTATTTTCAGAATCGACAACTTTTCCCGTAAAAGATCCGAGTGGTTTTATCAGAGTAAAATTATAAGTCTCATTTGTAGGTATATCATAAAATCTATAAGAGCCATAATCTTTATGATTGATACTTATAGTACGTATTACTACCTCTGCTAAATCTTCCAGTAAGTAATATCCATCTGCATCTGTATATGTCATCGGCATACCAGACATACCATCCGATGCTTCATAGATTAAAGCTCCAAAGACGGGACTGCCTTCCGAATCAATAACCGTGCCTTCAAGAATACGGTCAGTCCTTGGCAGAACGAGGTCTTTATGCGGAGGCATATCTTTCAGAGCTGTGAAATTGTTTTCAGGATTAATAAATATAGGTGTCGCATATCCTTTTTTTCTAACACTGATATTGTATGCATCGCCGATTATGAGCCTATCAGTAGTATAAACACCGTTCCGGTCAGTTAATGTCCATACCGTATAAACACCACCGATACCCATATTGTAGAGTTTAATACTTGCACCGGATACGGAATTATCGTCAAAATCGATTACCCTTCCTGTAATACTTGTGGTTTCAAACGGTTCACAGATAATATTCGCTTCAGCATCATGTGTAAATTCTATGTCATTAATTCCCCGCACTTTCAATTCCGGGTGAATTGCCCGCAGAATCAGTTGTTCGCCATTTTTGAAACCTCTCAGGTTGAATATACCGTTTTTATCAGACAGTATATTAATCCGGGTTGTACCAATGGGACCGGGCCTTTCATAAGTTATTATTATTCTTGCTTCTGCGACCGGGCTGCCTTCATTCGTTAGCACCAATCCTTGTAACATTTGACTCTTTTTGAACAGGTAATCATTAATAGGGTCTGTTTTTCCTTCGACAACTTCTACTTCTCGTTTTATCGAGTCCTCATGTTCATATCCATAAGGGGCAGTTGTCACCACACTCGCTTTACCCGGAACGGATCTCAATCGGAAGCTCCCGGTTTCATCAGTAGTTGTATAACAAGAAGCAGGGTCAGTTGTATTAATAAAACGATTGTAGATATAGTAACCGATTCGGTGATTTTTTACCGGTTTCCCTGTATCTTCATCAATTACTCTGCCGATGATAATTCCCCCCTGTCCGAGAGTAAAATCAACATCTGTGAAGGTTTCTCCACTTTTAAGCGGAATATTTTCTTTTATCGCAACAATTCCTTCATCTTCTTCACCTGACATGACATATATATTTATATAACCTTCAGGTAGGTTCGTTAAAGAATAAAAGCCGTTATTGTCGGTTGTATCTTCAATCATTAAAGGAGGGGATTTAACCTTCAAATTTTTTGCCGGAGCACCGGAATTGCCATAGGTTACTCTACCTTCAATTCGGCCCTCAAGTTTCAGAGTTATTGTTACCTTACCCCCTAAACTATTTTTAATATTGGAGATTCCCTCTATAGCGAATCCTTTTTTTTGAGCAGTTATAAAACCATTATATTCCGGGGGGAGATTATTCAAGATGAAATTCCCATTTTTATCCGTTTTTGAAACCAGTGGAGGTATATCATTTTCATCAAATGATATCCGATTAAGTACACTAAATGGAAGATACCACAGTTTTTTAGCTGTAACCTCCGCTCCCCTGATAGGATTTCCTGATGTATCTCTGACTGTGCCTTCAATCGAAAGCGGATCATTGAGTATGATATCAACATTTCCAAAAGCTGATGTAAAGAATAACTGCTGCCATCCCAGTGAATGTTCTGAGCTGTATGCAATAACTGTCGGTCGTAGTCGTTCATTACCGCTGAGTCTGGATTGAACAATTTTAAAAGTATATGTGCCGGTTTTGTCAGTTTTACCAACTTTTTCTACCACACTCATCTCCTGATCATTGAAATATATAATCGCACCTGGAACTGGCTTATCCTTATAAATAACTTCCCCCTTAATTTCCACCATTTCACCTTTCTCACGTGCGTACCCAAGAGGCAATACAAGCGCAATGAAGAGCGACAAAATACCAGTTACTACGACCCCAACAAGCGCCAATCGAGAGAGCTTCCTAATCTGATTTCTCCGCGTGTAAAGAACCGCCTCGATACGACGGTAAAACGCACTCTTCGAAAGGATGAACCCGGCGGCAAGTTCTGTTGTGAATGCATGCCGTGGAAGGTGTTCCGCAATCCGTGTGAGCATGTCTGCATATACCACCGATTCCCGTGTATGCTCCACGACATTGGTGTCACATGCAAGTTCTGAAAGGTGACTGATCTTACGATTAGCCATCCATACGAGCGGGTGAAAGAAAAAAAGCGCTTTAATTATCGAGAGCATGGAAAACACAATTACATCGTTGCGTTTCACATGCGAAAGCTCGTGTAAGGCAACCGCCTCGATCTCCTTATTCGACATCATCTCAGTAAAACCGGACGGCAGTATAATGACAGGCCGGAAAATGCGGCAGGTCAAAGGTGCAGGGACATCGCCGCTCTCTATCAAAATGAATTCACGATTGATTCCGAGACGTTCGCCGGCACGATGAAAAACCTCGATGATACTGTGATCCATCACCGGGCTACCGTCAAGAATCCAGCTTCTTATTCGAAGCCTGCCGATTATGATCCAGAAAGAAAAGAGTAAAATACCCATGAGATACCCGATTAATGCCAGTGCCCAGGGATAATCTACTATATGCATCGGCTGAAATTCTGTTCGCATATTTTGTTGAATGTTAATCTGACGCCCGGACTCATCCGGCTGTGAGACAGGAAATTGAAGACTCTCACTCTGAAATTCATCAGCATTTTCCACCTGGAGCTTATTGTTTTGGGGTATAAGAGGTTTATATGGGATATTATCGGCTTTAATCTCCGGGTTTGTATATACCGGCAGGACTGCAAGTTCTTTTTGCGGTGTACCGAGGTTCGATATACTGAATGTCATAATCGGGAGAAAAGGAATTACAAGGACTGCACATACCCACAATGTGTGCCGGACAGTTGCTTTCCTTCGACGTAGTACGTATGAAAGAATGCCAATTATACACAATAGTATTGAAGATTGCCAGAGAACAGACAGCAGCATACTAATGGTATGAAAGCCTGTGTTGTCAAGCATCGATAAAATTTCAGTAAAGTCCATTACTGATTCTCCTCTTTTTCCTCCTCGATGAGGCGGCGTATTTCTTTCATTTCTTTTGAATGCAACTCTCTGTCACGAAGCAGGGTGGCTACCAATTGAGATTCGGAACCGTTAAAAGCATGTTTGAGCAGATTCTGTAGCATTGACTTCTTTGCCTGAATCTCATTAACTTTTGCTTTATATAGATATACCTTGCCTTTTTTACTGCGGGATACAAAACCTTTCTCTATCAAAACAACAAGCACATTTCTTATTGTACCGTAAGTCAGTGATCGATCTTTCTTTTTAAGAGCTTCCTGTACCTCCTCGGGTGTGGCTTCTCCTTTTTCCCACAACACCTTCATAAAATCAATTTCACCTTCGGTAAACATCCGTGATTTCTTGAAAGCCATTTTCCCTCCATGTGTTTTTAAAATACGATATTCATCGTAGTTATTATAACGGACATGAAACCTTTTGTCAAGAAAAAAATACGATATTCATCGTAGTTATTTTGAGTTTCACATAAGCTATTGTTATAACGACATTAATAGAAATTCGGTTAATAGAATAACCAATCTTTTTTCTGTAATACTTTAGAGGGAACATTAACCGGAGATCAATATTAAGTCAGAATATTTCTTGGAAATCGAAAACTTGGAATCTGAAACTTTGAACTTTGAACTTTGAATTTTGAATTTAATACCCCCGGATTTTAACCATTTCCGTTCGTTTCCTGCGCTGCTCACCGCCGCCCTTGAGGGCTCCTGTTGACAGTACTCCGGGTGTGTTGCCAGTACGCTTAATTATTTCTTCGGCGATCCGGATTATGGTTGCCCAGAACATGAGGTTGACAAGAAGCCCGGATGTGGGGCATACCTTTTTTTCAATTCCCGGCACGGCAAAAAGACCATATGTGTCACACATAAGACCGAGATGCATGTCGGTTTCTTTGGGAACTGTTCTACCCTGAGGAATTATGCCATCTCGTGTCACTGGGCCGATGGAGGCAACTTTCATCCCGAACTTTCGAAATTCCTGTAATTTTTGAAGGTCAACTTCATCGTCTGGCTGATAGATTCCCATTATCATGAAATCCTTACCGTTCGCTTTGAAATTCTTGTCTCTTGTGTCGGTTGTGTTAATGAGAGCCAGCCCGCCGCGTTTTCCACGCGCCTCAGCGCTGAGGGCTTCATGGTAACGGCTGTAGACCCATAATTTGCCGCCTGAGAGAATCCTGTCCACCGCCGCTTCCGCAATGAGTTTCACAGTGCCGATTTCAGCCTCTATCTGGCTGATCTGGCGAAGGCTCTGCTCGAAATAGTCTTCCGCCAAGGGGTTCGTAAGGCTGACAAAAGGGGAGTTCTTCCCGAGTTCTGGCTCGTCGCCCTTGACATTCAAAGATACTCCATCACGTGCGAGCACTCGCACCGCATCAGCTATCATAGCCCAGTATGTAACCATACCGAGCGCGCCGGAAGTGGGACCGAGCGGGGCTGTCTCTCCGGGAAGCCACATAAGCGCCCCTAATGTTGTGATATGCGTATTGATCCAGATGTCTGAATACTTTTTTATCTTCAGTTTCTGATTGGTTTCCGTTAATAAATCCGTCCGTTCAGTGTCGGCACACCAGGGTGTCGGGCCGCCAATGACAAAAATACCTTTCTTGCGGGGGTCTTCGAGTGGTTTTCGCAAAACGTTAATGATAAGAAGGTCTCCCCTTTTGGGTTCAACTGAAGGAGTTCCCATGGTATATCCCATTGTGAATATTTCCGGATCGCCGTGACGCCCCGGGAACATATCACCGTCGAACGAATGACCTGTTTCCCACTGACAGAAACAGTTTCCGCCGTTTTTATGTGTTCGTGCGATTTGATACGAAGCCTCAAGCAAATTGTCCGATTCGGTGCTCTGAATCTTCTTGATTATCTTTTTGACACGGGCAAGGTACTCAAGACAGAGAGGCTGAGAGACCCTTTTCATTGCAAACGCAGTATCGAGAAATTCCAGCACACTCATTCCAAAAACGGGGATTGTTTTGACAGCGTCACGTCGTTTCATTTGTATTCCCTCTCCAGAGTGATTTTTGAATCATATAGTTTCAAAGTTAATGAGGATGAGTTTACATCATCAAAGTTATGATACCAAATAAACTATTCCTGTTCAATGATAATTCCCTTTTTTAAACATTACGGTTAAGATTCCAGGTTTCAGGTTCAAAGTTCCCAGAATGTTCAGGAACTATATGATACTGAATCTTTTTATGTAACCTTACATGGAATTATCAATTGATTTGTCCTGCGGTGTGACGTATCATTGATCAGGCTGATTGCTTTCATACACAGTTCTAATGCACATATAAAGGATCATGAAAAGGAGATAAACCGAATTTGAATTTTTCAATCACTGAGAAAACAGTCAGAGGCGTTTACTTATTAACAATATCACATTTAATCTAATGGAGATCAGAGATGGAAAACGAGGCAACATCAACACTCATGACATATATCAGTGACGGTGGTCCGAAGATTATGTGGACGCTTGTCGTACTTTTCGTTGTGGGTGTCGCTATCACATTATGGCGGCTTATTGTCATATTTCTCGCCATGTTTAACACAGGCTCTCTGTATAAGAAAATATATGCGGCTCTTCAGGATAAAGAGAACGGTATTGAGAAAGCTGCGGAGATTTGCTCCAGAACACGGGGTCCCGTGGCTACGATCGTTCATGCAGGACTTTCGCGTCTGCACAAGGGGATCGACCATGTTGAAAAAGCGGTCGAAAGCACTGGAAGCATCGAGATGGCATTTCTTGAAAACGGTCTGGTGTGGCTGGCGACAATAGCGAATATTGCACCCATGATCGGATTCTTCGGGACTGTCGCCGGTATGATCATTGCGTTCAAAAACATTGCAATAGCAGGTGATGTGGAACCTTCGATTGTAGCAGGTGGTATTTCCATGGCGCTTATTACAACTGCAGGGGGCCTTTTAGTGGCTATTCCTATCCAGATGGGATACAATCTCTGCGTCTATCTTATCGACAGGATTGTGGTGAACATGGAAGAAAACGCCAGCAAGTTTATCGATGTCCTGGTCGATCTGGGATACGACAAACTTTCCGAGGGGTAGACTGATGGCTTTGTTGAAACGGGCACGTGTATCGGCAGCGATTCCGACATCGACAATGGCGGACATTGCATTTCTCCTGATCGTTTTTTTCCTGGTGACAACCTCGATGTCCCATGATAAGGGGCTGGGGATCACTCTTCCACCCGCAGGTTCTGTGACGAGGGTTCCGAGCAGGAATATCACAAAGGTCTGGATCAATACAGCCGGTGAAATTATGCACGATCATGACCTGGTAACTCTGGAACAGATGGGTGGGCGCATAAGAGAAATGACAGAACAGAATGAAGACCTGATTGTGTCGATTAAAACAGCTCCCGATACCCGTTACGAATATTTCGTCGATGTGATAGATGAAATTCATAAGGCGGGTAACCATAAAATTTCAATTGCCGAACCTGAATTTTAAGGAGAAAAGATAATGCGTTTCAGAAAACGTATGTCGGTACAACAGTCTATTCCGACCGGTCCAATGGCGGATATCTCCTTTCTATTGATTATATTCTTCATGGTGACTACTGTTTTTGTTGTTTACCGGGGATTCCAGGTTAATCTGCCTCTTGCAGAACGAATCGAACCTTTAAGACAGCGTAGAAATGTAGTCAGTATTTGGATAGCTCACGACGGAAGAATTAAGGTTGATGAGTATGAAGCTGATCTGACCTCGGTCGGCAGCATTGTAGGTAATAAACTCCAGGAGAATCCCCGTATCGTAGTCCAGATAAAATCCGACAGAAATACACCGTACAGACTGATATCAGGTATTATTGAAGAGTTGAAAAGGGTGAATGCGTTACGCGTTTCGTTCATAGCAAAGAAGGAATAAATGGCTCTCAGGTTTTCAATAGTTGGATTTAATGTGCCGGAAACGGGCATAAATGGGAAGTTCTCGAAAATTTTTGTCGTGTGTGTTTTTCTTTTGACAGCCCTTACTGCGTCAGCACAGGAACCTGTCGTGGTTAACACGGAATCCGGAGCCGAATATAACAAAGGTCTTGAGCTTTACAACAAGAGGAATTACACTGAAGCGATTACTTTTTTTGAAAAGGCGTATCAGCTGGACGACAAAAATATCGCCGCAGTTTTTGCCCATGGTCTGGCGCTGAACGGGCTGAAGAAATACAGGGAAGCCGCTGAAAAATTCAGATTTGTGCTCGAAAAAGAACCAGGACATCAGAAAGCGCTAATAGCGTATCCTGCCGCTCTCTACATGTCCGGGCAGGAGGTGAAGGCGCTTGCCGCTTACGATAAGGGAATAAAATTGCTTCCCGAAGAGGACGCTTTGTATTACGGCAGGTCGTTTATTTACTATAAGCAAAAAAAGTATAAAGATGCGGTTGACGGTCTTGTCAGGGCGGTCGAGCTTAAATCCCGCGAACTCAAATACCAGTTTCTCCTTGCCCAGACATATCAGGACATGGGAAGGATGGAAGATGCTTATACTACTGCAATGAAAATTCTCAATATAAACAAAAACCACGCACGTGCCAGGATTATAGCCGCAGATTACAAACGAATCTCCGGCAAACTTGAGGATGCCTTAAAAGAATACGAACTGGCAGCAAAAAATATCGAGACAAAAGCCTATGCCGAGTATTTTATCGAGGTGATAAAACAGCAGTTGGAAGAAATCGAAATCGAAAAAGAGTGGGAAGCCCGCCAGAATAGCCGGCAATGACACTCATATCTCCTATATCTCTTTTCAAATTCCCGTGTGAACCAACATGAAAGTTGAGTTAATGAATTGTTTGGTTAATTTGGATGTTAACGTGAAAACTCAGCTGTTCAATTTGTCCGAGCCCTCTACAATGTCTGGTTGGGTGCCTTTCTTGGTGTTGTCCATGTAGGAAGCAAACAGAAAGTCGGATAGTGACTTGGCCGCTCCAACGCTAAACATGGCGTGGCGTTCATCTGTCCTGTAGTGTCGTTTACTGGACTTTCCATGAGCATCGCTGAGTTCGTTCCGAACAGCCGCGAGGCCTTGTACAATGCTGAAACAGCCTGAAAGAATCTGCTTTAACGAGTTTTCGGCATGCTGGCTTGGGTGCATTTTCAATAGTTGGGATGTCTTGCGATAGAGATCGGGAAGTTCCGTTTTGTCGTCGTATTCCTCATTTGCATCGTCGAGAATATACTTACATATGGATTCGACGAGATTGCGAGCGTTGGTGATAGCTCCCTCAAAATCCGCCCCAGCGATCTTCTTATCGCATTTAGCGATCTGCTCGTTGATGTAGATGAAGTCAATTTTTTCTAATCTTGAAACTTGCCGCGATGGCTGCGGTATTGGAGCCTCCGGATCCACAAAGAATTCTATACGATTAATCTCAACGTCCTCGTCCCGGATAGGATAAAGCACGTGAAACGCACTTATTATTTCGTTATTGTCTTCGGCAGAAAGTTTCACAAGTTGTTCGTGCTTATGAATAGGGGCATAAATCTCTACGGAAGTTAGTCTAGAATACAAACGGCTTCCGAAGGTCGTACTCTCGTTCAGATCATAGTGTGACCCACGAAGTGAGTCAGCTAGGTCAGGCCGATTTCTGTAGGTCAGAATGTGAATTATTTTGTTAATAGACCACATGCTGTCTTGTGTGCCCAACTTATAATTAACTTTCGAATAATTTATTTATCATTCAGTTGCAGTTATATAATAACTCGATTTATAATTTATGAGTGTTCATTGTTCAAGGAAATTCCCGTTAACCCTTAGGTACCAGTCCACGTTCTTCCAGTTTTCCCAGTAAGGATGGCTGAAGTTCCAGGGTGTGCTCCCCCAGAATCCATACTGCGACGAAAGCCCCATGCACTGTTCGCACCAGTCGTAGAACCATTGCCAGTCGAGTTGGGGATGATCCGTGTGCCACCAAGGACCCCAAGCCTCGGTTGTCACTAGCGGAGCCCCTATTTCTCGGGACCAGTCCCGTACGAACCGTAGCTGATTGTGCATATTCTGTAGAAGCATCGGCCTCATCGATTGCATGGTTGCGGTTATCCTCCGCATGTAATCTATATAATCATTCCGCGGATCTCTGTTTTGTTTAATAGAGAAAAAGCCGGTGCGGGCGTCAAACCGCTTGAGGTCCATCCATGTATGAACCTCAAGCACATCCAGCGCGGTCAGGTTCATTTCCCTGAACTGGTCGAGATTGGTGACGAACGAAAACGTGAACCGCAGTTCGGGGTATTGACGCTGAAACATGTGGAGAAGATCGGTGATATGGTCTCGAAGGAATGCGAATTGCCTGTCGTTCCACTTCCTGTCGAATGGATTGGTGTTTGACGGTGTCCCCAGGTCGAGACTGTATATCTGGGTCTTGAAGGGACTGAAATTGGGGAATTCCTGGTCTAAGTCGACGAAGAGCACGTGGCCGAGAAGATCGCGTTCCTTCAGGACGTTGAGGGTGAATTCCCACGCTTCATAGAATTTCTCACGGGTGGTGTAAGTCCCTCTGTCGACGCCCCATGACGATAGAATGACATAAATACCCTTCTTTTGTGTAATTGTCATGAATTCAATCAATTCGCCGGGCATTTCGTGGGTGTGGTCAATGGTGCTGAGCCCCCACGGTATGAGGGGATTCTTCTTCACCAGGTAGTCGCTCCGCTCCTTGCCCTGGAGGTCGTGGATGACAAAGGGGAAGGCATCGATACGCACTGTGTTGAATCCCCGTTCGAGCAGTTCGTCCGTCACCCTGTCAAAATCCTCGAAAGGCCCTCCGGGATAGTGGCCGTTGAGCCACGAATAATCCCACATGGCGATCGTCAGCCTTCTGGGGACAAGATCCTCCCGCATGTCATACTCGTTCGACACTGGATAGTTCACGAAGCTCTGGGCGTTGGAATACATCCCGTTTGCCAAAAGAAACATCAGAAGCACTGCATACCATCCTGTTTTTCTCATCATGGTAATCCTTCAAGTTATAAATATTCAAATCCATATTTTGAAAGCCAATAAAGTACTAATGACTCACCGAAATCTCCGGTGATTTTTGAATGTCTGGAACTCTTATTTATTTCCATAGTTCTTATGTGCCCAACTTATAATTAACTTTCGAATAATTTATTTATCATTCAGCTTCAGCTAGTTTTTAGGCCGGGAGTTTTAATAATTTTATTCGCCAAATCTGTATTTTATTCCAACTCCTCCACCAATACCAATGGGAACAGCGTCACCAAAAACTACATCTAACCGAAATTCGATTGGGATAGTAAAAACTTTTGAAATCGGTAATTCGTGACCTATAGCTAACGGTATACCAATGGTCGCTCCGGACCCGTTAAAAAAGACGTGTAGACTGGCTCCTGTTAAAACGTAATAATGCGAGGCAAAACTCCGTCGTACAACTCCCCCCACGTGTCCTGTCCAAATAGTTCCCCAGCGCCATCTTGGGCTAAAGCCCGGTGGAATATGTTTTTCTTCCCAATAGTATAATCTGTTAAATCCTATCTCCGGACCAAATGAAACGTTTTCGGATTTTTTGAATAGTATTTGAATCAGCCCTTTATAGTTAAACTGATTCCAATCTACTAAACCTTCGTCAGTAATATTGGAGTATTCGGGAATCTCCATAGCTTCGGAGACATTAACAATAGTGTATCCGAAATTGTTTTGTATATTTACACTCATTTCCGCCAGTACTTCTGTTGATAAAAAGGTCAAAGAAATTAGAATAAATGCAAATTTTCTCATGATTAATATCCTTTTAAGTCTAACGGTTTGCGGTTCACCTGCAGTCACTATCAATATTTGAAGAACCGCACAGAGCTTAGGTAGTCAGGTGGAACCGCTTGGTTAGGCGCTCTGTCCAAATAAAAAAATCAAATGAAAATCTTAAATAATTTATTCAAGATTAGTGAACCATCACCATTATTATTGAAATAAACCTTTCAGCCATTCAGCCATTGTATCCAGATATTCGGGCGTATAATCCATCTGCTGATTCCTGAACTTATCCTCCCATTCCTTTAAGCTCCCTGTTATCGTATTAAAAACAACATGGTCGGCACCAGAGAACATTATCACTTTAAAATGCTCATTTCCGGCTTTATGCAAAGCTTTTCTATATTCTTCAGCACTTTTTTGGGGCGGAATTTGTGTATCTTTTTCCCCAAAGATTGCCAATACAGGAAATGTTATTTCTTCTAAAACTGTAACGGGATTGAAAAATGACTCGCTCTCCGTTTGAAGCGGAGCATACCTGTCTTTTGGTTTAATTTCAGCCCAACCTGTTTTTTTTAAATATGGTTGTTTCCCGAGCAACTCAACGTACTTACGATATTCCTCATAAGATTTTGCATATTTGCTTTTCGTATAATAATCAGCAAATTTTCTGGCTACCTGATTGTTCACACCCTCACTGATGAGTTGTTTTTTTATAAAATACGCTCCCTGGGCAATGCTGTTCATGCCGGGACTTGATACCGCTATCATAAATGAGATGTCATCCGAAATAGTAGTAAGCATTGGCATTATATAGCCTGCCTGACTTATACCCCATAAACCGATTCGCTTCCCATCTATATCTTCTCTTGCCTTTAAAAAACTCACCGCTCCAGCAGCTATTGAAGCACGGTCGTGAAACAGAGTTCCATCACCAAATGTCCCCGTTGATTTCCCGATACCAGGTTTGTCCCAGGATATACAAGCGTAACCGGCCTTAACAAACTTTCCCCAAATCGGTTCATAATACCCTAACATCGTACGGTTAATCGGGCCGTCTCCGTGTATAAAAATTACTACGGGGAAAGGTCCAGAACCTTCGGGTTTGACCAATACTCCATAAAGAGTAAAATCGCCTGTGGCAAAACTGATCTCTTCCTCTAACCAGTACGTCTCTTCTTCGTCAGCATATGTAGAATTCACTGCTGTGCACAATAGTAAGCATAACAAAGCAATCCACTTTAATCCGATTTCCATGTTATATCCCCGAATCAGCAGCTATCATGATTAATTAAATAATGAGTAATGTCGTTCTTTTATATTGAAAGAGAACTTATTCAAGACAAACAAAAGCAATCATTAAATAAACGCCTCCAACAATTCGAAAGTGCTCCACTAAGTATAATATTGGGCTATTCTTTATATAGATTTGAAATAATATCGCTCTTTATAGGAGAATAATTAGTTTTCACTTCCGTTTTTCCGTCTCTTTCCAGTATTATCTTTGAGAAGAAACACTTAATTCCTATTCCTTCAGGAATGATGACGTTGTCTTGCAAATGAAAATGTAGATGTGGCTCTGATGAATGACCAGAATTCCCGCATTGAGCAATTACTTCGCCGGACTTGACTTGGTCTCCAACCCTAACCGTTATGCTACCTAATTTCAAGTGCGCAAGCACTGAGAAAACATTATCAATGTGCTGAATAACAATTGTATTACCCAGCGCTGAGTAGGCGTTTTTAATTCCCAGCACATTGTCTCTCACACCTTCAATTACGTCGGTTACAGTACCATCTTTCGGGGAAAGTATCGGCATTCCAAAAGCAAAGTAGTCTTCGTTCATTTTGCCCGATTGTTTGTAAGTCTTTCCATTTTCACTGATGATAACAAAGTCAAATGCACCGGTTTGATTCTGTGATTCTATGTGATAATTTTGCTCCTTCGTATTTCCACCCCATACTACAAACCATTTACCCTGAAAGGGAAGCAAAAAGCCTGATGCTTCTTGAGTAGTCGAAATGGTGGCACTATCGCTTGCCAAGACTGTCGATGACACAGGATTCATGAGAACAGTGATAAGTAATAAAGTTATCGTGCACATGAGATATCCTTTATAATTTAACGGTTTGCGGTTTACCTGCCATCACTATCAATAATAAAAAAATCACTTAGAGCCATAGAGGTCAGGTGGAACCGCTGGTTATACGCTAACAAAGTTTCCTCTTTTATAACAGAGACTATACTGAACTCAACCTAATAGTTACTCGCTCAATTTAAATGGTGGATACCGGTCGGTAGTCAATAGTAAAGCATATACGCTTACTCTGAGTGACCATCTTATGACACCAACTACGAAATCAAACAAACCTCTTGGATAATTTCCAGTAAACAATATGGCAAACCAAGAAATGATTGTGCAAATCGCTACAGCGATATAAAGAAAACAGAGAATAATAAAATGCGGAATGGCCAAAAACCACTTCACAAGGGGCATTCCACGGTGAAGCTCTACTTTTGCATCAGGGTAAGGTATTTCAATGTGAACCGCTTGTTCTTCATCTGTTGAAGGGTATTCATGTCTGAGCAGCAATAAATAGGAAAAAACCCTCGTACTAAACTTGGTTAGAGAAACATTCCAGTCAAACCACCACTTAGGATACTTTTTCCGGAAAAGAATCATTAATAGCGTCGGGATAAATACAATCCCACCACCGTAGCAAATATATTTACAGCCTTGTACAGAATTTGTTTCATTATGACCACCGGTAAGTAAAGCCAAGATGATCAAAATAGGGATGACAGTAAAAATCCTGAAAAAGGTAGTAAGCTTGTCAGCTCGTTCAGAGTAATCGATACTCAAACTGACAGGGTATTGCTCTTTCGCTTCTGCCATTGCTAAACCTCCCGTGTATAATTTATAATCATATAATCAGTTATATAATAACTTAATTAAAACAACAATATAAACAAAAGTATAAATTGTCAAGTAATACAAGTGATTGATTTAAAACTATTTTCTGTTCTTTTCTTTGCTCGCCCTTACAAAATGCCCTGCGAGGTGCCTGATGCGAGTGCCCGGGAAAAGAAAAATATGGCCGCCTCGGATGATGTGGAGCATTATTCTTATGAATAAATAATATATGCATCCTGTTTAAATGCCGGAGTAATAATTTAAATAAGAAAGCGGAAAGCTAACCGCACCGGTTTGTACCGGAAGTGGTAACAGCCCTGGATTTTTTGCGGTTTTTGAGTCGCAACAGAATTTGTGGAAGAGCAATCGGCAGGTGGAGGAAAAATATCCAGCCGGGAAATCCTATTCTTAATCCCTTAAAAATCAAGGAAATAATCTTCTTTGTATCGAAAAATTCGGCACGGATTTTTTTCAAAATACGGTTAATTTCACGCGGCCCATAGTTTTTTGAATAAATGCGGTTGCTTTCGCCGATATAATAGTCCCTGTGAGCTTCAAGAAGGTCTTTCAGTCCTGAATATTTCTCATAACGGAGGCGGTTCAGGCTTATGAAATCAACACCAATCTTTTTTGAAAAGGGAGCTATTTCAAGCATTTCCCGTTCTGTCTCGCCGATGAGTCCAACGATAAAATAACCGTTGGTAAGCATATTTGATTTGCGGAAAACCCTGAAAGCATCCCTCACATCTTCCGTTGTAAATCCCTTGTTTAATGACTTTAAACTTTTATCCTGTGCGGATTCGATGCCGATCATCAGGAGCCTGAATCCGGCCGCATACATTTTTTTCAGAAGTTCAGGGTGAAAAGCAATGGAAATCCGCGCATTCGCAAAAAAGATTTTATTCAGCTTCTCTTTAATAATAAGTTCACATATTCTTTCCGCCCTTTTGATGTCTGCAAAAAAGTTATCGTCGAGGAAAGCCACAACCCCCGCATTTATTTCACGAAGCTCATTGATAACCGATTCGGGAGTGCGTGCCGACCAGTCGCGTTTCTGCCCAAGGGGATTACGCTTGAATGAGCAAAACTTGCAATTAAAAGGACACCCGCGCGAACTCATCATGGTGTCAAAACTGTAGCCGAGATTAACTTTCTGGTAGCTTACCTTATAGGTATACCTTCGAAGATTCCTGTCAGGGTAAAGGGTGTTTGATACAGGTTTTAGAAGACGATTTTCATTATGGATAATATTGCCGTTGTGACGGTATGAGATGCCTGATACCTGCTCGGGAGAACCGGAGGTGATAAACTCCCTCATGGTTTCCTCTCCATCCCCACGCACAATAATATCAATATTGGGGCATGCTGAAAACAGTTCCTCGACATTTTCAGTAGCATATTTCCCGCCAACCACTGTCATAATATCTTTAGGGAGAGAACGGATAATCTCGATTACCGATTCGGTTTCGTAATGCCAGTTCACACTGATACATAACAAATCCACATCATCGGTGATCAGTTCCCTGAAATTCTTCTCATAACGCAGGTCGATGATACAGATATCCCGTACAAAATCCTTTATTGCTCCGGCAATAAATTCAAGCCCGAGGGGAGGGAAAAATTCGTAAATGGGTACTTCCTGGAAATAGGGGTAAAGACATATGACTTTATTAAACTTCATAATTGTAAGTTTTCTATTAAGCATTTCAATAGATTAAAGGATAAGTTGCATTCAAATATATTATATAATGAATAATGATATAAAGCAACGGGCAATAAAGTAAATTCTTGCCTGTTTTTAGCAGAGAAATTGTTAATCGGCATTTAATATAAAATTATTAAATTCTTTGATAATCTTTTTATTTAAAAGTAATCAGCATTATAATAAGGTTACAGAGATTGAGGGATGCACACTTTCTTTATTCCAAATCATACAAATCTTCGGTAAAAATCACAGTTTCACCAGCGGTTAAAATTTGCTTTATTAAGAATATCGAACGGAACCTGTACATTCACCCGAGGAGGAGTAACCAATGATACGATTTATTATTATTACAGTTGTTGTTCTTTTTTCATTTCAATCGCCGTTATGTGCCCAGGATGAAAGACTTATCCCCTCATATGACGAGAGATCGGAATATATTTATGATCATCCCGAGGTAGACATAAATGTCTATCCTTTTGTCAATACTTGGAAAAACTCGAAAATCACCATAGATCACGGTGGTTTTGCCGAACAGGCTGTTTTTACACGTGGAAATCCTGTCAATCCACCGGAAAAAGGCGCCACTCTTAAATATATCAGGGCATACAATCATGGATTTCTTTTTGGAAATGAGAGAACAAAACCAACGAAACATGACAACGAGCAGGTGATATTTTATGTTATGAAAGGTATCGGTCGTGTGGAAGCGGGCGGGAAAAAAGTCGGTATCAAAGAAGGGACAGGTGTTTTTATTCCGGCGGGTCTTGAGTATTGTTTCGGCAATACCTCAGGTATCCCACTGGAGGTTATTATCATAGTGGAAGGACTGCCCTCGGGGTTTGAACCGCGAAAAAATATGGTTGTAAAAAGTTATTATGATGCAACACCGGGATATTGCTGTTGGGCGTATACGACTTACAGTCTTTTCGGAAAAACCGACGGATTGGCGGAACCGATGGGAATCTCGGTTGTAAC
>JBHPFF010000039.1:0-23689 GCA_042572165.1 Candidatus Latescibacterota bacterium | reverse complement strand
TGTCATAGGAGCTCTTGAGCCGCTGGAAAAACTGCCGTGAAAACTCATCGATAATGTTCGAAGATAACCTCGAACAGTACGAGCGATACTTTGAAAACTCCGAACTGTCCATTGACTTTCGGGAAATAGAGTTGGGTATGGTATCTAATGTTTATCTTAAAGAAAGCCAGGACATGTGCAGCATTCTTCTGGATACTGCCTGCAGTGCAACACGCCAGAAAAGGCGCGGTGTCAAACAAGCCGGTTTTCTCGTGATGCGCGACACCCAGGCATCAATGCCGAGCTTATTGATTGAAGTCGGATATATCTCAAATCCTCAGGAAGGAAGGGAACTCAGCCGTACCGCTTACCAGAAGCGGCTTGCTCAGTCCATGTATGATGCAATAATCAAATTTAAGGAGCGGCATGAGCGCGGGCTCTTTTCAAGGAGCGAATAGATAATGAAACGTTGTAAGATATGCGGAGGAACCGGGATTATTTATGACCGGGACATAAAAGCCGGCTCCTACGGCGAGTTAAAAATTTGTCCCTGCATAGAAAAACAATGCACGTGCAATGCAATTCCTCCTTACCAGGTATTTGATAAGAATGGCGACCACTCCTGGTGCGCGTGCCGCTGGGCCAGAATAAAGCTCGAGACCACGAAAAAGGCATTCAGAGAATCCCGGATACCCCAGAAATACAAATGGAAATTTATCGAGGATTTTGATACGGATTCAAAAAAAACCAACTCCACAAAGGCAAATAAAATTATTGGCAATATCAGCACAATCAAAGATATGCAGTCCCATGAAAAATGGAAAAAGGGGTTTTATTTCTGGGGCTCAGCAGGAAGCGGTAAAACGCTTCTTGCATGTATTACCCTCCAGGAACTCATGCTGAAGTACGCACGGGGTGGCAGGTTTATTGATCTTTCACGGCAGTTTTTCCAGCGGCTCAAGAGCTCCTATGACATAACGGATGCGAGTTTTGGAACGGCAGGTCAGATTCTCGATGAACTTATCGAAATCCCATTTCTCGTAATAGATGATTTCGGGACTCAGCGCAATACCGAGTGGGAACTGGAAATGCTTTATAACCTTATTGATTCCCGCTATGAAGAGGAACGTATCACCATCATAACTTCCAATATGATCATAAGCCAATTTAAAGAAGGCTACAAAGAAGAGACCAAACCATCATTTAACTCTTCTATAGAAAAGCAAAAGGAAGGAAAAATGAGAAAGTACAATCCAATAGATATGGCAAAAGGAAGAGTTCAGTCACGCATTCTTGAGATGTGTAGAATTATTGAAGTCGATCTGCCCGATTACCGGGCGACAATGTCGCAATTTATATAAAATATTATGTATACACGCAAAGACGGCCGCTCTCAATTTTCACTGCGAAAAATAACGCTCACTCGAAACTATCTCCCGTATGCCGAAGGATCCTGCCTTGTGGAGATTGACCAGACACGGATCATTACCTCGGTAAGTGTTGAAAACGGTATTCCAAAATGGCTTTCCGGAACCGGTTCAGGATGGGTAACCGCCGAATATGGAATGCTGCCGCGATCCACGCAGACACGCAATAGGCGTCCAACCTCTGCATATCACCTGAGCGGACGAACCATGGAAATCCAGCGCCTCATCGGGCGAGCACTCAGAGCAGTCACAAGGCTTGACCAGCTCGGAGAACGCACCGTCCATATTGACTGCGATGTGATTAATGCTGACGGTGGCACCCGGACAGCTTCCATCATCGGAGCTGCAGTCTCTCTCTATGATGCCGGCACCTGGCTTGTTACCAAAGGCATTACTGAAGAGCATATCATGTCGGAAATGGTGGCAGCAATCAGCGTGGGGATCGTGGAGGGTACCATACTTGCAGACCTTTCATACGTTGAAGACTCCGCTGCGGATGTAGATATGAACATTGTCATGACTGAATCCGGAAATCTCGTTGAAATCCAGGGAACCGCTGAAAAAAAGACTTTTGACCGGACAATGCTGGATACAATGCTTAACAGCGCCGAATCCGCCATCAAAACTATAACTGCCATTCAGAAAAAAAACCTTGATCTTATATGAAACTTGTTATCGCTACAGCTAACAGGGGGAAATTTTCGGAATTCACTGCTTTTCTGAACAATACCGGCATTGATCTGTATTCGCTTGCGGACTTTGCCAGTATGCCGGAAATTATTGAGGACGGTTCTTCTTTTCTTGAAAACTCGCTCATAAAAGCCTGTGCCGTCTCTTCCTTCACCGGTCTCCCCGCTCTTGCCGACGACAGCGGTCTGGAGGTGGATGCTCTGGACGGTCGACCCGGTGTTATGTCCGCCCGTTTCGCTCCCACTTCTGAAGAACGCAACAGGAAACTGCTCAATTTACTGAAGGATGTTGATGATGAATTTAGGACAGCACGTTTTGTCTGTGCGCTCGCGCTCGTACGTCCTGATGATTTTGAATGGACAACCATTGGAATATGCGAAGGAAGCATTACCAGAAAACCCGTCGGTCAGGCAGGTTTTGGATACGATCCTGTCTTTTATTATAAACCTCTTGGCGCTACATTTGCGGAAATTCCGAAAGAGACCAAAAACAGAATAAGCCATCGCGGCATTGCTCTTGCTGCGTTTAAAGAAGCAATTATTAAGAACGGGATTCTACATAAATGATATCTGAAAGGTGTTATGATTTCGGAAAACACTTCATTACCAATTCATAATTTATCCGGAAGAAAACCATCACCTATTATTATCGCTCACCGTGGTGCATCATACCTTGCTCCCGAAAATACCCTGTCTTCGGTTAACCTTGCATGGGAACTCGGCGCCGATGCTGTCGAGGTTGATGTCCGTCTGACGAAAGACAAAAAAATCATCTTACTGCATGATGAGACTACAAAAAGGACAGCAGGCTTTGAGCTGCCAGTAGGTGAAACACCTTACGACGAATTGATGAAAATTGACATCGGAAGCTTTATTTTTCCAGAGTATGAAGGTGAGAAAATTCCATTGCTCAATGAAGTTATCGAGACAATACCAAAAGGACGCAGGCTGTTTGTTGAGATCAAATCGGGACCTGAGATAATCCCGGTATTAAAAAAACTCATCGATTTCAGTGGAAAGCGTTATCACATCTCTCTCATGGGATTCGAATGTGAAACTGTCGTCCGGTGTAAGGCTGCAATGCCTGAAATTCCTGCATATTTACTGTGTAGAACAGCCCGACAGGTTGATACTGCAAAATATATCTCTTACGACAGCCATATTATTAATAATGTGATGAAAAGCAAACTCGATGGTGTGAATGTGGAATATCACGGAATTACCAGTGAGTTCGTGAATGAGGTTATGGCTTCCGGTCTCGAAATTTTCGTATGGACAGTCAATGATGTAAAAGAGGCAAAACGCTTGAGAGACCTTGATGTCAAAGGTATTACAACTGATCGTCCGGGCTGTATAAAGAATAACCTGAAGTAATATTATTATAAGGCAAAATTGTAAATATAGCTGAACAAAATCATAGTTTTAAAATAATTTGGATTACTTTTCAATAATAAAGATCAAAAAATATATATTATACTGTTAGAGGAGTTAAAAAAATCCTCTTAACCAGAACCTTTTTATTTATTCTCTCTTTTTTATATTTTATGGGAAAACCATTACATACTACCATCACTGAGCGCCTGCGTCAGATGATATTTTCCGGTGAATACCAGGAAGGTGACAGGCTTCCCACCGAACCGGTACTTGCCCGGATACTGAATGTATCGCGTGCCACCCTTCGTGAGGCACTCCAGCAGCTTGAGAGCGATGGGATGGTATACCGCAGGCACGGCATCGGGACATTTGTACAATCGCGGACACCCTCGATCACACTCGGCATGTCGATACCGAGGAGTATAACTGCTATTATCGAATCTCTGGGATTTATACCGGGAACGGTGATCATGAAGGTAACCGCGGAAACTATATTCCCCGACGATATGGAGCGGTTTAAGTTGACACCGGGATCAAAAGTCGTTCGTATTGAACGGGTGAGAACAGCAAATTCCCAGCCGGTTGCTTATACTATTGATATCGTACCGAACTGGGTTATGAAACAATATCCGGTGTGGGATAATAAAAGCAATTTTTCGCTTATCGACCACCTTACCTACAAGTGCGGAATCAGTTTACAGGAAACAATATCATCATTAATTCCTCTGCATAACATCCAGAGTGTCGCCGAAAAGCTCGAGATCGAACCTTCCTCCCATATATTCTTTTTTGAAAACCTGGACAAGAATACCGAAGGCACACCTGTTGCTTTCTCGCGCGAGTATTTCGCTCCATGGATTTTCAGACTATCAGTCGAAAGGAAACCGTAAAAGCCTACCTATAATGTAAATAAAAAGGGCTGAAATTTAACAGCCCCCTCAAAGTTTACAAACTAAAATTGTTTAATTATATTTTACTCACACTCCTGGATTGTTCTTTTTATTTTGGGAGGACAATTCATCTGAAAGTTTCTGCTCTTCTTTTTGAACCTCATACTCATATTCTTCACGCTCATGTTCCTTCAGACGGTCGAAGATTTTTTTCTTTTTCGTCGCCTCAACAAGTTCTGTCCGCTTTGATTCCAGAACTTCCCCCGCTTTTTTTACAAGCTTTTTCTGTATTTTATTTTTGTTGTCAAGCTGACGGGCATAATTTAATTTATTCTGAAGATCACGGGCAGATATTTTCCCCTGTGCGCTTTGTTCCCTTACTTTCTCATGCTGTGCGATGGAAGTCTCGATCTGGCCACGGCGGGTTTCCTCGTGCTTTAGATGATTCAATGCAACACCGAAATGACGTTTTTTGCTTTCTTCAATTACCTCACGGTAACGTAGAACACTTTGAAACCTGAACCTGAAACGGTTCATTTCATTTCTCCTACAGCGTTTTCAAGACCTGCCAGCATTTCATCCGACTGTGTAAATTCCCCTATATCCTGCCTGAGAAACTCATTGATATGCTCAATACGGTTTATCGCCCTGTCAATATGTGGATTCGAACCCTCAACGTATGCGCCGATGTTTATAAGATCCTCCGCATCGGAATAATCGGCATACATTTGGATGAGCTGTCCCAGCATTCGTTTGTGTTTTTCATCAATGATATCTTTTTGTACTCGAGATATGCTCTGAAGAATATCTATCGCCGGATAGTGATTGCGGTTTGCCAGTTTTCGTGACAGAATAATATGACCGTCAATAATCGAGCGGACAGTATCCGATACCGGCTCGTTCACATCATCACCCTCGACAAGAACCGTATATATCCCGGTAATGGTGCCCTTGTCTGAAGCTCCCGCCCGTTCGAGGATTTTCGGCATAAGAGCGAGCACAGATGGCGTGTATCCTTTCGTGGTGGGAGGCTCTCCCGCTGAAAGACCTACCTCACGCTGAGCCGTGGCTACCCTTGTAATAGAATCCATCATGAGCACCACATCTTGCCCGAGGCTCCTGAAATATTCGGCTATGGTGATGGCTACCTTTGTTCCCTGTAGTCTGAGAATGGGAGGCATATCAGATGTCACAACAACAATCACGGAACGCCTGAGACCTTCCTCGCCAAGATCGTTTTCTATGAATTCGCGCACCTCGCGGCCGCGTTCTCCGATGAGTGCGATAACATTTACATTAGCGAGGACACGGCGGGCTATCATCCCGAGTAGTATGCTCTTCCCTACACCGCTTCCTGAAAATATCCCGATCCGCTGTCCCTTCCCAATTGTCACTGTTCCATCAATCGCACGTATCTGTGTCCAGAGTGGTTCGGTTATCCTGTTGCGTATCAGTGGATTGATCTTTTCACCGGTCAGTGGCATGCTGCCGGTAACATATATCGGCCCTTTCCCGTCAATGGGATTACCGAACCCGTCAAGCACCCTTCCGAGAAGTTCGGATCCCACATTAACCATGAAAGGTGATCCGGTGGCGGAAACTTTCATTCCCGGTGCGATACCCTCTAGATCAGCAAGGGGCATCAATAAGAGAGACCTGTCACGGAACCCGACAACCTCTGTTAGAACATTATGCCGTTCGCCCAGTTCAATCCTGCAAATCTCACCGACAGATGCCTGGGGTCCCTGGGATTCTATTAAAAGGCCGCGGGTTTCCCTGACAATCCCGCATCGCTTGATTGTCAGTGCGTTCTTTATTGCGTAGTTATATGCTTCAAAAGGCAGTGTATCCATCTAAAATTCCCGTGTTAAACATAAAAATCTTATATAATATAATATTGTCAGGTATTTTGTCAAAAGATTTAGTGTCTGCTTATATTTGCAATCACCAACGGAATTTGCGGAAGTTATCGTGAATCTATTTCTCATCTGCGTGGACTGGCGGGCACACAGCGGTACAGAGAATGATGGTTGTGAGGTGAAAAGATCAAAACGCAATCGAAGCCACCAGAAAATCGCTGAAAAGAATGAAAATTGCAGACGCAACATAGGCCTTGATCGCCGCCTGCCCGACACCCTCCGCACCACCAGTGGTGGTGAAACCGTAATAGCATCCAAAAAGGCTCAATCCCGTGCCAAATATCAACGCTTTCACAAGGCATACGATAACATCGGTAACATAAAAATAGTGCCTGACTCCGAAAATGAAAATACCACTCGTAACCCCGAGGAATTTCATGGATACAAACATCCCGCCAACGATACCAAAAAAACAGCTGTAAATCGTCAGTACGGGCACCATGATCATAGCGGCGGTTATTCGTGGAAGCACAAGGTATCGCATAGGATCGATCGCCATGGTGGAAAGCGCGTCTATCTGCTCGGTGACACGCATGGCTCCAAGAGAAGCAGCTATAGATGCTCCCACCCTCCCGGCAACGACAAGACCGGTGAGCACAGGCGCCAGTTCGAGTATGATGGATTTGGATACTGCAGTGCCGAGATAACGCATGCTCACATATTCCTCGAGCTGGTAACTGCCCTGCCAGGCTGTGGTCGCCCCGGCAAATAAGGCGATTATGAATGTTATGGGGAGAGAGCGGACACCAATCATCAGCATAGACTCGAATATGAGCCTGATAGTACGCGGTATACTAGGAATAGTCCGGAGCGCCCTGATAAAAAAAATGATAATATCTCCAAATTCCCTGAAGGGTCTGAGGATAATATCAAAAATCCGGGAAGCAAAATTTGTAAATAGGGGTAACATTGCGGTCAAGGCGGATCCTTAAAATAAATAAACAACCAGCAGTCAGATGTATACTTAATGATTTAGCACAACTATATTTTACTTATTTCATACTGACTTCTCGCTTCTGTTCTCTGAATGCTTCCGCATAATATTTACTGATAAATGTGTAAACAACTTGTACCTTATTTATTCTTCACTCACAGAGTATATGATTAAAAGTACTCCTCGGTACTCTTATAATCGAAATCATTGAACCTCGTATATTCTTTTGTCCAGTGCAGCAGTAAGGTGCCTGTGGGACCGTTGCGCTGTTTCCGGATAATCAGCTCGGCAACGTTTTGTAAAGCCGTATTCTGGTCTAATATCGTGTAATCCGGCTCGAGATCATACATGGAGGCACGATAAATGAACATGACTACGTCGGCATCCTGCTCAATCGCACCCGACTCCCTTAGGTCCGAAAGTATGGGTCGGTGATCACCGCCGCGCTGCTCAATAGCACGCGAAAGCTGGCTGAGGGCGATTACGGGTATATTCAGTTCCTTCGCAAGTGCTTTCATGCTCCTGGAAATCGAAGAAATCTCCTGCTGCCTAGATTCCTTGCTTGTACCCTGCATTAACTGAAGGTAATCAACAATAATAAGTCCAATATTTTTTTCGGCTTTTAACCGTTTTGCCTTTGCACTCAGCTCAAGGGACGATAGTGCCGGTGTATCATCGATGTAAACCGGATAGTGGTGAAGGCGTGCGCAGGCATCGCTGAGCCGTGTCCAATCCATCTGGTTCGGTTTTCGAAGATGCAGGGAGGACCCGTCAAAACGCCCCTCGTTAAACAGCATTCGCATTACCAGTTGAATTGACGCCATCTCCAGGCTGAAAATCCCAACGGGGACATTTTTTGCAGCCGCATTTTTTGCTAAATCCAGAGCAAGAGCAGTTTTCCCCATCGAGGGTCTGCCCGCGATAATAATCAGGTCGGAAGGTTGCCAACCCGCCGTAAGATTGTTCAATCGCTTGAATCCAGTATCTACACCGGTAACATGGTCACTAGTCTTGGATTTACGCTCGATCTCAGCATGAGCATCATGAACGATCTTCTCAAGAACCTCATACGATTTCGTGTGCCGCATCTCAGACAGGTTCATTATATTTTCTTCAAGATTGTCAAGAACCTCGGAAGAAACAACGGAATCCTCAAAACACTTGTTGCGGATAGCAGTGGTTATGGTGATCATTTTCCTGAGGAGAGCCTTATCTTTTAGAATCTGGCAGTGATACTGGATGTTTGCGGCGCTTGCAGTTTCACCAATCAGTGAAGCGATGGCAGTTTCACCGCCGACCATATCGAGTTGCCCGCGCTGCTTGAGGCGTTCAGAAACAGTAAGCTGATCAACCGGGAAATTATCATCATACATATCGGTTATTGTGCGGAAGATAGCAGCATGCTCCGGGCGGTAAAAACTATCACCGACACCCATCTCGATTGCAAGTCCTATGGCATCTTTATCCAGAAGCATTGCGCTAAGGACAGCTCTCTCGATATCAGGGGACTGCGGAGGAAGACGATCCAGACCCGCAGATTTCTTTTCCGCCATATTTATAACTCCATTCCGTCGTATTCTCGACGGAGTAATTTAAGATCTTCCCAGGCACCGTGTTTCCATTGAGGGTTTCTGAGAAGCGCTGCAGGGTGGTACGTAACAATAAGTTTTACACCATGATAATCATAAAATTTTCCACGGAGAGCACCGAGCGTTGATTTTGTACGGAGAAGTGTCTGCCCGGAAATCCTGCCGAGGGCGCAGATGATTTTCGGCATGATGATTTCAATCTGCCTGATAAGAATGGGTTCGCACATTTCAATTTCATCAGGTTTCGGATCACGATTTTTCGGGGGACGGCATTTCAAAATATTACCGATAAACACATCTTCGCGGCGAAGTTTAATCGCCTCGATCATCCGTGTAAGCAATTTCCCTGCACGCCCTACAAACGGCAGTCCTTGCCGATCCTCTTCTAAGCCGGGAGCCTCACCGATAAACATTATATCCGCATCGGGATTACCATCGCCGAAAACGAAATTTGTCCGCGTGGTGCCAAGCTGACAGCGTAAACATCCACATACAGATTCTTCAAGTTTCTTAAGAGAATTCTTGGCGGCTAAATGACTTTGTGTAAAATTGCCCGATGGGCACGTCTTCGTTTCCGACTTCTGGATTGCCGTGGATGGCTTCCGTTGAAATGCAGGTTTAACCGAGGGAAACACCCTTCCGTTAAGAGTTTCAGTAATTTCAGCTATTGCCGATCCGGGATTGAAATACCATTCGGATTCGCCCATTTCTATGCGCTGTGTGATAAACGCTGTCAGAAGTTTTTTTTCACTCAGATTCATTTTTCTCTGGGGTGGGTTCTTCGGATGAGTAATTTGACTTCTCATCTTCGTAAACAAATTCTATCTTATCGCCTTCTGTCTCCTTGATAGCGAGATTAATAGGCTTGATGGTTGTGTCGGGGCCCAGGTATTTAAGGGATTTATTATTTAATTCACGTGCCATCTTTGAAATGGCAATCACAATTTCATAAGAATTTGCATCAAGTTCATCAAATACCTGGTTCTCATAATTAATCCTCATGTCTTTTTCATCCATCTAAATACTCCTTCCATGTAGACAGAGTTGGCAACAATCGTTCACTCCTTAAACGTTCAGCTTCGATAACAGCACTCACCTTTGATGCAGCAACCGATAAGTCATCATTCAATACGATATAATCATAATCGCCCATCTGAGCAATCTCAAGAGGAGCAGCCTCGAGGCGTTTTTTTATTCGATCCGATGATTCGGTATTACGGTATTTAAGTCTTTCTTTCAGCACCTCAGGCGAGGGCGGTATAAGAAAAATCAAAACAGCATCCGGGTAACGCTTTTTTATATTGAATGCACCTCCTGTGTCAGTATCCAACAGAATAGTCCAGTAGTTATCGAGTCCCTCACAGATAGTGCTCATCAACGTGCCGTACCTTTTGCCATGAACAACAGCCCATTCAGCGAAATCATCATTATTTATATGATAATCGAACTTTTCCTCAGAAACAAAGTAATAATTTATTCCGTCCTGTTCGCCAGTGCGTTGTTTCCTTGTAGTAACAGAGACCGAAAACATGATATCAGGATGTCTTTTCAGAACTTCGGAAAGCACACTGGTTTTCCCTGTACCGGATGGAGCTGAAATTACCACCAGGAGCCCGCTTTTTTCGTTATTTGCATTCACAATACCGTTCTTTATACCATCCTCTGTCTGGGTAAATTTCAGGATTTTTCCTGACCGTCTATTCCATATTCTCAGCCTGTTCGCGCATCTTTTCAAGCTCTTCTTTTATGCGCACAACAGTCTGTACAATATTGGCATCCATGATCTTGGATCCTATGGTATTGGCTTCCCTATTCATTTCCTGCAAAATGAAAGTGAGTTTCCTGCCGGAGGTTTTATCTAAAGTGAGTTCCTGCGCAAACTGCACAATATGGGATTTAATACGAACACACTCCTCGGTAATATCCACACGTTCCGCATAGAGAGCAACCTCCATGGCGAATCTGTTCTCATCGAGTGCTTTTTCACCAACAAGGTTCTCGATTTTTTTCCGCATCCTTTCTATATTGGACTCAAGGATTTCGGGAGACTTTTTTTCAATATCTTCGATAAAACAGCTTATAGCTTTGAGTCTTGCACTGAGGTCGTTTCTGATAGCAGTTCCTTCTACTTCTCTCATTGCCTCAAGCAGTTCGAAAGCAGAGGTGACAGCTTTTTTCGTTATTTCCCAGACTTTATCGGCATCCGTACCGTTTTCCTTCCAGGAAATAATCTCCGGAAGCGACATCAGAGTACGTGCATCCATATTGTTATCGATACCATACCGGGAAGACATCTCCTCAGCCAGACTGAGATACCTGTCGGCAACATCAAAATCCACTGCCATTTCTTCCACTCTTGAACCTGCCTGATCCAGACTGATGGTTAGCGTTACACGCCCGCGCTTTATATAATTCAGGGCAATTTTCCGCAGTTCGCTTTCGTATTCATTCAAAGATCTCGGCAGTTTAACCCTCATGTCAAAAAAACGCCCGTTAACGCTGTGAACCTCGGCAGTTATACTTGTGCCGTTTTCAGTATATGTTGACCTGCCGAACCCGGTCATGCTTTTTACCAAGTCATACCCCCTCCTGCAAAACTGAAGAAATTTTTTCTATACAATCTATATAATATAACAGAAATTGTTTTTCAAATCAATTAAAGAGAGTTGATGACCATACACTATTTTCCCTTCCACCATAATTCGGAAGCAAGAATCCGGGAGTTAGAAGAGAAAATAGATTATGAATAACAATCTGATATTTTTCTACTTACTTCCTTTTTATGATTATTATTTCAATTATTCACCCGATAATTCCAGCAGGTTCAAAAAGAGCTTTTTAGCTACCGCAGACTGTGGTTTATCCGATGTTAGTTCCGGGAAAATCCTCAGCGTATTTAAAAATATCTGCCCATTGACATACGGGACACGGCTAAGGGCGCTTATGATGTCTTTGCGGTTTTCACAGGCTAGCCCGACAATAATCTCCGTTCCCAGGCGTGTCATATCGATACCCCATACATCTCCGCGGTAAAACACCTGGTATTCCCAGTTCATTGCCTGTTCCTGCGGAAGACCGCTTAAAAGATTGTTTCTGCCGACAATAAACCGCCCGTCGGTTCGCCAGTGCAAACTTCGTATGTATTCTATGGACTGGTGCCGGAACAGGTTATTCATTAACTGCGATGCCCACTTGTCCGTCTGATCGAGAAGGATGAGTGTTGCCCCGTTTGCCACCCTGTCCATAACTGCGTTAATATATCTTGTTTGATACGGCGCACTTATTTTAGTGAAGTCATGCGGCCCGATGATGATAAAATCGGGATCGGGGCCCGAGGGGTCGAATTCGGGCAGAGTGATACCGCGTGCTTCTTTCAGGAAAGCGTTGATGGTTCCGGTCGTGTCGATAACTGCTCCCGAACCCTTTATACCCGGTCCGGAGCGGTAATCCACGACGAATATATCATCGGAGCCTGTTGTTTTAACATCCGATTTCTTTTTAAGAACAGCATCAAGCCTGTAATACCCCGGTGCATTGAGAGAAGGAAGGTTTACGCCCTCCACAAGAAGCTGACCGTATTCTTCCCCGCCTGATATAGAGACCGGGTAGCTTTTAGAAAAAAGCGGGGTGTCATCAGGTCCAATAAGGTTCACTTCGAGTGTGTGCCTCCCTTTCAGATCAACCTCATTGACGATAAAGAGATCAGCAACAGGCGAGTATCCCGCAGGAAGCACCTTGTCACGGATTTTTACCGCAACATAAAGCGGCCGGGCATAGTAAGAAAGAATTGACGGATCAGCGGTCGGATAGCGGTAAAGGCTGACTATGTCCTCTGATGTTTCCGGCGCCGCCCACCCGTTGAGGTTATAACCGTCCCCCATATTGCCCATGCGGACATTTTCAAGGCTTCTGCCGTGGAAATAGTGAAGGTTCCTGCCCATACTCAGGATCAGATCCTCCACCGTTGGGAACGATGACCTGAATTCGCTTTCATCGAGGAAACGGTCATAGTATTCGTACCAGTAGAGAAACTGCTGTTCCCTGAAACCGGTGGCTCCCGTGCGGGCAAGCTCGTTTTTAATCTTTTCAAGGTTCATCATGGTGCCGAACTGCCCTTCTTCACCCCAGAAAATAATCTCGTCTTTCCGGAGACGGTTCAGGGAATCTGCCGGCACCGGTCTGCTCGGAGCATCAATTACACCCCGAAGATAATACCTGGGATTGTTGTAATTGGTGTCCACATAACCTGGGAAAGCGAACCAGTGATGATGATCAAACCAGCCGTGGTAATACAGCGTATCATCGAAGGGCAGCATATGCAGCTTGTACGGATCAGTCCTGGGATTTTCCGAATAAGGCAGGCTCCAGTTCCTGTGGCTGTTGTATGTGATGATACGACCCGGATCGAGTGCATGTACTATCTGTACGTTTTTTATATCGTCATCGTCCGGCGGTTTCGTGGCTTCGTTCTTCAGGTTGTAGATTACCATTGAAGGATATGAACGGTCTCTGATGACCATTCTTTTCAGCTTCTCGCGGCGCCAGATTTTTGCCGTTTCATCAGGCTCCGGCATGCAGGGGTACCCTCCGGGCTCCTCGTAGACCAGAAGACCGGCTTCATCACAGAGCTCGGTGACATAATGCTGACCTATTGCCCTGTGGAACAGCATCATGTTGAATCCGAACATCAGAGTGGCTTCCACATCCCGCTTCGCCATTTCTGGTGTCGGGAATATGCCGTTCTTTGGCCAGAAACCGCGAGTCATGGCGCAGAATAGAAACACACGTTTGCCGTTCAGGTAAAACCGCCTGTCTCCGTCTTTCTCACCGACATAAAAATACCGGAATCCGAAACGCTTATTCATTGAATCGACAGCGCTTCCATCATCGGCTGAGAACTTCACCGAAGCAACATAAAGGTGAGCATCCCTGATATTCCAGACATTTGCTCCGGGAGCTTTGATATAGAAGGATTTTACTTTTCCTTCAGGTGGAACAGATTCGGATATGGTTTTTTTCCAGATGATTTTTGAAGGATTTGTCCATTCGTGGATAACGAGGGATAATTCTCCGTTCCGTGTCATCCCTGAAGAATTCCCGAGCGTGACAAATACTTCGGCCTCTTTGACCTTTGGCTTGTTTTCCACATACACATCATCAATGTGAACTGCATCAGTAGCAGTGAGCTTCACACAGCCCGTGATACCACCGTATCCGTGAACAGCAGGAACTCTGTTTTTTCCCCACCTGCAGAGATCGTTGTCCTCCCATGTGAAATTGCCAACCGGGTCGGTAATCCTCACATCGAGCCTGTTTTCCCCGCCGAAAATCACAGCATCAGTGACATCCACATCAAAAGGAGTATTGCCGATAACGTCATATCCAGCGAGTTTCCTGTTGACAAATACCTCGGCACGGAGGTTGACCGAGTCGAACGAGATGATGATACGCTTTCCCCTGAGAGCGGGATCGAGTGTAAAGGTCGTGCTCCACCAGGAGACGCCGCGGTAGTCGCCGGCAATACCGATGGGATTGCCGTTGGCACCCCAGAAATGCTCCTCCACCGTCCCGGGAACAGCCACGATCTTATCACACATCCTGTCGTACTCGTCCCAGCCGCATGAGGGAGGATTGACCGGCAGAGTCGAAATATCAACCGGCGGCATGTAGACATCATCATCCGTCCATTCCGCCTTTTTATCGAGCCAGAGTTTCCAGCTCCCGCCGGAAAGTTCGGTTACCCACCTTCCCGGTTCCGCTGTGGAAAGGGTACTGCCCGAAATAAGGCAGAGTATGAGACAAATTATTAATCTTTCCACACTAATCATACTTTTCACTGGTCTCATCTTCCTTTTAATAGTTATATGTTACGGGGCAGAAACAACTATCCTGCCACTCATTTTATTAGTTGATTCTCATTTAGTGGGAACTTTCCAACAGGTTCAAAAACAGCTTTTTAGCTACAGCAGTCTGGGGCTTTTCTGAAGCCAGCCCGGGTACGATGTCCAGGGTCGACAAAAACACCTCACCTTTTCCGAGAGGGATACGGCTCAGCGAGCAGAGTATCTCTTTGGTGTGCTGACCGCCGAGAGCCACGATAATATCGTTTCCCCAGCGGTGGAGCCGCAGACCCGATACGCTCCTCGTATGGTAAAACGTCTGGTACTCCCAGTTCATGCCCTGTGCCTGGGGAAGCCCCTCCAGATAGGGGCTGAATCCCACGAAGTGCCTTCCGCGGTTGCCGAACCGGATAATCCCGCCGTCTTCGTAGGTCGAGGGAACCGACCGGGATACCTCGTTGAGAAGCTCCGCCCACCTGTCCGCATGTTCGAGCACGATGATAGTGGCTCCTGAGGCAGCTCTTTCCATCACTGCACGGTAGAAATCCTTATCGCTTTCACCGAACTCATGCGTTCCCACGATGATAAAGTCCAATTTCTCGTCGTCCGGGCGGTATTCAGATACAGTAATATCACGCGCTTCTCTCAGGAAGTTTTTTATAACACCGTCTGTCTCGATGGCAGCAACCCTGCCGCTGAGCCCCGGACCGCCTTTATAGTCCACAATAAAGATATCGTCGAAACCGGTTGCCTTGACAATACCGCCGTTCGTTATGCGGGCGTTGAGCGCATAATACCCTGCGGAATCAACCGGCGGCAGGATCACTCCCTCAACGAGGAGTTCGCCGAATTCCTCACCGCCAGTGATAGAAACTGGGTAGGTTTTGGTGAATATCTTTCGGCTTCCGGGATCGATGAAATCAAGTTCGAGGGTGTGTCTCCCCTTCAGGTCAAGCTCGTTGATTATGAAAATGTCCGCCACAGGGACCGCCCCTGTTGGAAGCACCTTGTCCCGTATTTTAACCGCCACATACAGGGGCTGTGTGTAATACTGGAGGATGGATGGATCAGAGGTCGGGTTACGGTACATATCCACAATATCCGTCCGCGTGGATGCCGATCCCCAGCCGTTGAGGTTGTAGCCGTCGGCAACGTTGCTCATGCGGACGTTTTCGATATTACGCCCGTGGAAGTAGTGCATGTTCCTGCCGAGGCTCATAGTAAGATCGTCCACTGTCGGGTATGCCATACGGTACCCTGTCTTGTTGAGAAAGCGGTCGTAATACTCAAACCAGTCGAGATGCTCCCTTTCCCTGAAACCTGCCGGGCCGGTGATAACCAGCCTCTCCATGATCTTCTGGAGACGCACTATTGTACCGAATGCGCCCTCCTCACCCCAAAATATGATCTCATCCTTTTCAAGACGATACAGTGAATCGGCCGGTACCGGCGCGGTAGGCGCGTTTACCACACCGCGAAGGTAAAACCGCGGATTGTTGTAGTTTTCATCCACATGGCCTGCCCAGGCAAACCAGTGGTGCTGATCCCACCAGCCGTGGTAATAGAAGGTATCGTCGAAAGGTTTCATGTGGAGCTTGTACGGGTCTTTCTCCAGTCTTTCGTTATAGGGGATATCCCTGTTCCTATCGCTATTGTAGGTGAGTATACGGGATGGGTCGAGTTCGTGAACCAGGCGCATGTTGCGTTCATCATCATCATCCGGGGGTCTGGTCGCCTCGTTCTTGAAGTTATATATGATAAGTGATGGTTTTGACCGGTCGCGAATGACCATTCTTTTAAGCTTTACGCGACGCAGTTCATATGCCTGCTCGTCAGGCTCTTTGATATTATCCGACCTGTTGGGCATGAGACGATAACCACCCGGCTCCTCGTAGGTCATTACGCCCATTTGGTCGGCATAATCCATAGTCAGGGGCTGTCCGATCGCCCGGTGGTAAAGCATCATGTTGCACCCGAGGTCTATGGTTGCCTCGATATCCCGTTTACCCATTTCGGGCGTCGGGAACATGCCGTTGGTGGGCCAGAATCCCCTCGTCATGGCAGCTATGATAAAAACACGCTTCCCGTTCAGGTAGAACCGCAGATCGCTGTTTTTCTTGCCGATATCGAACCACCTGAAACCGAAACGCTGTGACGCATCGTCACGTATGCTACCGTCACTGCTTTGGAACCTCACGGCAGCCTCGTAAAGGTTCGCCTCTTTGAGCTTACGGTGCCCTGCAAGTTCCCAGAGTTTGGCCCGGGGAGCATTGACGTAGAGTGACATTTCTCTGCTCCCGGGAGGAACGCTGCACGAAACGGTTTTTTGCATGAGTATATTTGCCGGCTTTCCCCACTCGTGGATGGTGAGGGTGATGGTGCCATCCCTGACTGTGCCCGAGGAATTACCTAAAGTAACGAATACCTCCGTTTCCTTCACCTTCGGTTTGTTCTGAACGTAGATGTCATCCACATGCACCGCATCGGTTGCACGGAGTATCACTCTGCCGGTAATGCCGCCGAAACCGTGTACGGCGGGAATGAGGTTTTTCCCCCAGCGCATGAGGATATTGTCGTTCCAGCTGAAATTGCCGACAGGATCGGTGATACGGACATCGAGGCTGTTCTCTCTATCGAAGATAAGTGCATCCGTGACATCAACCTCGAACTGTGTATTGCCGATGACATCGTATCCCACGAGCCGGTTATTGACAAAGACCTCGGCACGGAGGTTGACCGACTCGAAGAAAATAGTGATACGTTTTCCTTTTAAGGAGGAGGGAGCATAAAATTTTGTGCTCCACCACGAGACACCGCGAAAATCACCGCCTGTGTCCGGGATAGTACCGCCGATATCTCCCCAGAAATGAGCCTCAACTGTACTAGGAACCTCGACCACCTTGTGACAGGCTTCCTCGAGATTCTCCCACCCGCATGTCGGCAGGTTGACCGGAAGACGCGATACATCTACCGGCGGAAGAAAGATATCGTCGTTACACCATACCGCGGCGTGGTCGAGCCAGAGCCGCCAGCCCTCACCGGACAGCTCCTGCTCCCACCTGCCGGGATCTCCTGAAACCAGTGTGCTCATCGGAATAAAACTGAGCAGGGAGAGAACCATCAATTTTAGGGTAAAATTCATCATGTTCACAGTATCTCACCTTTTTAAAATGTTAATGATAAACCAGTAAAAACGAGGGAAAAATCATTTGACAAAATCTTCCGCCTACAACTGAACTGATTAATAAAAGCGGGGGCCTATCTCATTAAGACCGTAATTATAAATCCCGCAGCGATGGCGTTTTAATGACCGGTAATCATTAATCTTTTCCGGCCCCTTTTCGCTCAGTATGAAGAGAGGTATCTTTTCAATATCATTTTCTCCCAGACCACGTTCATTTGCTATCCTCAGGTAGGGAAGCTCATGCGGATCATGACCCATGACCCACGATGTCACCGCATCCACAGCGACCATGGATCGTCCAACGGTAAGGAAATCTGCGTGAACCATACCGGCGTGCCCCCTTGCGAAAACGCCCTCGACCATGTTGACATAAGGTTCTGGAATCGCCTGAATAATATCCATCATCCTCTGAGCCCAGATCTCAGCCCAGAAAAGACGAGTGTCGGCGATGTCAATGAGTTTTTCGCGAAGTTCCCCGCGCTCTTTAACCGGCGTCCTGTCGTATACACTGTAAACCTTATCAAATTCTCGCTTAAACACCTCATAACCGCCACCGGCTTTGTACGACCGGTAATAGCCGCCGTCATCCCAGTACCTGTATCCCATATCACCGTGCCTTACATATGATTTCTCAATGTTAATACGCCAGTCAGGATTGAAATCCTCTTTAATATTCCAGCGCCAGAGGTCCATGGTCGTCCATGCGTCGCATATGTGCCCGTAACCGCGAGGCATAACACCCTGGATGTTTTTAAGTGTGAGCGTGGTATGACCCACCTTGTGGGTATGTGCATGGGCGACATTTATAAAAGTCGTCCCTTTTTCAAAAACAGGCTTGTATGTGCAGAAACGTCTCTGTACCACTCCTTCGGGATTCTCATGCCAGACAAGCTCAGATTTGTCGTAATCCCTGAAATACTGAAGATGCGCCTCGATGAGAGGTAAATTATGGGTGTCTATCAAATCCTCAAGACCACTTTCGACCACATGGTTGTGGCGAAGTGCTCCGCGGGCGCCAATTGCGATATTGGTATTTCCGATAGACTGCAGTCCATCCACCATGCCCACTGTAAAATAGGGGTGAACAATACCTCCATGACTGTTTACCACAGTATTTTTTCTGCTGAGTCCACCCACCATATTGGGCTTAATGAATGTCCTTCCTCCATTCCCGGTTCCTTTGCGGAACACCAGTTCGGAGACCCTGTGGCCGAAACTTTTCATCTGGTCGTAACAGGTCGTCCACCGCCCGTTTTCAAGCCGTCCGCTGTTTATTCCCGCATAGATAATAAAGACTGCTTTCGGGTTATCGAGTATTTCCTCGCGGAGGACAGGTGGCGTGTTTCCCTTTTCACCCTTCTTGAGGAGTTTGACAACGTCTCTTATTCTCAAACCTGTGCTCTTAAGATACTGGTCGGGTTCATACGTGACATCACGGCCTCTTATAAATACATTCCGGGCTGACACATGAGAGGACATTGCCAACCCTGTGGATGCCGCTGCTGAAAGTATAAATTCCCGCCGTTTCATATTATCGATCTCCATTCCATGTCATTAATACTTATACTGTTTAACATTACTCAATACTTTACTGTATAGAGTTTCAAAATGATGACGGATTATTTATCCGTAGACCAGGTGTTTAAGTTGCCCTGAGATTACTATAATATTATTAACGTGTTATGATTAGTTGTAGAGTACTTGTTTATTTATTATTATGTAATTTCCAACCCTATTTCCAACCTATGATGTATATTTCTGTGTAATTTGAGGAAATTGCTACAGAGCGTTTGCGATTACTTTACCGCATTCTGCAACCTATACGCAACCATTTGCTGTAACCTGTCATTGTTTACTCAAAACTTAATTTATGATGGTGAAAATAACAAGCTAAATAATCAATATCTATTCAGCCATATCACACAAAACTCCATTAATGCAAAGATAATCGCTTACAAGGCGTTTAACGGCATCCTTAGCTTAAAAGAATAGGCTAACATAACCCTCACATTGACCCATCGGGGACAGCGGCGGGCTTATGCTCGGCGCCGGCTCTATAATATCGACCCACGCGCGTTCATGTCTTACCGGGGATTTTGAAAGGCCTCTTGGGTTTTGCTAACATGGGGGGGGGTTGCTTTGCATAGTGGGGATTGGACTGATATATATTGGGATTTGGTGAAAATAACTTTTAATCGCTTAATTGAGTCATTTGCGAGTTAAAGATAACGTCTCTTTAGTTCAGTATATTTACTATGAGAGTATACAAAAAAGTGTGAAATAGTGTGTTTTAGTGTGTTTCCCCCTTTTTTTGCTATTCCCAGATGGACCGAAACAGTGAGAGCCTGTCGCAGGGAGACATCATAAAGCTCGAAACATTGAAGATGAATCGAGTATATAACCAAGGGAAAGAAGGCTTGAAAAAACAGTTGCAATTCACTAAAAGTACACCTTAACTTTTAACTCAAAGTGTCCAGAATGGTTTGACAACGTACAATACAAATTACCGCTCCCATCAGCAAATCCAGTAGTAAATTCCGTACATCTATCCTGGATACATATTGCACTATAAACCTTAATCCGTTTGTTGAAAATTACACTCATATTTTGCACCCAGAAAGCGATTTTGTTGAAATAAATGTGACATCGCAATGTTCATGGAAGGTCAATAACCCCAACATGCCGTAGAATGTTTCACAAAGGATTGTGAATGTGTGTTTTCGTGATGTAAAAAGTCTGGTGAATGGTTTAGTGGAGATAGTGTGGAAAAAACAAACGACGCAAGTAATATGATATATTCATAAGGCTTGCGTCGTACGTAGAATTGAATTGTTATTTTGTGCAATGATTATTGTCTTCGCCTTCTCCCTCTAGGCATAGCGTTATATTTAGCAAGCTGTTCTTTGGTGAGTATTGATTCGAGAGCCTTGTCTGTGGCGCTACGAAGTTCTGTCATTTTTTCTCTCATGTCCTGAAAGTCTGCATCTTCGCCTTGAGCACGCATCTCGGCCGTAAGAGCGATTTGTGCATTAATTTCTTTCTCGATGACGGGTATAATTTTTGTCTTTTGATCGGCAGTTAATGTGACAGCCTGATCAATCTGATTAATCCTTCTGTCGATACTCCGTTGCAGCGTGTATGCACGCCATTTTTTCACCTGATCGGGAGTCAGAACCTTTTCAACGGCCTCTACGGTTCCTCTGCCAAAGAAACCACCGCGTCTTCCGCCCTGTTGGGCATTGGCTGCTGCATCGGTGTAGATTTTTAAAATCTGAGCTTTCTGGTCTTCTGTGAGCTTCACCGCCTTATCAATTTCCTCAACCCTGCTTTCCGGTGTCGGACGTTGAAACTGCTGTGCCATCACTGCTGGCGATACAATTAGGCACAACATAGCTGTAAGCATGAAAACTCTGAAGATGATTTGCTTATTCATATCATTGCTCCTTCAAAAAAGGTTTTTTTAATTGGAACGCGCTATTTACAATATATTGACGAATATATAATATAAAAGGTTTAAGCCGACATTCCCCATATCAAATTCATTAAGTTTATTTTATTTTCTTGAATTCAAAACATCCCACCATCAATCTATTCAAATATTCTCTTTTGTCAAGCACAAACATCACTTAAATAACAATTGTGTTATTAGATTGGTAGTAGTCATCGAGGGTGACCTTGCCCCCGAAAGTTGGACCAGTTATTATGTAAGGATTTGCGTAACAAATCCTAGAAAGAAGGCAGGATTAATACCAATAAAAATTTTCACATCAATATCATCATCAGGATTGTTTCTATTCGGCGGTCTTGTAACTCACTGATAGTCCGCTACCCGACATGATGAATGTTGTTTTAAGGTTGGGCTGGCCGAGTAGGAACTCGACATACTCGCTGTTGCCACCCCTTCTCCTTCCAAAACCTCGGGTAGGATTAGGTTGGGAGACGTTGTGGGTCGTATAGCACCCACCGATGGTGAGTTTTGGGAGGAGAATTTTTGCATAATTCGTGTACCAGTTTTTGTCGGCATCGGAGAAAACAAAATCAAAGAGCCCTTCGAGTTCCGTTGTGATAACATGAGCGTTGCCAAGACGGGCGTCTATATAGTCTAACACCTCTGCCTCTTCAAAGTTCTTCAGAGCAGTTTTGTGCCGTGATTCATCAATTTCGAGCGTGATAAGTTTCCCTCCCGTTTTACTCAGAGCCCAGGCAATCCAGATACTAGAGTGCCCAGTTGAGGTTCCGATTTCGAGGGCGCGCGTGTACCCATTTTCTACGATGATATCGTAGAGAGCCCTACCATCCGATTTAGGAACATTCATATCGCGCCAACGATATCTATCAAGGAAAGCCTGCACCTTATCATCTATATCATCCTGTCCACGGAGAGAAATTGGAAAAACTACTGTTATAAGCAGGACGAAGAGGCACAAGATAAGAAATTTTCTTTTATCCATTTTTCTTAACCTTGTAAATGGTTAATTTCAATCTTCTCACTCTCACTGATGTAAACAACGAAAATAACAAGAAGAGAAACAGTATTGTCTGGGAAAACTGAAGAAATCCCAGATTTCTCAATTTTGACGGATGAATTTGTGATAAAGTTTAATCATACATTTTTTTCCTCAGACAATGTTTCCTAGTGACCTGCGCCCACTCTTTTGACCACTTGTTGTGTTAGTCAACATCGAAAGACATTCAGCAAAATAAACCTCTTCACATCCTACCATCAATATATCCGAATAATGGGAAAAGTCAAGGGGAAGTTGATGTTCATAACGATGAAATTAAGGCGAGCTTAAAACCTGGGGAAAGGAGGCTTGAAAAAACAATTGCAATTATTGAGAACTACACCTAAATTTTTTAACTAAGAGTATCCAACTTGTTTTGACGACGTACATCATGGAAAAAATAAAATGACATATATTGATTATATTGATGTTGTTCGGCTATTAATTTAACTTTAGCAAAGATAATCAATACAAAATACCAAGGTATTGCCAGGTATTCACTACGGAACAATTGAGTCGCGTCTTCACTTTAGACATTTCTATATATTTAGTGAAGAATGAAGACCACGTTGTTTATTCCTCTTTTTGGGAGAAAATATAATCAAATATTCTGTTACATTCTTAGGTTTTGCACCGCCTTGTGATTTATGAACGGATGGTACAGAAAATGATTTAACATCAGAGGCTATTTTATAACAAACGGAATTAATTACTTCGCATATATTAGCTGAGCCTGAATCAGAGTAACTCCATGCGCAGAACCAATCTCTTTGTAATATACTAGTGATAATTTTTATGAGTACATTTGCTATTTGCTTAGCATCCCTCTTAAAAAATTCTGACCGAAAACGTTCTTCTGGTTTGGGTGTCAATCCGATTCCTGTACAAGAAGGATAGTTATATGAAACTAAAGTCTCAAGCACATGATAGTAGCGGCTGTATTCTTCGCGCGTGTATGGTGCGTCAAGGTAAACGAGAACGGACTCGTTTTCTATCTTGCCATCTAAAGCAGATAAAGCATCTGCCCATGGGCCTGGCACTATTTCTATATTTTCAGATAAACTCTGGTTTTGCTCAGAAAGAATACGTAGTCTCACCATAAACTCATGGAAAATTGAAGATGACCTAGTCTCGATTACATTGGATAGTTTTCTCAAAGTCATATCACTATAATTTTTCACCTTCGGTTGTGCAAAATGCCCACCATAAATTGTTCCTAAATCACTTAATGTTGTTATCAAAGCCCCCATCGCCCATTTTTTCCCTTTTTCGTCTTGTAACTGATCTATGGCAAATCGGAGGCTGTCAATTTGCACGCTCTGCACACTATATGGGATCGAAAAGATTGTTATCTGGATT
>JBHPFF010000038.1:0-23836 GCA_042572165.1 Candidatus Latescibacterota bacterium | reverse complement strand
ATCAGACAAGATTGACAGATAATCCAAAGGATGATATTTCTCCTTCATGGTCGCCTGATAGCTATCAAATCGTCTTTACTTCTTATAGAGATAATCATAAAGAAATATATGTTATGAATGCAGATGGTTCAAATCAGACAAGATTGACAGATAATCCAAAGGATGATATTTCTCCTTCATGGTCGCCGTTTTAATTGCAAACTGGATTAGCAATATTGGTTTTCGTGTCGTCCGCCGTCCGGGTGGAGTGACGTATTGAGCGAGGAAAGGGGGTGTACCAAGCGGACTATACTTCTGCACCTTGAAGGCGAATGGATCACTGAGACGAGGAAGATGGTGTTGGTGAAATAGCTGGAAAATGGGATATGAACATAATCTTTCATGAATTTGATATGGGGAATATCGGCCAAAAGGAGAAACCAAAATGAATACGAAAGTTTTTTGTCTTGTTGCATTATCTATCATTTCCCAATCAATTGTTAGCAGGGCCCAAATGAATATGCGGGGATGGCATGAGTTTGGACAAACATGGCTTGTGTGGGAGGATACATCACCTACGCCTGAAACATACCGCATATACAAGGCTTCCTCTCAAATTACTGATGTCTCCTCTGCCGAACAGATTGGACGGATTTTTGAGATAGAATGGGCAGGCGCTAGACTAAAGCAGCTTGAGGATGGTTTAAACTGGACAATCCCAGATGGCTCAGGTGGCACCTATACTCTCGAAAGCAACGAGGCGCTATTCGTCTACACGCCTCATGAGGCGACATCTGAATATTTTGCAGTAGTTAAGGACGGCGAAACAGTTGTGGGATCGAACAACAAAGTTGGACCAATCTCACAGACGATCGAGCCGGTCCAATGCCACTTTCAAAGCTCGGGATCGGCAGAGGGCTTTACCTATCGAGTTTATGCACATTGGATCGACGGACGGGACGACTGGAATTCAGGTCGTTTCGATTACCCTGTCATGGGTAACGAGCATTTTAATGGGACAGGTCACCTTTTTCGAGTTTGGGAACCTCAAGGAAGGGTAACTTCAAGTTTGACGCCTGCAGTAATCTTGTTTCATGGCGGCGGCGGGTGGTTCGGACAAAAGAATCCAAGCTATGACAGTATATATGATTTGCCTCTGTCAAACGCATTCGTTATTTGTCCGGATGATAACGTTTTAATCAAAGAAGGATATCAGAAGACATACTGGCTGGGCTATTGGGAAGGCTATGATCGATTCTCCATTTCGAGCGAACAACCCGTGCCGAATGATGGAATAGTTGTCGACTACACAATGAGGCGAATCGATTGGGAGCTTGGTTGGCTGATTGAAAATGAGAGCATCGATCCAATACGTGTATCCATGTTGGGAGGAAGTATGGGCGGTCGTGGCGCAAATTATTATGCGCGTGCACATCCTGAACGCTATGCGGCGTGGCTGTCGCTGAGCCCAGGGCCTGGGCTTGTTGCCGATGACCCACTTTTAGGATCCGCATCGCAAAATGTGCCAACAAATTTACCCGGATCGCTGAGCGTATCTGATGTAATGGACCTTTATACCGTTTTGTCCGCAACTGAACGAGATCTCCCATTTGGAAAAATCGTGAACGGCCGAAACGATAAGGCTGGCGCAGCGGCCTGGAATGCTGGGATTATTCAGATGTTTGAGGCTGTAAACGAAAATGGTTTTGGGACCCATCTGTATTGGGACGAACGAGGACACGTCTATTCACCTGATTCACATTGGGCCGATTCGTACCGGCTCAAGGGAAAAGCGTTGACCTCCTATCGCAGTGATCAGTCGTTTCCCGCATTTTTTAACGACGACCAGGATTCCGACACTCCTGGCCGCCAGCCCGACATGGGCAATGGTGATCCCTCTGACGGCGACATCTGGGGCACATGGAGCGGATATTACAATTGGGAACCAGAAACAATTGTCGACTCACCGAGCCAATGGGGAGCCACGGTTTTTCTCATAAGTTCTAGCGCAAACGCGAACGATGTGCCTTCTTTCGCCAGTTCCCAAACGGATATCTCTATTCGGAGGCCGCAGCAATTCACTCCTTCGGCGGGAAGTACAGTCGAATGGAAGTTGACACGGTTGTCCGACTCTCAGATTATGCAATCGGGTCAAGAGATAGTAGAAGAAAACGGTGTGGTCACGATCCCTAATCTCACTATCGACAAGGATAAACACAGGCTCACCGTGTCTATCGTTCCCACTTCTGTATCATCATCAAATGATGAATTAGGGATTCCGATAGAATTTGCCATTTCACAGAATTACCCAAACCCATTCAACCCGACAACTACAATTACATACCAGTTACCACAATCCGGTCAAGTTCATTTAGCAGTATACAATATTTCTGGTCAGTTAGTTGAAATGCTCGTAAGTAAGCACAAAAATGCTGGCTATCATTCGGTCATATGGAATGTAACAGGAATGCCAAGCGGACTTTATTTCTGCACTTTATTGGCGAATGGGATGAGTGAGACGAGGAAGATGGTGTTGATGAAATAACTGGAAAATGGGACATATACATAATCTTAAATGAATTTGATATGGGGAATCTCGGATTAAAGTGTTTTTCATCCATCATAATATGGGGGCATAAGCTATGTCTATTCCTTCTCACAATATCAAGAGAAACATTATTATTTTTGCAGTGTCAGTGTGCTTTTTTACCGCACGATCATTTAGCCAAGATGTCCCCGCTACGGTATACAAAGCTGGTTCACTGAAGGGAAAAATGATAGACTGCGGATTTACCGGTGATGCGAACTACCATGCGATTGTCCATGCTTCAGACGGTAACGTTTATTATGTTGTTTGCAATCATCATCCAAATATAAATGCCCATATGTTTCGATATAACCCACGGACAGATGAAGTAAGTACTGTGGCGGATCTTGGCAAAGTTCTCGGCGAAGACCCGACTAAGACCGTTCCACAGGGCAAGGTGCACGGTGACCTCTATGAGCATGATGGGAAACTTTACTTTGGTACTCATGTTGGCTATGATCGGCTTGGCAGCGAAGATCATGATCCCTATCCAGGTGGTCACTTCATGAGCTATGACCTTGTCACGGGGAAATTTGAAGATTTCGGTATCGGTGTGGCTGAAGAGGGTATGGTCAGCATGAATATGGGCCGGAAGCGGCAGAGGCTGTATGCGCTTACCTGGCCTAAAGCAATCTTCGTTTACTATGACTTGAAAACGGGTACTATGAAATCGTTTGGCGAATCGGTTGTCGGTCATTTCTTCGACAGTAAAACCAACAAGGAAAGTGGTGGTTCAGTACCGCGTTCGCTTGGTATTGATCCTCGTACGGGGAATGTATATTGGTTTAATATGGATGAAACAATCAACTGTTACAATTACCGAACAGATACTATAGAAACACTTGAGGAACCCAGTTTAGGGCTTCCCGTACTAAAAGCTAAAAACAGCAGAGTATCATGGCGCGCTATTCGGTGGAATAATTACGATTCCCGTTTTTATGGTCTAACCAATCCCGCGGAGTACCTCTTTGCCTATGATCCGCAAAAAAGTGAAATTGAGGTTATTGACCGCATTGCCCCCGGACCGGCTAAGAAATCCGGTGAATTCAGCCAGCCCTGCCTTTCGTTCGAATTGTCATCTGACGGCAGGACTGTTTACTATGTTAGCGGCTACAATGATGAGGATGAGAAGCTCATATCTCTGGTAACATATGATATTCCTCTTCGGCATTATACCAACCATGGACCGATTGTTCTTCAGGATGGACGTAACCCTACAACATGCCAGGGGATGGAAGTTGGCCGGGATGGTAATCTGTACATTGTGGGTGTCATCCCCGTTGAAGATATACAGAGTAAAAAAGGTAAAAAACTACTGAAGATCAGGACTGTGGCAGAGAAGAAAGAACTATCTGAAGTCAGCGAGGTAAACCTGGTTGTGATGAAGGATCCGCTTTAAGTTTATGAAGCCAAGGGAAAGTAGAAAACTGATTCATCCGATTAATGCTTACCTTGATGCACTCAAGCGCACAAACTGAGTGTTCAAGGAGGCTGTCCACTACCGCCTGCAATCCCTGAACCCGGTATATACGGACAGGACTGAGGATGTGCCGGAGCGATTGAAACCTCAACTATATCAGATATATTAGATCTCTTGAAAAATTATAGGTTTATAGTTCGCAAATTGTTTCCTTTGCTTCACCATTGTTATTAAAATACTTAGCTCACTTAGGTTAGTTTTCTTCTTTTTTGGTGCGGAATGTTTAAGTGGTCATAAAAATCTCATATTAGACCGTATACACCGAATTCATGAACCGCATTGACCATTGCGATAAGGTTCTTCGGATTACAGGATGAATGGATGCTGTTCGATGATGTGACGATATAGCCACCTCCTTCGGCAGCATCCGCTATTGCCTGACGGACCGCTTCCCGCACATCGTGTTCGGAACCATGAGGCAGCAAATGTCCGCAATCGATATTACCGGCGATACAGACTTTGTCGCCTACGAGCTCCTTGACACGTTTCAGCTCCATGCCGGCCGCCGGTTCAATGGGATTGACCGCATCGGGGCCCGTCGAGACAATCATGTTGAGCAGCGGGTATATATTGCCGTCCGTATGTTTGATACAATAAGCGCCTTCATCGTGGATCATGTCGATCATCTGTTTGAGCCGCGGCTGTATGAATTTCCCGAATACCTCAGGGCTCATAAGCGGCCCGAAGTTGTGCGCATAATCGTCACCGAGGATGACGACCTCAGCTCCGGCATGGATAGCATTCTGCACTATCGCCATATTCGCTTCAAGCACCTTGTCCATGACAATTTCCACCATTTCGGGGCACAGGAGAAAGTTCATGAGGATAGTCTCGATACCCATCAGGTAAGCCGACCACATGAATGCGGCACGATGGTGGAAACATATCGCTCGTTTGCCTTTGTACCGTTTCACAAGGTCGTGCAATGCGCCCAGCCGGTAAGGTACGTTGGGATCGGGAGGTGTGTATGCCCTCGCGTCTTCGATTGTGGTAATGTGCCCGCCCATAGGATGCGAAAGCGCTTCCGGCCCGGGTTTATACCGCACGCCCCACTCATCGATATATGAACCGTCGGGATTCTCTCGAATGGTCTTGAAGACAGGGCCGCAGCCAACCGCATCCATATCGAGTATGTCCATACAATCGGCGACATCACGGCATTCGGGTACTGCTGCGCGGGCCACTTTCTCGTCGATGATTAATTCCAAAACGGGGACACGGTCCGGTTGTTTGCGTTGCAGCGCCGCGAAAATTCGTTCTTGTGATTTCATTGACCCTTCGTGTGTGTTTTTTTCATCTGTTCGTAACAATAAAAACATATCTATTTTCAAAATTGATACAAGCGTTTTTTCAGCTTTTTCGACATAAACAGTTTGTTTCTTACAGAATTTGATTATCTTAAGCGGAATCATTAAAACCGACTTTCCCCATATCAAAATCAGAAGATCTAATAACCCCGAATTATTCTGGAAACAAGTTCAAATTATGATATTCGTACAATTGAAACAAGGTTTTTTCCTGTGAAAGAGTCGAATATGTTGAGATGCATGTAATGGATCACACTGAAGATCACCACCGAGAGACAGCTATCCCCTGTTTTATACCAAAAGGCTCTTTGTTAACCTGCACAGCATCGTAATCGTTCTATCCGAGACAATATCTCGGCAAATAACCTTTCATTTATCGCAACCTTAGCCATCTGAAACGTTATATATCTTAATCTTTGCTCCAACCTTGAAAAGTTACAAAAGGAAAATGCTAAAAACCCTATTTTTTTATCAGGGGGGAGAACCGAATGTTGGCGGAAGTTGCTCAGTTTGTAAGCTAATTAAATTATGAAAATGAGGTCTTCATCTAAAAATTACTAATTACAAAAAATACGCGGATTCGATTCTCACGTCCTAAAAAAATTGGAGTATCCTTATTATCTTCATTATCAATCAGTTAGGGCTAACATATTTTGTCGCTAAATACTCGCGGGATTAAACGGGGATAATTTGAGAGTAATTTTGACATTGTTTTTTCGGACTAAAATAAGAAATCTAAAACCTGGTCCGTAGGGTATTTTGTTAACTGTAAACTTCCCAAAAACATATTATCGCTGCCTAACAATCAAGTTCACCTTCCGCATTGAAGTGCAGCTGAATAGATGTCGGGTGTGGTGCGTTGTCAGGTTTTGTTATTATGCTCCAAAGTTATAACTACATTCCCCTTTTTGTGTCCTTTGTCGACATACCGGTGCGCTTCAGCAGTCTGTTCTATCGGATAGCATCTATCAATAACCGATTTTAACTTACCCTCTTGGGCAAGCTCTTTAAGGAAGATGAGATCTTTAGGATTTTGCTTTGCTATTCCAACAATTACTTTCTTTGTGCCAACTATTGAAGTCCATAGTGCTAGAATAAGAGGCCAATCAAGCGTAAGAAAGAGTCCTCCCTTCTTGAGTGAGCTTTTACAACGTGAAAACGTCGTCTTTATTACCGCGTCGAAAATGATATCGTAGGTCTGGCCGTTCTTGGTAAAATCCTCTTTTGTATAATCAATGACCGTATCTGCTCCCAGAGATTTTACCAATTCCAGATTCGCGGTGCTGCATACCCCAGTGACTTTCGCCCCATAGTACTTGGCAAGCTGTATCGCAAATGTACCTACGCTCCCGGAAGCACCATAGATGAGAACTTTTTGTCCGCTCTGAATTTTTGAGTTTCTGAGAAAATGTAATGCTGTCAGTCCCCCGACAGGAACGGCGGCCGCTGCCTCAAAAGTCATATTGGCCGGGATCATTGCAATCATCCTATCTTCAGAGAGGCATTTGTACTCGGCAGTCGCACTCTGATAGCTGGTTCCCCAGGAAATCCCAAAGACCTTGTCACCATTCTTAAATCGTGTGACGTTTTTACCTACTAATTCAATTTCCCCAGCTAGTTCATTCCCCGGGATATTTTTTCTTGGTTTTCTAATACCATACATTATTCGCCCGGGGAGCCAGAACCAGCGAGCCCATGTGAAACTACGAATTCTCGCATCCCCAGTTGTTACTGTGGTTGCGTGTACTCTTATCAGGACTTCATTGTCTTTTGGAGATGGTTTCTCTACTTCTTTAAGCTGAAGAACTTCCGGTGGTCCGTATTTTGTGCATACAATCGCTTTCATAAATTTCCTCCAAGATTACTCTGATGTGGTCATTTTATCTCGTTCATATCTGTTTGGCAGACTCGGATAATCGACATAATTAATAGAGATATCAACAGTGAAATAGAACAAAGTGTGGTAATGCCATTCCAGCCATACGAACGCCAAATAGGACCTAAAAAAATAGAAGAAAGGCTTCCACCACCGATGCAAAACAAAATGTAAAGAGATGAGGCGCTTCCTATAGATTCTTTTGGTACATTTTGCCCAACGAGTAAAAACACTACCGGCTGGCAGGTGTAAACACCTAAGAAAAGCAATAGTAAACCTAATGCGGTTAATGTAATTGATTGGAACCAGCCCATAAGCTGGAAAGACAACAGACAAACCAATAAACCCGAGAATATAATTTTGTAAGTTCCAATTTTCTGAGAAAGATTTCCGGCAAAGGGTGCAATTAGTGCGGTAATTCCTGCCAAACTTATCCAGCCTACCTCACCCGATGAAAAGTTAAAAGGAGGTGCTATCAGCCTGTATGTTAAAAAAGTAACCATTCCGAGAAATCCAAAAAACAGGCTGAATCCGGCCAGTAGTAGTGATAGAATTTTGGGATTGAATAATAGCCGTATTGAATTTGCATATAACATGGTTAACTTATGATGATTTTTTGACTTTTCATCATGCTTTTCAACAAGAGAAAGAAAAGTTAACGCTGAAAGAATAAAAAGAACAAAAGAAACAATTCTAAATGAAAACTGCCAACCGATAATGGATGTCAGAAAGCCCATTGCAACTCTGCCGAAAATAACACCTAATGTTCCAGCGGCAACAATTGATCCCACATATATACCGATTTTATTTTCCGGAAAGGTCTTCGCTATGTGCGGGAACATTGATGCCGGAATTAATGCGGCGCAAATTCCCATGAAAGCCATGGACATCATAAACAAACTAAAACTTGCCGCATAAGATGAGCAGAAAACCGTAATAGATAGCAAAAAAAGCCCGATTGTGGCAATTTTTGGTAGATCAAATTTATCAGCGGCTGGGCCGAGAAAAAAAAGGCGGCGGAGTAAAATAATGAAACAATGCTGAATGAAAACCGTGCCTGGGTGATGTCGATTTTAAAGGATTCAGAAAGTTCTAAAAAAATTGATTGCGTCATAAATACAGTAGAAACTGCTAGCATATTAATTGTGCATGCGATTAATATCTTAGATCTATCTTTTTTTAGAGCTGCTTCAGGCAAAGCCATTTCCCTTATCAGTTATTTTTGCTAACGCGGAAGTAAGCTGCAGGCAGGGCAATGATGCCATTCACCACCTTGCCTGTCTGCTGAACTTACAGGTTATACAAATTGCTATTTTCTCCTCTTAAATATTATACCAAAGCCCGGAAAAAACATAGGTGTCCTTTTTCGATATTCAAAATAAACTTCACCAAGCCGTTTCAAGAGTTCTGGTTCCTCAATAGCTTTTAGTTCCCAAACATTAATAATAATGAAAAGTGGTGTGAATACAACGAGAAGAGAAGCAGAACCAAGCAATACACCAAAACCAAAGAGCAGAGCAAATACGCCAGTCAGCATTGGATTCCGCACATAGGCGTATGGACCTGTCGTGACTAATTGGGGTGGAGGGTTGAAAGGAACTGGGGTACCCTTTGCTCGAAGAAAGTTTAGAACCGACCATCCGATAAAAAACAAAGCAAACGAAAAAATGGGTAAAGCTAAAATGATAGAAAGCGGTCTTGGGAATATATAGGTAATGCCAAATAATCTATCCACTTGTAAGGCTGCAACGATAAATGAAAATGTCAATATGCAGTAGAAAAGCGCCCCTATAGGTGTAAAAAAGTTTCGGATTTTTCTACTGCCTGTCGCAACATTATATAAAATTTCAATCCATTTGGTTTTTAGCGACATGTTATATTCCAGTTTAAATTGACCTGTCCCCATCTTTTGAACCACTTCTAAAGTTAGTCCTGGCACCGAGTTTTGGAGGCAAGGGCACAATATTATCATATAGTATATTTCTTAATCTAATTTTTAGAAAGTTTTATTTTAGTGCCCGAAAACTTCATTTTTTCTTTACCTCCAAATATGCTCCCTGATGAATGAAAACCTCCAATAAAAAAAGGATTCTTAAAATCTAGAAATATCCGGATTGACTCTCTTTTAATTTTTTCTTTTTCAATAAGAAAATTTGATAATTTCACATCAATTATATAGTCTTTGTTGCCTAAAAGTCTGTATATTATATTGTTATGTTTTAATTTGCCATTATGTATTATCGCGTCTCCTATTGTACCGTTCACATTTCCATTTTCATCAATCAGAAGTTCAAAGGAAATATATTTCTTTTCGGACCAAGTAACAATGATCTTACCTTCCCCAGTCCAAAGGCCGTTAAATTTATTATTAATGATGGTTTCTCTATCCAAAGCCTTAACTTCAGTCGAGTAAGTAATTAGATTGAGAATAATACAAATTATAATTATTATTTTCTGATATATAGTATAACTCCTTTTGCAAATAATGGTTAAATCAGCAATTGGCGCAGTAGCGAAAATATGTTGGATTCGTCTTGTTCTGCGATTCCGGACGTTGGTATTGCGCGCTCATTTCGTTGCAACACCCAGAAACTCCACACCGTGCCTATTTTTTGTCCCCACCAAAGCCGGGGCGTCTGCCCAGCCACTCTCTTTTAAGAACCCGCCGAGTTCCTCAGGTCGTATACTCCAGAGCCACGGTTCTCCGCTTGCCTTGAGAATCCACAGGACCAGCCCCGTCCAACGGCCGGCATCAGGCCGGCTATCAGCACCGGTGCCAATATAGGTGAAGGCGATCCGACTTCCGGCACCGGCGATTGCAGCACACTGGCCGAACAACTCCCGGGGGGCCGGGGAAGGTAGATACATCAGCAGACCTTCGGCTACAATGACGGTTTGCGCTGTTCTGTCCCATGAACTGTTTACGCTGAGAACGTCCACTAGTTTGCTTTCACCGAGGTCCTCTGCAATCAGATGAAGATTATTCCTCTGCCCCATCTGCTCTATTCCCTTTGCTTTGAGGCAGGCTGTGGCCGGATGATCAATCTCAAAGAAGTTGACGCCCGTGTACTCCGGTGCCAGCCGCCACCCAAGCGTATCGTATCCCGCTCCCAGGACAAGAACCTGGGTGGCACCTGCACCAATCCCTTCTCTTACCTGGCGTTCACAGAACGCCTTTCTGTGCCCAAAGGCCTCAAACTGCCCCCGCATCATCCAGTCGAACGCCTCGTAAACGGAAACCATTCTTCGGGAACGGGACCACCGAATCCCAGTCGCGCCAACTACACCGGAAGCAACAAGGAGTTCTGCCGTAGTCTCAACAATTCCGGGAGGAAGAACTTCGTTCATTCCGGGTTTCGCTCCCAGAGTGACAATATTCAGAGCAACCTTACGAGCCGTCTTACTCGGTTTGCCTTTGCGCATAGAATCTCCTTATGTGCTGAACGTTTGGTTTAACTTGCGCAAATCTTATGTGAATCCAAGTCTATGGCCAAAGACTAACTTTATGACTGTATCAGTTTTCGGGGACAAGGTCAAATTCATCCTTTTTCAAATCCTTTATCAAAAGATGCGTCAGAGGGGCCGATTTGGTAATCGGTAGTCCAAACATACTTACCTGTACCATTTCCGATAACGTCATTGTGAGCTGCTTCACTCGGTAGGATTTCATGTTCAGATAGATGTCACCCTGACAATGAGAACCTCCTGCTACTTTCACTTTCATAAGCGGCATGGGCTTAATGTACATGGTCAAATAACACTCTCCCCAATCAAAACCTCTCATGGAACAAGGTAAGCCATCCACAACACTGAGACCCTTGAACTCCATAGTTTCCTCACCTGTCTTGTAGATTGATCCCTTTGCCGCAAGTTTTCCGGGGATGGTGACCTACCCCCATCTTTAGGTCCACTTCTTAAGTTAGTCTATCAGCAGTTGTTTAGAGCTGGTATAACATAATAACCGGAACAATTTTCGGGGGCAAGGTCAAAACATAAAAATTCCAAATCCAAGAAAAAACCAAAGAACCGGTAGGTACTTGTGTTTTGTCATTTGTGATCTCCTCAAATATTTTACCTGTGGCAATTTTAAATTTCTAATTTCCTTGCAACAATCGCAATTTCTGCCGATTCAGGCGCAAAGGCTTTACCTGCAACATCAGAGTATACTTCTTCTACCTTAAATCCATTATCTTTAAATTCCTTGATAAGAGATTCTTTGCTGAAATACTGTAACCAGTTATATACTATACGATTTCGTGACTCTTCAATTATTGTGTATTTATCAAGAATCACTTTTTTTTCATCGTATTTAAATGTGTTTACAAAACAATAATAATCCTCTGGCGACCAAAACCCATTTAATTGATTTATTTCGTAGGTTGCGGATTCATCTTTCTGGTTAAAACTGTTTAATGAATACACGTCAAGCAGGACAGAACCGTCCGGTTTCAAAATTGAGTTAAATTTCATCAACATCTTATTTCTCTGAGTGGGGCTGAGTGCGCAGAAATCGCACATGATCATCAGAATGAGATGAAATCGATCATCAGTTTCGAAATCCAGGTAATTCTGGTTTATATAATTAATGTACAATCCCTCACGGGCTGCTACTTCCCGAGCGTACTGAATCGATCTCTTCGAAAAGTCTATCCCGGTCACATCCGCATGTATTTTAGCCAGCCTCGAAGCATACAATCCCGGGCCGCAGCCGAAATCGGCGATCTTTGTTTCCAAACCTACGATGAAGCGGGAAACTATCCATTCCACAGAACGATCAATGAACGCCGCATTTCTGGACGAAACATCAATGTCCTCGTTAAGGTGGTACGAGAGCATCTGTTCTGAAGTATGTTCATCCGCCCATAGTTCATTAGCTGTATAAAATTGAAAAGGTGAAGGGCGTAAATTTATTTCTTTTAGTTCTTTAAACATATAAAGACTCCTTTATTTACAATTATTTCGTTCTATTTTAAATATACTGTTTTCCCCCAGACGTTTCCCGTCATGCTCCAAAGATTTGTTAAATGTTAAACCTGTCAATTGTCATAGTACAATTTTTTTTACCAAGTAACTCTCACAGTACAGTTTTTTCCCGACCAAAGCGTGGATTTTACATTAAATACCGCTTCCGGTTTCAAGGCTTTTATCATCCCTTCTATTGCGTTCAGGCAGTACATGCGGCAGGGGGATGGTGTTTCAAGTTTTTTACACATTGCGGCCAGTTTACATCCAACACATACTGCTTTTAAACCATTCCTATTTATAGAAATTTCCCATGACGCACAATCGACAATTGATGCTGGTTTTGTAAATGCTTCTTCAGGTTTTGTCACGCCAAGCATTTGTGCGTTTTTTTCTCCTGAAGCCAGTGATAATGTCTTTTTCTCCTTTTCTATTTCATTAAGAATTCCGGCTTTTGCATAACGGGCCATCGTTTCCGCCAGCAGCCCAATGTAAAGATTTCTCATTAGAAACAGGTGGTTGTCTGTGTTCATTTTAAGCTCCTTTAAGTAGTTTGATTAAAAAAAGCCGGTTCACTACCCATTAAATAACATCATTTATCGGTCATTTAAAAACACATAGCTACTGGACTAAATTTTCTATATAGTCTATCAAAAGCATTTCAGGCATGACTTCATAAGACAATGTGCCTTTGGCAGAACGCTTTGTCATCACCTTGAAAATGAAAGAGTCTGGATATGCTTCTGCATATTCTTTGCTTGCCCATTGATATACTCCCTGAAAATACCCGTCATCGGATACAGCCCAGATTTTCTGACGGAAACCCTGCATAGCCGTCAAAAAAGGCGCCGGAATCATTGAAAGACGTTTGTTAACAGCAAGCGGAAGACCGGAAAATTTGAATCGTACTTTAAAAACTGCGACTGCGTTTTCCTGGCTTTGCTTTGGAACAATTTTAAGATTTCTGATGACTTGAAATTTTTTTCCATCTTCCATTAATAGAGTTTTTCCTGCATACTCTTTCGAAAAATGGACACATCCATTGAATATTCGTGCAAATAATACTTTCAAAGATTTAAAGAGTGTAAGTCTTTCATGATTCATTTTTATTACTTCTTATTTTTTATCCAGTTTTGAATTAGTCCAATTGCCATCCCGACTCTTCCCAGGCTTTTTGCATAACTTCATTCTTTCTCAAGTATTCATCTATTACCGGTTTCGGAGCTTCATTAAGCGGACACGAAAAATTCACACATTTGGGACAAAAGAACAATTTCAACATAATAATAAAAGAACTTGACGATACCAAATTCCCAATTGTAATTCCGATTATACCCATGAGCGCAATTAATCCATACGCTTCATAATTTACAGAAATGAACCAAATGCCGTAACCCAATACCGATAGCGGAAAGATGAAAAACATTGTCGAAACCAAAAAATACATCAAAAACTTTTCAAATCTATTCAGCGGCTCGGGATGATAACGCCAGAATTTAAAGCTGCCATGATTGGCATGGCAATGGAGTATTTTTCCTTCCTCTGCATAATACGGACAATGACTGCAAAGAAATCGGATTTCAAAAATCACAAACATTAAGAAGTAATATACACCAAAAGTTATCAGCGGCCACCATACACCAGTCATTAATCCAATAGCTACCATACCAAAAACTGATGTGATAATTGACGGCCAGGCTATTCCGTGAAAACCGAGTAATATTTTTTTGTCCCATTTACATGCTAATTTACCTTTTATTTTGCACCTTGAGCAATCTGCCTGCTCATCCCATGTACAAATACTATTAGTATTCTTTCCCATTTTACCTCTCCTTTTGATAGTTTAACTGCTGCAGACTGTGCTTTTGCTAGGCATCGAGTGCTCGATCATACCGTACTCCCGGAGCAAGCGCCGACGTGCATCAAAGTTGTCGGGGATCGGACGTTTTACCAGATCCTTGAAGGATCTTGTGTTGAGCCACCCGCGGTCCTTCCACCAATCCAGCTCGAAAGAGAGGAGTTCGGACCATGTTTGCAGCTCCTTATCGCTCAGCTTAAACTTCATTATGAAACGCTTGATCAACCTGAGAAATAACCATGGTGGAGTCGGATGACTATTCGCGTTGCCTTTTAGGATATAATTGACAGTATGGATGCCCATCATCTTGCGCTTCATCACTTTGAACATCTTCTTTTGCTTTGCGTTAACCGACAAGCGTTTGCCCTCAATAAGTGTACTTGCTACATGCCTGGCAAGTTTACGGTATTTTTCTCGGGCAATGCCACGTAGAGGAAACAAACCGGGGGTGAAACCACCTCTGCTACTGATTGTGCCGAACGAGTACGTACCATATGTGGCAAGCATCTTTTCTATGAAGGCACTTGTTTTCTCAATACCATCGCCGCCTGTCGTACAGGCAGAGAGGCTGTACTTACCTAGAAGTGGAAAGATATGGCACCAGGTGAATAGCCGGTCGAACAATGCTTTCAACTGGGCTGTTATCTGGTTGGTGTAGACCGGGCAGGCAATGATGAGCATGTCGCAATCTATCATAGCTGTTTTGATCTCATCCAAATCATCCTTCGCAGATTGAGGGCATGGTTTATTGCGGGTACAATTCCAACACCCTTTGCATGGCAATACAGTTTTACGGCCCAGGGAGATGACCTGATGCTCGAGTTGAAGTCCGGCATTGGCCACTTCCTGAACAAAGTCGTCAACTAATGCTCGGGTGTTCGATTTCCTGTCATGAGGACTTCCGAGTATAGTCAAAATCTTGTATGTTCTTGTCATTGTTCTCTCCTTTGGTTTCCTAATTTTTATGATTATCTCATTTTATGTATAGAGTTAAATTCTTTACCTAAACCCTAACTGTATTTTCCAAGATGAAATCTTTCAAATTGTATTTCCCATATAACTCACCGAGCACATCCATAGTCATAACTGACATCATAAATTCCAGAGGTCCATACGTTTTTGATGAGCTAAAAGTCCTGATAATCGGTAGAACTAACCTAATCATCCACATGGGCATCATTGATATCTTTGCAGGTTTGTTCAACCCTTTAAACGCAAGTTCTGCTATTTCTTTATATGTATATGCAACAGGTCCACCGATGTTTATCTCCTTTTCCTTCTCAATGATTGCATCCACACATATTTCTGCCAGATCCCCTCCATGTATTGGATTAATTTCATTTTGACCATTACCAAAGAGGTAGACTTTCCCCTTATTAGCCATTCTTAGAAACTCGAGCATATCTGAAAAGAAACCTGTAGGCCTGATAATAGAGTAATCCAAATTCGAGGTTTTCAGGTCCTCGACAAATCTCTCTTTGGCCTGAATGATTTTCAAATCCTTCATCTTGTGAGCATTCAATACTGACACATAGATAAATTTCTTAACATTCTGTTGAACTGCCTCATTCAGCAGATTTCTGTTTCCCTGATAATCGACATCCATATAGGTCAAACCATCTTTCTGTCTGGTAATTCCAATAGAAGAAATTACATAATCGATACCATCACAGATACCTACCAGAGCTTCCGGCCTGGTAACTTCTGCCTCAAAAACCTCATCAATATATGGTTCAAGGCCATCCACTTTGTTTTTGTTTCTCACGAGAGCACGAATCCAGTATCCCTGTTTTTTAGCTTCTTTCACAACATATCTGCCGAGATATCCGGTGGAGCCGGCAATTAGGACTTTCTGCATTTTTATCTCCTAAATATTCAGGTGCGCATTATCCGGCGCCGTTCCTGTGCGATAAAATTCGAAAAGACAATATCCATCACCATTTGCAATTGTACAAAGTCTGCGAAACTCACAATCCACATCTTTTTCTATAACAGGGTATCCGGCTATATCGTGATCACATCCGAATTTACCAAGCTCCGGTACGTTCAGCTCATTGAACAATTCAACGTTTGTACAGGTAGTGACTTTGATTGTGAGTTTATCCTTTTCATCTTCATATTTTTCCATCAACCATGTGCCATCCTTTGTTGTCCTTTCAAACATGGCAATATTCATCTTCTTGAAATTTTCAAAAATATCTCCGTCACATTTCTTCAAATCTTCAAGTTGATACAACGAGGGCATAGAAATTTTCGCAATTTCATTCATAATTTCAATTTTGAAAAAGTCATACGCTTCTTTTCTCCCGAGCCTTTTCGCCAATGCTAAATACATGGCTGAAAAAATAAAGAGCTCCGATTCTACTACTTTCCCAAGAGCAATAGCTTTTTTTAGTGTTTCCGGATGTTCTATTTTTAGGCGTCTATGGAGGAAATAAGTATCAACGAAAACACTCAGCATCCCCCATAAACCGAATTGCCTTCGTAAAGCGCTCAGCATTATTTTGGATTGTTTTTTTATAGCTTCTTTCGGCATTTCGAGTTTTGCACCGTACTTATCCAGTTCTTCTACTTTCATGACTCCTCCTGATGTCCTGAATCTTATTTTACAATTCGATCCATACACTGTGATTGACCATGCCGTATTCCCGTAATACTGATGCCAAATGCAAACCGAGACTACTTCCGTTTTTTTCAACGCTGCATGACTCGTGCGTCAGATGAATGCTGAAATCGTTTTCTATCATTGCTTGACTGTATGCTGTCAATGAATGATTTCCTGTATCCCTATTCAGATCAGTTATCATCTTTTTTATTTGAGTTGCCATTTTTTTCCATTTTGATGTAGCGGATCGCAACTCGATAATCTCTAACCATCTCATTTTCTTTCCTCATATTTTTTAAATTTAAATGATCTCTGACTGTTATTAGAGCGAAAGATGTGCCAAAATAGCAACATCAGTAATAACAACATGATAGAAAATTATATGCTTGCCTTGATACCATATATGGTATTTTTACATTGCCATATTTGGTAATTCGCTATACATTTGACATATAAGAAAACTGTAAAATTATGAAACTTGGAGAGGCATATGGACGAGAATAAGTTTTTTCGCGAGGCAACACTTCGAATTTGCGGCAATCTAGATATAGAGAAAGGGCTACAAGACTGTATCGAGTATCTTGCCCGACATATGCCTGCCGAAAGAATCTACCTGCAGCGGTATGAAAGAGATCTAAACGCTATGCATATAATCGCCCGAGCCGATCACAAAAGTTGTGAACGGATGGATCAACTGATTCCAGTTAACAACATTGCCAATAAAAAATTGATCGAATTGATGAAGGTGTGTCCAACAGGAAATATCCCACCTGTTCAGGTAGTGAACAGGTCTGATGAGGAACCCGTCACCCAGTGCATGCTTCAATCACTTAATATACCTACATCTTCAGCCATGAACCTGCCACTTATTATTCAGGGTAAGGCCTTTGGAAGACTCGTCTTGCTCGCTGAAGGAAACGATCGCTACAGTAAAAAGGATGTCCAACTGTTCGCGCTACTTAAAGAACCGTTTTCAGTGGCCATTTCCAACACACTCAAGCACCGCAATGAACTCAGACTGTTTGACAGAGATTTCTTTTTTGAGGTTACACGAAGGATATGCGGAAATCTGGAAATTGAGGAAGGATTGCGTGACTGTATTCAATATTTATCTCAATTTATGCCTGCTGACAAAATCTATCTTCAAAGATACCAGGGTGACCTTGATTCCATGCACCTTATCGCTCGGGCGGATAAAGAAAATGGTGAAAAATTGAATCTATTTGTGCCTTTCAATGATGCAGCAAAAAATAAAATGAGGGAACTGGCTAAGATTTATAGATCAGGAGAACTGCCGTCTACTCTTGTCATCAATAATCCGCTTGAAGAACCTGTGACCAAGTGTATGCTCAAGGCACTGAATGAACCCATGTCCTCAGCATTAAGCTTGCCACTGATAATAAGAGATCTCGTGATTGGGACGTTAGTAATACTTGCGAAAGGTGAAAACCGCTATGATGAACAACATGCAAAACTGTTTGCCACACTGAAATTACCATTTTTCGTGGCCCTCTCAAACACATTAATACATCGTGAAGTGATAAATTTAAAAGAATTATTGGCCGATGATAACCGATATCTTCATGGTGAACTTCGACGCCTCACTGGTGATGAGATTATTGGTGCTGATTTTGGGCTGAAAGAAGTTCTGTTCAAAGCAAGGCAAGTCGCCGCATTGGACAGCCCGGTTTTGCTTCTGGGTGAAACCGGAAGCGGGAAGGATGTGATAGCAAATGCCATTCATTATTCATCATCACGCAGTGAAGGGCCTTTTGTTAAGGTCAATTGTGGTGCAATACCTGAAACGCTGATTGACAGCGAGCTGTTCGGGCATGAGAAAGGCGCATTTACCGGAGCATTCTCTCAAAAAAGGGGAAGATTTGAACGGGCGGATACCGGAACGATATTTTTAGATGAAATTGGGGAACTACCGCTGCAGGCACAGGTACGGTTATTAAATGTTTTACAAAACAAAGAAATCGAACGGGTAGGTGGAACGAAAACAATTCTCCTGGACATAAGAATTATTGCTGCAACAAACCGTAACCTTGAAAAAATGGTCAGGGAACAACAATTTCGTGAGGATTTATGGTTCCGGTTGAATGTGTTTCCTATCTTGATTCCGCCTCTTCGGGAGCGAATTTCTGACATACCCGCACTTCTACAACATTTTATAACGTCAAAATTAAAAGAGCTGAAATTACCTGATATTCCATCATTATCACCCGGTGCAATTGATTTGCTGATGGAATATTCCTGGCCGGGTAATGTCCGTGAATTGCAGAATGTTGTTGAACGAGAGCTCATTCTTAATCCGAAAGGGCCGTTAGGATTCAATGACATGAATCTGCTATTGAATAAAGGAAATGCTGTTTTTCAAGATCATATTTCTGAAACATACAATCTTGATGAAATGAATTCACGACATATTCGTCGCGTTTTATCAAAAACAAACGGTAAAATTCATGGCCCTGATGGAGCAGCAGTACTGCTGGGTATAAATGCGAATACTTTAAGAAACCGAATGAATAAATTAGGGATAGAATATAAGAAGATAATAAAATGAAAAGCATGTTCTTTAATATTACAGATTATCTGCTTTTAACTGTAAAGGGATAAAAAATGAGTAATAATCTTGTCAGCCGAAGATCAATTCTGGAAAAAGCGGGCAAGGTTTCACTCGCGGCTATGGGAACCGTTTTGCTGCCTGACGAAACATTATCCATGGCCAGAAGTGCCGAACCGAAGATAATTTCAAAAATTGAATTAAATCAAATTGTAAGCAATGTTGTTACAAGAAAATATATTAACGGAGCTGTTTTCTATGTATCATCTGGAGACAATAGTATTGATTTAATCAGTGCTTTCGGAAATATGAAAGAAGATAGTCAATACTATATAGCCAGCATAAATAAGTTATTTGTTTCTTCAATAATTCTGAATTTTTATGCTAATAATAAGTTGGATATACATGATAAGATATCAAAATATCTTCCTGATGAAGTCGTACGGGGATTACATATACATAAAGGTAAGGATTATTCTAATGATCTTTCTATTGTCCATTTGATGTCTCAGACCTCCGGGCTGCCTTGTTATCTGATCGATAAACAAGCCAACGGGAAAAGGGCAATGACTGAGCTTGAAGCTGGTATTGACCAACCATGGCCTATTGAAAAAGTGATTCAAGAGGTAAAAAGAATGAACACACACTTTCCTCCCGGGGAGGAAGGCAAAGCTAAATATATTGATACAAACCATCAAATTTTAGGCTTAATCATAGAAAACATTACAGGAGAGCCTGTAAGTATTATTTTGAAAAATATATTCAAAGAGCTAAGCCTACCTAATACTTATGTTTATGAAGACGCAAATAACGAAATTTTTGTTCCTATTTATTATAAATCGACAAAGTTACATATCCCACATTTTCTCAACTCTACTCAAAATGAAATTATTTCCACCGCAAAGGACCAAATGACATTTGTAAAAGCGTTCTTCAACGGTTATTTTTTCCCAAAAGAAAGACTGAACGAATTGAAGAAGTGGAATAACATTTTCTTTCCCTTTAAATATGGAATCGGTATACAAAAATTCTATATACCCCGCATTCTTTCACCGTTTCAATCAGTCCCTGATATGATTGGCCATTGTGGTTCTACTGGTTCTGTTGCTTTTTATATATCTGATATGAATCTTTATCTAACTGGAACAATAAACCAGCAAGCAGAGCCTAATATAGCGTTTCAAACTATGATAAAAATTATTAATAAATTCAGGTAATAAAAATGATGTTCTCTCAGAAAATTGGAATATTGGGAAATATGCAATATCATCGTGAGAGTGAAATATTTCATTGAAATTTGATGAATTTTACTGGAGCTATACGGGAGTATTTTAGGACAAAAACATGATAAAATGTGAAAAACCATGATTAACAGTGAAGATTGGTATAATGATTATATATAAGATGTTACCTCGTTTATTATTAAATACAAATTGGTCATAAGTACACTATACCGCGGGTTCGATTCCCGCCGCCTCCACCATATCAAATTTAAAGTATTATTCGTTCTATCTGGGATGGAATAAGAGTAAAGATGAATGTTGTGAAATAGGTACTTGCTTTCAAAGTTCCACAGCAACTTTGATCTCGGCATATTCTTTTTCGTTCACCGTATAAGTATCGGAATACCATGTTCCTTCGTGGTATACCCAGCATGTATACTCTATCCCTTCTTCCAATCCATACACGGTTATTTTCCCGTCCATCATATACCCGACATATTTCCTGTCACCATTGTCGTCAATGTAGATTGCTCGATTCGGCCTCATTCTCTTTTCTGGATCGTTAATGTCGTACACTTCCACACTGAACACTACCGCCTTACCCGGAATAGTCACTTCGAGGTATACGTCCTCGCCGCAGAGATCTTCGACTTCGACAACGCCGACGAGATCTGTCCCATACCACGCTTCGATAGCAACCGGAATGCTTCTGGGATATTTAGAGATACTGTAATAGGGCTCGGAGGAGCTTATTCTATTACCTATGGAGGAAAAGTAAGCATCGTCGCTAAGATTTTTGACCTTGATCTCTACAGTGGTGAATCCACCAGTGACATGGATATTAATACCCTGGTCGCACATTTCACTGGTTTTGTCCTCCCAGCCTACTGTCCAGTAGGACAAATGGGTGGTGGTAAAGAATACTTCATAGTTCCCGTTTTCATCGGATCCCGATATCGTCTGGTCTGAATGATACATCCATAAAGCGTTTTCTTCTTCATAGTAAAAGATGGGAAGGATATCGCCCTTTTTTATGAGAGTACCGGTTTCCGGGTTGTATATATCGCCGGGAATATGGATAATTATTTCGACTGGTTTGTCGAACGTATTAGCCTTGTTTCCGTTAGTGTCAGTAATATCTAACGAGATAAAAGCAGCGGGCTTAAAAATCACATCGTCCAATTCCCCTAACCTGTTGGACACTTTCGGTAATACACCCCCGGGAAAAGCGTTCAGGGCTTCTTCTGACTTGACATTGAAATCGGTGATTTCAGTTTTTAATTCTCCGGTTAAAACATTTCCATTTTCATCCTTAATGGTTGTTCCCTCGGGAATGTTTACGTTCACTCCAGTATTGGTGAATGGTTCAGGATCGCTGACAATTACAATAGATTCCTTTACTTTGCCGTCAGTGCTCGTTGCACCTTCATTGTTCGTTGAGGTAAAGGCACCCTCCGGAGGTGCATCGCGTTTCACCACGGCAATGGAGTAGAATTCTCCTTTTGTCGAGGTCAACGTAATTGACTTACTAATTGAAATATAGTCAGGGGAGCTTACCATCAACGTAATCGAAAACGGATGGTCGGAGGAAATTGGGAAATCGTCCGCAACTGCGAAATTGAAATAACCAGATGTGGATACGAACGATGTCTTAGGAGATTCAGTCAGGTTGGTAATGGCGTTTTTATCTGGTCCGGATATGGTAATTTGTATATTGTCGGGTGGTTTGGTGACTATTTGCTTGTTTGTTTTGGTGTCAACAACTTCTATTACGATGATGGTGAGTGGATCTTCGTTGAAAAGAACTTTCAATCCCTCGGTGGGGCTTTTTATATCACAGCTAAAGAGAGCTGTAATTATTAACAGAGTTATGATAGTAGCAGTGTTTTTAACAACTGTTATGGGATTCATACTTCTAAGCTCACGGGTTAGAAATTGTATATATAGCCGAAGGAGACAACCGGATACAGTTTGAACCACGATATATTGTCTTCTATTATAGGTGCCTGTTCGGTGGATGGCTTAAGTAAACCGTCGGCACTTAACTTCACTCTAGGCGGCCCCTGATAGAATGCACCAATGTCAAAGGTAAAACCCGAATGTGAACCATCCCCATTACCGAAACCCATTCCTAAGTATGGAACCACTTTATTGAATTCAACTCTGGCAAAAAGATTCCCCAGTTTTGCCGGAGTGTATATTCTGCCCCCAACTTCGTGCGAATTTTTCGATTTCAATACCGCATCAGCGCCATTCAGGTTATACATAATACCTGCTGATAAATGAAATATCGACTTACGTGGAAACCAGTCAATTATAGCGGAAACAGCAGATGTCTTTATGTCTGTATTCAGGGTGTAATCAATATTGTCCTTTTCAGAGTAATTATAGGTATAATAGGCAAAACCGATCCTCGCATCGAACATCGGGCTTAATGACCTGATTCCTTCTATTAATATACCCAATGTGCTGGGTTTGATTGAAAGAGAATATGTTTGAGCGAAAGTGATAGGAGAAATCACCGTTATGACTAATAACACTAAAGCTGTAAAGAAAAACGTTTTTTTCTTATGGGGAATTAATATTAAAGATTTATTTATGCGGCTGTCCTGATATTTCATACTGAAATCTTTGAGCGTTTAATATTTATATTCATTTTCACAACATGACTTGAAGCATATTATATTACTCTATTCAAGTCAAAACTCTTTATTATTTATACCCAAACTCAATCTTTGTTAATCCTGATAACAACTTTCTTGCACCCTTGTTAAGCGGAAAAACTGAAATACTGTTCTCCTAGAGTCGTGAGGTTTATGTCTTCAAGCATCCTGAACTCATTTACTAAATTATCAGAGAGAGTTAATTCCCATTTCTCCTGTCCTGACAGTAGTTTTAATATGATATCTAAGTCGAAGAAATAAAAACTATTTCACGTTTTTAACAATGTGAAGGTGTACATACCTTCGATATTCATGGAGAAGTATTTTTTATCTGTACATTTAGAGAAAAGCCCCCTGATTCAATATGTATGTCGTCAAAACAAGTTGGACATTTATAGTTAAAATTTAAGGTGTAGTTTTCAGGAATAGCAACTGTCTTTTCAAGCCTCCTTTTCCAAGGTTATATATTCGTCTCATCTTCAAGGGACATTGCCCAAGGCGAGATAGGGGTTTGAAGAGCGCTTAAAGTGGTTGTATCGAGGTGATGAACATGTTATATAATGTTTTTGCGATATACATTATGATAAAACTCGATATTATTGAATATAATATTAAGTATTTATTGTTGTTATCTACATTTCAAGAGGATTTCCCTTAACTGAATTTATAATAATCATCATTAAAACCACCCACCATCTTTCATTTTCTGAATTATCTGCTGAATATTCTC
>JBHPFF010000037.1:0-24166 GCA_042572165.1 Candidatus Latescibacterota bacterium | reverse complement strand
GGGATTCTTTCAGTTTTGTAATCCGTTTCAATCCGGCAGTGTCGACAAGTATAATGTTACGCCCGTTTACAGTCAGAAGCGTGTCGATCGAATCACGGGTGGTTCCGGGCGTTTCGGTTACAAGGACGGTGTTTTCACCGGTTAGACTGTTGACTATTGAGGATTTTCCGACGTTTGGCCGGCCAATGAGCGTTATTTTCAGGATATCAATCCCCTCGTCTGCTTCTACGATTTCCGCGGGGAGCACCTCTACAAGCGCATCCAGCAGGTCACCGGTGCCCCTACCGGTTCTGCCTGAAACGGGTAACGGATTACCGAGCCCAAGGTTGTAGAATTCATAGATATCGCTTTCATCACGGGCACCGTCAACCTTGTTCACTCCGAGAACAACCGGTTTTTTACTTTTTATCAGCACATTACGAACCTCATTATCCAGATCGGTTATCCCGCTTTTTACATCCACAAGAAAAAGGATGACATCCGCCTCCTCGATTGCAAGGCTGCTCTGTTCGGTCACCGCCAGAGCCATAGTATCCCTGCTCGAAATGACAAATCCTCCGGTATCGACAAGCATAAACCGCCGGCTGTTCCATTCGAATTCAATCGCATTTCTGTCACGTGTCACACCCGGACGTTTGTCGGTTATGGCAAGAGGTTTCCTGATAATACGGTTGAAAAGTGTCGATTTGCCCACATTCGGGCGGCCGATTATGGCTACAATCGGAATGCTCATGGATTAATCCTTGATAATGTCATTCGTTAATATAACTTCCCAATACTTTTAAGAATCTTCAAGTAATCCCTTAAAAGTCTCCACTGGATCATAACTTCCCATGGCAACCTCAACGCCAAGAGCTTGAGAAATATCCCCGGGTGACATGTCATCGAGAAATACTCCCGATTCATTAAGGCAGTTAGGCGGAAGCACAACAGATTCGTCGGGCTGTATCCCTCTCAGTGAGGAAATGATATCGGATCCGGTCAGTAACCCGGAAACCGTAACGGAATCGCCATAGAATTTATTTTTAACTGTAAACGTGCGTGTCCGGATTCCGGAATATTCCGTGAGTTTGCCGGAAAAATCCTCGATAAAACGGGACATTGAAATACCCGTGACAAGCACAAATTTCCTGTTATTGTTCTTGAATCCCTTGAACCGCTTCTTCATTTGTGACACTGACTCAAGAAAATCCCTCACCATACCGACACCGTTTTCAAACTGGGGAAAATCATCATAGTAATCTCTTTCGGGAATTTCCACTCCGGCACGAATATACCATTCGTCAGCACAATATACAAAACCTTCTTTGATATCCGCCTTAAAATCATCATGAAGCGTATCAACAGCGGTTATGATTTTACGGGCATGTTCAACACTTGCTTGTCTCAGAGGATACAGACCATCCCTGTGCTTTGTAAGTCCGACAGGTACAACCGCCACGGAACGTATTCCGGGGAATCTGTCCCTGAGATCATGAATACTCTGCAGAAGTACCGAATCATCGTTTATACCGGGACAGACCACGATCTGACAGTGAAGGATGATACCGGAACCGATAAGCCTGTCGATTTTCTCCATCAAACTGTCATCCCTGCGGAGCCCCAGGAGCTTTCTGCGCACTGCCGGATCAGTAGCATGCACAGAAATGTAAAGCGGGCTGAGGCGCTGTTCTTTAATACGCTTAAAATCGGATTCCCTCAATCCGGTAAGCGTTACATACGATCCGTGGAGAAAAGAAAACCGGTAATCTTCATCCTTGAGATAAACTTCTTTTCTCATTCCCGGTGGATTCTGGTCGACAAAGCAGAAAATACATCGATTCCCGCAGAGTTTCACATCCATGTTCTCGAATTCCATCCCGTGGTCCCGACACCCGTCAAGGACAGTTTCAAACTCATGAGAACCGCGCCGAATTTTCAACTCGATACGGTTTTCCGAGCCATAAAACATGAAATCTATAAAATCACGAACCGGGCAGCCGTTGACAGAGATTATGTCGTCACCTTCAATAATCCCGTTCTTTTCAGCCTGTGAACCTTTTTTGACAGATATAACTTTCACGCAAATGTCCTGATAAATTTTGTGATATATATCTTTAGTACGAGTAATATCGCAGCATAAGTAACCGGGGCGATTTCATGAAACTGACAGAGCTATCGAAGAAAAATGCAACACACGAAATTCATGATAAAACGTTGAACTTATTTTGTTTCCTTCTCAGGGGGCGGCACCTGTCCGCGGTCGAATACCGACTCTTTCTGCGCACGATAGACGACATTCAGGTGCGGAGTTTCGAGCCGTTTCCCATTTTTATATGCTGAGTCCATCAAAGCCGATAAAGCGCCGGTAGTTAAAAGTGTCCTCTCCACCGGGTATGACGGTTGCTCGTTCACTATCAACTTTTCAATATAATAAACCAGCGGGTAGGCATGCCCCCATGGTCTTACCCACTGAAGCCAAATCTGGGTGGAAACCGGTTCAGGGCTTCCGCGCAGGTCGGCAGCGAAACTGGCGTATCGCGTATGCCCGTTTAGAAGATACACGGCTGACTTGAGACCGCTGTTATATTCAATTATAAAGAGCATCGGTATCTTTACATTCTCACAAGGGGAGCCGGGCGTGCATTCCGGACAGCGTGAGAGTCCCTCTCTAAGCAGTCGCCAGGCCCACGGGTTCGCATCGGTCCATTCCCACACAGGCGCGCCTTCAATGTACTGCACAGCTGCAATTCCTGTCTCTCCACCCTCGCGGCGTTCCACCATGCACTGTAAACCTTCAAGCGCATGAAAACCGTAAGACTCCTTGCCACCGTAGAATGAAAAAACAGCTTTTTCCACGGGGGTTTCCAGTTCCAGTTCCAGCGGGGGACGGCGCCAGGCAAGCGACAGTGACGTTCCCGCCATCAAAGGAAAATTTAACTCGCGTGACTGATCGTACATCCATTTTGCCTCATCCCAATCGTACGAGAAATGCTTGTCAGCGAAGACAGGCACAGATCGTCCTGACTGACGGAACACATCAACAATCTGCTTGTAGAGCCAGTATCGCGGATAGAGATGCTGCCCCTTGATGTTCCAGGCATAATTGCCATGTTCACCGATGAATACAACGCCTTCCACTGCCAGATCCTTGCCTCCCAAAGTAAGCGTTTCTCTCACAGTTGGATAGATCGTAAAACCATGTCTGGCTGCCATATCACGGCTCATGTCGTTATCGGGCACCTGGTCGGTGTACATGGAAACTACCTGTACACGGGGATTGCGGAACTTCCCGTAAAAAGGATAGCCTTCAAGCAGGGGCGTGACAAAACAATCGGCATGCGAGTTGCGCCAGTAGGAAGTGATTACAGTGGCAATCTTTTTCCTTTCCGCAGCCTCACTATCTCTGGTAATTCCGGCAAACGCAAACGCCAGAGGTATTCCTAATATCTCACGGCGGGTAAAGCTGTTTGATGAATTCGGAGTTGGCGGTGTCAACATGGCTTTATCCTTTCTTTGGTTCTGCCTGTCCTGCTTTCTTTATCCCTGTCACAAAAATATATCAATATGAGTGGAAATATTCTTCATTCCTTTCATGTAAAAAGAACTATGAATGGTTTTGCATAGAGTTCAATGCGGTATCCTGTCCACTATAACAACAATAAGTTTTCCCCGTTGACTTTCAGGTTCCTATAACATTTTCCAAGGTGAGTAATATGTGTAGAGCTTCCACACCGCTGATGGTGCCGCCCGGATGGAACAACCGATCTTCAGGATTTACATCCATTATGCCTTCTTCGACACAGAGCGTAATAGCATTAAAGGCATAATAATCACAAGGTACATCCGGAAAACGTGATTCCGTACCGATATACTTTGTGGATAAACTTTCATCGTCTTTCAATAGCACCATTATTCCCTGCAAAACCATGGCAAACTGGGCACGAGTAATAAGCTTGTCAGGATAAAAGTAGCCGTCAGGAAGTACATCAAGGCCCGGGATACGGAGCTGAATAATCTCAATTATTGAGGATTTCACCTCATGACTTACAAGGTCAGGAGGAGTTTTTTCGTCCGGGTCTCTCAATGTATAATCGTTTTTATAAATCAAATTAGAAAGCACTGGACGATACTGCCTGAGCAGTTCCCTGAGAGATAATTCTTCCATAAGCAGTATACAAACATCTGAGCGGTCAATTTTATCATCAAGAACGATATATCCGCCTTTTTCAGAAGCAGGAGAGAGGGTAATAATTTTACTTACAATCTCATGTTTTTCTCCGGCTTTCTCGGTAAAGGCTCCTTCTTTCCCACGTGCCCTTGAATAACAGTCCAGAGCTTCGCTATACCGTTGAGCTTTTAAATAACATTCACCCATATAGAAGAGAACTCTCTGGTTTTCGGGATCGAGGCTGAGGGCTGATTTCAGGGATTCAAGAGCTTCCTCAAACCATTTGTTCCCACGTTTTCGAACAGTGATAATTCTGCCCCTGGCAGTATAGGCATCAACGAATTCACGGTCATATTTGAGAGCCTTATCGACATATTTTAAGGCTTTTTTATACTGCGAACGGCTCAATTCGAGAAATGCCATACCAGTATAGCCATAGGGTGATTTTTTTTCAAGTTTGATCGCCCGTTCGAAATTAGTCTCTGCCTTTTCCAGCTCATTCTGCTCAAGCTGCTGCATGCCTGAAACATAGCGATCTCCGGGAGTATCGACCGCCGACTCTTTCTGCACCGATTTCGAGCAGTTTACCAAAATGCACAGTAATACCCCCATTACCAAAAGCAGCGGAAATTCTTTCAAAAATATAACCCTGTCATGTTTCGAGATCATCATGGTACTAATACTGTTAAAAACCATTTATTATTCTTTACAAGGTTTCCATGCCAAATGGAAAACAAAAGAAAATATACTATTTCTTTTAAATGAATCAAGGGAAACTTGTTAAGGAAAAGTGAGGTCGGCAGTTATAGAATAAAACAAAAACAAGAATTTAGTCATTAAAATACGCAAAAATTAATACCGAAAATATTCAGGATCATCTGGACTATTTCATCCCGGTAACCTTGAGGCGGTTTAATGCTCTCATAAGTGCCAGCCGTGCCCGCTCCGTGTCGATAGTTGAATCCTTGGATTCCAGTCTTTTTTTAGCACGGTCACGTGCGGCTTCAGTCCGGACTTTATCGATTTTATCTGATAATTCAGCTGTTTGGGCAAGAATAACGGTTTTATCCGGCATAACTTCACAAAACCCACCGGAAATGCTCACAAATTTCTTTTGCCCGGTTTTTCTTAAAATTACTGTTCCTATAGTGAGACTGGTTAAAAAGGGCGTATGACCTGTGAGAATCTGGAATTCGCCGTCGACTCCCGGCGCCTCAAAAGACTCGACCTCCTCGGAGACAAGTATTTTCTCCGGTGTTATGATATCAAGTTGAAATATATCTTTCATTACCTGCTGCGCTCTAAAATCGTTTTGCCTTTTTCAACAGCCATTTCAATTGGACCGACATTTACAAACGACTGCTCGGGAATATCGTCATGTTTACCCTCGATGATTTCCTTAAATCCCTTGATCGTATCTTCCAGTTTGATATACTGACCTGACAGACCTGTAAACTGTTCGGCTACAAAGAAAGGCTGACCGAGGAAACGCTCGATTTTACGCGCCCTCAGGACAATGATCTTGTCTTCTTCGGAAAGCTCATCCATTCCGAGAATATTTATAATATCCTGGAGATCCTTATACCGCTGAAGAATATTCTGAATCTCACGTGCGGTATTATAATGGTCGTTACCCACAACCCTCGGATCGAGGATACGGGATGTTGAATCGAGTGGATCAACAGCGGGATATATACCTTTCTCCACGATTGCCCGGTTAAGAACTGTCATTGCATCGAGGTGGGAAAACGTTGTGGCGGGAGCGGGATCGGTAAGGTCGTCAGCCGGTACATATATTGCCTGTACGGAGGTAATCGATCCTTTTTGCGTGGAGGTGATACGTTCCTGCAATGCACCCATCTCGGTAGCAAGTGTTGGCTGATACCCCACAGCCGAGGGCATGCGCCCGAGAAGCGCTGAAACCTCCGAACCTGCCTGGGTGAACCGGAAAATGTTATCGATGAAAAGAAGAACATCCCTGCCCTCGGCATCGCGGAAGTATTCGGAAAGCGTCAGGGCAGTGAGCCCCACACGCATACGTGCTCCCGGAGGTTCGTTCATCTGTCCGAATACGAGAGCGGTTGAATCAATAACCCCGGATTCTTTGAAATCTAGCCACAGGTCATTCCCCTCGCGGGTTCGCTCACCTACACCTCCGAACACCGAAATACCGGAATGCTGTTTCGCCACGTTATTGATCAATTCCATAATAAGCACAGTCTTTCCGACACCGGCACCTCCGAAAAGGCCTATCTTACCTCCTTTCGGATACGGTTCCAAAAGATCAATAACCTTGATACCGGTTTCAAGCATGGCAGTTTCAATATTCTGGTCTGTAAAACTTGGCATAGGCCTGTGAATGGGGTACCGAGTTTTAGACTTAATGGGCCCTTTGCCGTCAATAGGCTCCCCTATGACATTGATTAAACGTCCAAGGGTTTCCGGTCCTACGGGAACATTGATAGGTTCTCCGGTACTTTCGACTTTCATCCCTCGAGCCAGACCGTCGGTTGTATCCATTGCCACACACCTGACAATATTCTCACCCAAATGGATCGCTGTTTCTATGACAATCCTGGATTTATCCTCACGTTTGATGACACAGGCATCAAGGATATTTGGTATTTCATCCCCGGAGAACTCAACATCTACAACCGGCCCGATAATCTGAACAATCCTGCCCTCACCCATGGAATTACTCCTTATATCGCAAATTAAATCTATTTTTCAAAATGACTTAATAAAAAAGTTTCCGAAATTTATTTAAATACTGCTTGAAAGTCAAGCCAATATGTAAATCAAACATCCATTTCACCTCGTTTTTCCCTTAATGATTCTACCACATTTAATCCATTGTCCATTATCTATACATTTTATCAGAATTTGACTCTGTTCTTTTATTTTGAGCAACCAACAGGGACTGCTCTTATGAATAACTAAACTTTAGCAAAAATGAAGATTTGTTATGATTTCTCTTATTTTTCAATAACTCACCCCTAGGTCCCCTCTCTATTAGAGAGGGGATGACCACCCAGCCAGTTCCCCCTCTATTGCAGGGCAAGACACGGAGCGCAGCGGAGAGCCGCGAAGCGCGAGGGGGTTAGGGGTGAGTTTGGGGAAGGGTTGATGGGATAGATAAAAAAAAGTAAAAATCCCCCAATTGCTAAAGTTTAATGAATAATATATTTAACGTTATTTCAATCGATATATATAAAAACATATAATCAAACTAATATTTGATTTTCTACAAGGATAAATTGATTCATAAATGGCAGGGGAAAGGGACATCAAAAGGGTGTCTCGGAAAATAAAAAATGGAGCGGGAAACGAGACTTGAACTCGCGACATCCACCTTGGCAAGGTGGCGCTCTACCACTGAGCTATTCCCGCCCATATTTAAAAAAATACAAAAAAAAGAAAAATAATACAAGAAAAAATTAATGTCACCGGCCACAGCAAACTTTATACTTCTTCCCTGATCCACAGGGGCATGGTTCGTTTCTTCCTATTTTTCTATCAGTTCGTTTGAATGTTTTAACTTTCCCCCGGGGTTTTTGTGGCTGCCTTGCCTCGGATGGCTGACCGTCGTAAGCTCTGTACTGATCATGGGAAGTCGAGGCTGCTTTAGAAAGATTCGATCTGCTGCGTTCTGCTTTTTCTACCTGATGTGCGGAAATACCACGGAACAAGGTTCTCAGCATGGTGGTGTTTATCTGGTTAAGCGTTGATTTGAAAAGGTCAAATCCTTCCCGCTTATATTCAATCAGAGGGTCTCTCTGGCCGTAACCCCTGAGACCTATTCCTTCCTTGAGATGATCCATCTCATAAAGGTGCTCCTTCCATAGTTCATCAATAGTTGAGAGGAGCACAACACGTTCGTTCCATGCAAGAATCTCAGGTTCAATCAGGTTGGCTTTCTGCACATAAGAATTCTTACCGATTTTTACAAGATAATCGCCAAGAGCTTCCTGTGTAAAAGTGAGTTCCTGATCCTCGGTCAGAGTGAACGGTGTGAAAAAAATGGTGGCATATTCAGTCTTTAGATCTTCCATATCCCAGTCGGCAGGTGAACCTGATGAATCGGTGTATCTGTCAAGAAGATCGTCAACAACAGATTCGATCATCTCAAAAAGCCGTTCGCGCACATTTGTGCTTTTAAGTGCTGCATTCCTGAGGTCATAAATAACCTCACGCTGTGTATTCATTACATCGTCATATTCAAGAAGATGTTTGCGGATAGCGAAATTTTGAGCTTCCACGCGTTTCTGAGCGCGGTCTATCGCTTTCGTAACCATTCCGTGAGTAATTACCTCGCCTTCCTGAACTCCCATCCGCTGCATGATGCCCGCAATACGGTCGGAACCAAACAAGCGCATGAGATCATCCTCAAGGGACAGGTAGAACAGAGATGAACCCGAGTCACCCTGACGTCCGGAACGACCGCGGAGCTGTCGGTCGATACGCCGGGCTTCATGCCGTTCAGTGCCGATAATCTGCAGTCCGCCGGGATTATCCGAATCATCGCTGCCCATTTCTCTGACTTTCTGTTCAAGTTTGATATCAGTACCGCGACCAGCCATGTTTGTTGCGATAGTCACAGCTCCGTATTTTCCTGCATTCGTAACTATTTCCGCTTCTCTCTGATGCTGTTTGGCATTGAGAACGTTGTGCCGGATACCGGCTATCTTGAGCATACGGGAGAGGGTTTCAGATGCATCGACAGAAACAGTTCCTACCAGAGCCGGTCTTCCAAGGTCATGTAAATATTTGATATTTTGAATGATAGCGTTATATTTCTCGCGGCGGGTTCTGTATATCTGATCGTTATAATCATCCCGGATTAACGGCTTATTGGTGGGGATCACTACCACATCAAGTTTATAGATTTCCCAGAATTCACCGGCTTCGGTCTCGGCAGTACCTGTCATTCCCGCCAGTTTATCGTACATGCGGAAATAATTCTGGAGCGTTATGGTCGCAAGTGTCTGAGTTTCCTGCTCGATTTGGACGTTTTCTTTCGCTTCCAGCGCCTGGTGGAGACCATCTGAGTATCGCCTGCCGCTCATGAGACGCCCGGTGAATTCGTCCACAATGATGACTTTTCCGCCCTGGATAACATAATGCTGGTCTTTTTCAAACAGAGTGTACGCCCTGAGAATCTGGTTTGCATTATGTATTTTCTCGCTCTTATGTGCAAATACACCTGTGATTTCTTCCTGCCTAAGAATCTTGTCTTCAGCGGTGAGTGATTCGTCATGCTCAATTTCACTTAGTGCCTCGTTAAGATCGGGTAGAACGAATGTCTCTCGTTCTTCAGCAGGCATACCGTTAAGAGCTTTGTCTGTAAAATGGATGGTATGATTACGCTCATCAACAACAAAAAGCAGTTCTTCATCAATCTCGGTCATTCGTTTGTCGCGGAGGTAATCATTCTCAACATTCATAATAAGTTTCTTGAGGTCGGGACGGTCTGCGATAAGTTTCATCAGCCGCTTGTTTTTCGGTGTGCCGCGGCTTGACTGAAGAAGGAGTATTCCGGCTTCGTATTCGTTATCATCTCCTAAAAGCTTTTCCGCTTCCGCTATTTTTGCGTTGACCATCCGTGTCTGCTGGCCCACGATTGTTTGGATAAGGGGTTTAATTTCCTTATACTTGTGTGTAGATACACCGACAGGACCGCTGATAATAAGAGGGGTTCGCGCTTCGTCGATAAGGACAGAATCAACCTCGTCCACCAGCGCATAATTGAAATCCCTCTGGACAATGTCCTCAATCCTGATAGCCATGTTATCACGTAGGTAATCAAACCCGAATTCGTTATTTGTACCGTAAGTAATATCACAGTTATAAGTAGCCTTTCGCTCCTCAGGTTCCATATCATGCAGGATATATCCGACAGTTACACCAAGCCTTTCATATATTTTCCCGTACCATTCAACATCGCGCTTAACCAGGTAATCGTTCACTGTCACGAAATGAACACCTCTGCCGGTGAGTGAATTCAAATAGAGCGGCATGGTGGCAACGAGGCTTTTCCCCTCACCGGTGACCATTTCGATAATTTTCCCCTGGTGGAGGACTACAGCGCCCATGAGCTGGCAGTTGAAGGGAACCATATCCCAGGTGGTTTCGTGTCCTACGACAAGCCATTTTTCCCCGAGAAGCCTCCTGCAGGTCTCTTTCACCACAGCAAAGGCTTCACACATTATATCATCGAGAGTTTCGCCCTCGTCAAGCCGCTTTTTAAATTCGTCGGTTTTGCCTCTGAGTTGATCGTCGGAAAGAGACGACAGTCCGGTGTAAATCCTGTTGATCTCTTCCACATAAGGCGAGAGTTCTTTTATATCGCGTTCATGCTTGGAACCGAAAACTTTTGTAAGCGTTCGAGCAAACAAATGTGATAGGTTAAATTTCATTGTTGTTCCTGTCTATATAAAGTAGTTCGTATGCACAGTTCAGTCGATATTCCCTTCATCTTTCTTGCTGTGAGATTTGTCCGAATCGGAAATGATACCTTTGTTGCGTGCTATGGTGTCAAGTATACCGTTAACAAAAGACGGGCTTTTACGGGAACTGTATTTTTTTGCAAGCTCTATTGCTTCATTTATTGAAACATTCGGCGGGATGTCGAGCATGAAAGTCATCTCCGCAAGGGCAATCCACATGATAATTCTGTCTATCCGTGAAACTCTCGATAGATCCCAGTTTTGTAAAACCGTTTTTATGCTGTCATTAAATGAATTCTTTGATCGCACGATCTTGTGTGCAAGTGTCATGGCGAACTTTTTCTGTTTCTCGTCAAGACCCAGCGCGAAATGTTTTAAACTGAGCATTTCAGGATCAGAGGATTGTTCCCTGGCACGATGGTTGGCGGCTTCCATTTCCGCAAATGCCTCATCTACAGGTATATCACGGCTTTCGCATAAATAAAGTGCCTTGAGCAGGGTTTCACGGGATTTTCTGCGTGATGCCACGTTTTATTCACCGATTTTATCAATTAGATTACTCATTTCAATTGCTGCCAGTGCGGCATCGAACCCGCGGTTACCTCCGGTAGTGCCGGCTCTCTCCACCGCCTGCTCGATAGTATCGGTTGTTATCACGCCAAAGATGATTGGAACTCCCGTTTCCATACTGCCCAGTGCAATGCCTTTTGAGGTTTCAGCGGCGATAAAATCGAAATGAGGTGTTGCTCCGCGGATTACTGCGCCGAGACAAATTACAGCATCAAACGAACCCGATGCTGCCGCCTTTTTCGCAACAAGTGGGATCTCAAATGCGCCGGGCACCCGGTAAATGGTGATGCTGTCATCTGTAACATCGTGCCGTTTCAGGCAGTCTATTGCACCATCCATGAGTTTCGTACCTATCAGCTCGTTGTAACGCGATACGACGATGGCAAACCGTTTGCCCTTTCCGGTCAGATCACCTTGAATTATTTTTGCCACAGTTTTTCTCCTTTGTTTTATTGAAATTCTTCTTCATACTGAGCATATGGCCCATTTTATCCTTTTTTGTCTGCATGTAAAATGTGTTTTCATGGTTGAGGGGAACTTCGACAGGGAACCGTTCAACGATTTCGAGGCCATACCCTTCAAGACCTACAATTTTTTTCGGGTTGTTCGTCATCAGTTTGATTTTCTTTATCCCAAGGTCAACCAGTATCTGTGCACCGATACCATAATCCCTCAAGTCCGCAGGAAATCCGAGCATGATATTGGCATCAACCGTGTCAATTCCATTGTCCTGAAGTTTATATGCTTTGATCTTGTTAGCCAGACCAATCCCGCGGCCCTCCTGTCTCATATACAGGACAACTCCGCGACCCTCCTTCTCTATAAGACTGAGTGCATAGGCGAGTTGTTCTCCGCAGTCACAGCGGAGCGATCCCAGCACATCACCGGTCAGGCATTCCGAGTGTACTCTCACCAGCACAGGCGCATCGGTAGAAACATTGCCCTTTACAATTGCGAGGTGATGGTGGTCGTCTATCTCGCTTTCATACATTTTGAGGACGAATGCTCCATGCTTTGTGGGAAAATTGACCGATACAACACATTCTACCAGTTTTTCTTTTATTCTTCTGAAAGCGATGATATCTCGAATAGAGATTATAGTAAAGTTATGTTTTTGTGCAAACTCTTTCAAATAGGACAATTTTGCCACGTTGCCGTCCGGAGACAGTACCAATGACAGAACTCCTGCCGGTTCCATCCCCGCAAGCCGTGCAAGGTCAACGGCAGTTTCCGTATGACCTGCCCTCGACAAAACACCGCCGTCAAGGGCTTTAAGCGTGGTCACATGGCCGGGGCGCCCGAAATCTTTCGCCTTTGCGTCAGGATCAGCGAATAACCTGATCGTTTTTGCCTGATCTGCGGCGGATGCACCCGTGGTGGTTCCTTCAAGGGCATCTATGGTAACACCAAAATGGGTATCGCGCAATGTTTTGGTTCGCAATCCTATCAGTTCAAGATCGAGGTCTTCAATACGCTCGGATGTGCCCGCTACCGCTATTAAGCCCCCGGCTTCACGGGATAGAAACCTGACATCTTTCTGGGTTGCGAGTTCTGCCGCCATGATGAGATTACCCTCTGTCTCCTCAGACATATCGTCGACAACCAGTATAATTTTGCCGTTTTTAATCTCTTTAAGGGCATCCTCTATCGGGCTGAAATCAGGCATAATTTTCTTTCTCCGGATTCCCCGGTTACGTTCTCTAAAATCCCAGGTCTTTCAGATTATCAAGTGTTAAACTCCTGTCACCACTAATAAGTTTCTCAACATATTTGGCGATGATATCGGTTTCAAGGTTTACCGAATCTCCGACACGGGCGATGCCAAGTGTGGTTTCTTTCAGCGTATGAGGGATAATCGATATACCGAACTCACCTTTTTTTGCGTGGGTAACGGTAAGACTGATGCCGTCCACAGTGATCGAGCCTTTTTCCGCAATATAACGATCAAGGCCTGGTTGGGGAGCAATAGCTATGATGGCATTTCCATCTAATTTTCTCATTGAGACTATCCGCCCGGTACCATCTATATGTCCCTGAACGAGGTGTCCGCCGAGACGGTCTCCGAGGCGAAGGGAGCGTTCCAGATTGACCATGCTCCCAGCCCGTAATCGTGCAAGGGTCGTTCTCTTAAGGGTTTCCTCAACAGATTGGACACTAAAGGATGTATCTCCAAGCGATGTAACTGTCAGACATACTCCGCTTACGGCGATGCTGTCACCGATTTTCACATCTTCAAGGATACTCCGAGCCTCGATGGTGAAATCGATCATTGTTCCCCTGCGGGATACCGACCGGATCGTTCCTGCTTCCTCAATGAGACCAGTAAACATAATTAAGATTCAAAATTTAAGATTCAAAATTTAAGATTCAAAATTTAAGATTCAAAATTTAAATTTAAGGTATATTATTCCTATTTATATTCAGGATATCCGGTTATGATTATATCGTCTCCGATTAACTCAACTTCTTTGTCTTTAATGACAACAGCGTTGTCCAGACAATCAACCCCGATGTTTTCAAAAGCATTTGTTCCGCTGCCGAGAATCTTTGGTGCAACGGTGAACACGACCTTGTCGACAAGACGTTCGAGAAAGAGTGTCGCAGCGAGAATTCCACCGCCCTCGCAAAGCACACTCGTGATTTCCCGTTCTCCGAGTTTCCTCAAGAGGCTCGAAACAGACACTCGTTCGTTCCGGGCATCACATATCATTACTTCAATCCCGTTTTCTTTAAATGAAGCAAGCCGGGTCTCATCCGCCAATTCAGTGGTGGCAATAATCACATTGGAGTCAGCCGCCACCTGCGCATCCGGAGGTGTATCCAACCGCGAATCGAGTATTACCCGAAGCGGGTTCGTTCCCTCAACATCACGAACCGTGAGCGAAGGATTATCCGCAAGTACTGTGCCGACACCAACCATTACCGCATCTGACCACGACCGCATAAGATGAACGTGTTTTCTTGTTCCGGGTCCGGTGATCCATTTGCTTTTCCCGCGGGAATCTGCAATTCTGCCGTCAAGTGTCATTGCCAGCTTCAGCGTAACGAACGGGATACGCCGGGTAATATATTTCAGGTACGACTCGTTGAGTTTTCTTGCCCGGTCCTCAAGAACACCGACAGCCGTTTCGATGTTTTTCTCTCTTAAATGTGCAAATCCCCTGCCGCAAATAACAGGATTTTCGTCTTTTATAGCGGACACCACTCGTTTGATACCACTTTCGCATATTGCATCGGTGCAGGGCGGTGTCTTGCCATGATGGCAGCACGGTTCCATGGTAACATAAAGTGTTGCTCCCCGTGCTTCTTCTCCTGCCTCTCGGAGCGCGATTACCTCAGCATGACCCTCTCCGGCTTTCCTGTGATATCCCTGGCCTACAATTATGCCGTCACGTACGACAACGGCGCCAACCATCGGATTGGGGCTTGCTGTCCCCCTGCCTTTTTCTGCAAGGGAAAGCGCACGGGACATAAAATAAATATCTCTTTCAATATCCATGCTGTAACAGCAATTTATGTGATTTCGATCTCTGTTTAAGTAATTTAAATTTAAAATATACGTAAATAATGGTTTGTATACAAGTTTTTCCGTTTTATTACAGACTACATTCTATTTATCATTTCAAAGTTGCTCATTGATGGATATTTATTTTATACTATTATAAAAAATCATCAGAATTTTACTATCCCTGCCCAAGGAGAAAAACACAATGAGTAAAACTGACAACATAATACCAAAAGAAGCCTTTTAACGCCTCGTTAACGGTAACAGGTGATTCGTTAACAATACATCCGTACATCCTCAGTTCGAAGAAATTTGGTTCCAAAACAGGGTATTGTCAGAGAGCTTTTTTACCATTGCAGAACACATTAATATTTTTTATATTTCTAGTTTATAATTTAATCCCCATTACTAAAGTAATTTGATAATTTAAAATTTATCCTTGTGGAGGTATCAAGAGGTGTGGGAAATAATTAAAACCGGCATTATTTTCATGATCTATACACTCGTTGCCGGCTCTTTACTTGCATTTGTTTACATAAAAACCTCTCCTGTCATCGAGGCTAATAGAGCCGCTGCGATGGGAGATAATGTCATGCTCGAGGTTCTTCCGGGTATGGTAGGTGGTTTTGAAAAACAGGTCGAAGACAGCGATTTCACCTACTGGATCGGTTACAGTGATGCCGGAAGGAGAAAGCCAGGCGGATATATATTTATTGCGTACGGTAAAGGTTATGCACCCCAAGCCATCGAAACTATGGTGGGTGTTGATACGGATGGGACAATTACCGGATCAAAAATACTGTTTCAGCGGGAGACACCGGGATTGGGCGATAAGCTCGAGGAGATAAAATCCGGTGAAAGTGATCCCTGGTTCCCCCGTCAGTTTGTGGAAAAATCCGCAAAATTTCCGATCGCAGTAACCAAGGATGGGGGAGATATTAACGCTATTTCCGGTGCTACCGTATCCTCACGGGCAGTCACTGAATCCATTAACAGCGGACTGGTAAAACTTATGGAAATTACCAGCGGCGGCACTTTTACCCAGAAAGCAGATCCCAATGCACCCGTCATTCAGGAAGAACCTGTTGAGGAAGAAATCACTGTTATTGATGAGTTAATTGCCGGGATTCTCCCCGATATGGAGGGCGGATATGAAATCAAAGGTGAAGAGAGCGGATTCCCATACTGGGTAGGCTACCTTGATACCGGAAAATCCACAATTGGCGGGTATGCATTTGTTGTAGTCGGAGAGGGTTTTCAATCGGACATAAAGACTCTGGTCGGCGTCGATACTGACATAACAATAGTGGGTATTAAAATAATCTTCCAGGATGAAACGCCGGAAATTGGCGATATTATCATCGAAATTCGCGAGAGTGAAAGCGAACCATGGTTTCCTCGCCAGTTCGTAGGCAAATCGCTGTCCGACACAATCGCGCTTACCGGGGACGGCGGTGTTATAGATTCCATCTCAGAGGCAACAATATCCTCAAAAGCTGTGACCGAATCAGTGAACAATGGCCTTGAAAGGCTCACGAATATTCTGGAAAGCTCACCGGAATAGAAAGCAGCTGGTATAAAGAGTTTATCAATTCATGTATGTGCTTTTACAATGAATACGCTTGAAAAACTACTTTTTAATGACTGCGTACAGAGTTGGGCATCTTTTTCCTCCTCGAATATACCCAGCATGGACGAACCGCTTCCGGTGAGAATCGCAGTCCGCGCTCCATGATGCGTTAGAAGGGCTTTAATCTCTTTTAATACGGGGTATTTCTGAAATACAACTCCCTCAAAGTCGTTTCTTAAAACATCGAAAAACTTACCGGAATCCAGTGTTCCTGCCTTGAGTTTTACGGTCATTGACTGATAAGCGTCAGGATCATCTGTCGGCCAGTCCAGGTTACTGTAAGCCCATGCTGTTGATATACCAAAGTTAGGATAAACAATAACATATGTGAAATCGAACGGCCAACTGACAAACTCTACCCGTTCACCCCTGCCGCTGACAACCGCTGTCCCGCCGCGCAGCAGGAACGGAACATCAAATCCCAGTTCCTCCCCGTATTTCATAAGTACAATATCAGAAATATCAAGGCCATAAAGGGTTTTGAGTCCCCGGATGGCTGCAGCGGCATCAGATGAACCTCCGCCGAGACCACCACCCACTGGTATCCGCTTGGTTAAACGAAAGTGCACCCGTGAAGTAATATCGTGGCGTGTTCTTAAAATATCTTCAGCCTTGAGTATGAGATTTTCTGCGTTCTGAGGAACATCGGGATGATCACATGACAATCCCGATTCAGGTGATACAGTCATATGCAGCTCGTCGTACAACTCCACCGTTTGAAAAATAGAGAGAATATTATGGTAACCGTCCGCTCGTTTACCTGTTATCCTCAGACCGAGATTGACCTTGGCAGGTGCTCTTTCTTTGACCGACACGCCGGATCCTCAGCTTAACAAGGGTATAAGGTTATTTCTAAGTTCGGCAGGGGACAGATTGCGAATTAATTTTCCGTCAACAGCAAGAGAGATTGCACGTGTTTCCTCGCTGACCACCACAACAATCGCATCAGTTTCCTCGGTGATTCCGAGAGCAGCTCGATGACGAGAGCCGAGAGCACGATCAATATCTCTTGTTTCAGAAAGGGGCAAAAGGCAGTTTGCAGCCGCTATGCGATCACTTCGTATAACGACGGCGAGATCATGAAGGGGAGTTCCTGGGGTGAAAATGGTAACAAGGAGCTGATGGCTTACTTCTGAATTCAACTGTGTTCCGGTATCCACTACGACCCCGAGTTGGGTATTACGCGTCATGACAATCAAGGCGCCATATTGATTTTCAGAAAGCCGCCGTGCCGCAGTAACAACCTCTTCAATAGATTTTTTCTCCTGCTGGCGTTGAAATAAACCCATTCCACTCCAGGGTCTCATGTGAATGAGAAGCCGCCTGAATTCCGGTGCGAAAATAACCACAATACCAATCAGCCAGACACTACTAAAGAAAAGAAAGAGAGCATTCAAGGCTTTCAGGCGAGCCCATCCGGCTACCAAAGAGACCACCAAAATAATTAAAAGACCGGTTATCAACTGCATTGCCCGTGTATCTTTTATCCGGAGATATACAACGTAAAAAATTAAGGCAACAATGGCGATATCCACAATATCGAGAAGATCGACAGGTAAAAAAACAATTTTGAACAGTTCCATGCCTAACTCCCGAGGCTGACTGAAGAACAGGAACAAATCGCAGCAGCGACATCACAGACCTGGCGCATAGCTTTTACATCATGAACGCGGTGTATTTCTATACCATTAATGACACAATACGCGGTTATAGCAGCGGTTCCCCATAATCGCTCCTCGACAGGGGAACCTGTTATTTTTCCGATCATACTTTTATGCGACACCCCTATCAAAACCGGACAGCCGGTTTCATGAAAGCGGTCACAATTTCTAATAATTTCAAGATTATGTTCAAGTGTTTTGCCGAAGCCTATCCCGGGATCGACAATAATTCTTGCCTGGGGAATTCCCTTTGCAACAGCAAATGCTACACGTTCTTTCAAAAAACCAAGGATATCCTCAACAACATTCACATAGCGCGGATCAACCTGCATGGACTGCGGGTTGCCCAGCATGTGCATAAAAATAATTGACACATCATTATTTCGAACAACATCAATCATTTGAGGATCGAAGCGGAGAGCTGAGATATCGTTTATTATTCCGGCACCGGCTTCAATCGCCTGTTTCGCTACGTTCGCACGATAGGTATCAATAGATATCGGTACGGAAATCCTGGAGGCAACAGCTTCTATAACCGGAATCACCCGTTTGAGTTCATCTTCCTCCAAAACCGGTTCAGCTCCCGGGCGGGATGATTCGCCGCCGATATCAATAATATCCGCGCCTTCTTCCACCATCTCCAGAACATGTTCGACAGCACGTTTTCTGTCAAAATATTTCCCCCCGTCATAAAATGAATCGGGAGTGACATTGAGAACACCCATTATCACAGTGCGGTTGCAATCGAACGCAGTATTTCCTATCTCAAACTGCATTGTACCTTTTATGTCCAACGAAATTGTTTTTCATTTTGTTTGAATAACAACCACATCACTGTCTGTAACAGGTATGCTGTCTAACTTTGATCGTACGGTCTTTATAAAGCGATTCACAATACCAACAAACGTGTGAACGTCTAATCTAATTAATCTTCCTTATTTTTTTTGCAGGAGCCTTTCTGATCGTTCTCTGCCTTCCGCCGGTCTTGAGACGAATCATTCTGCTTCTGGGTGACTTCGAGCTGGAAATATTTTTTTTGTTGTTATCATCTTTGGAACTTTTGTTCTTATCCTCAGTGTCGGATGACTTTTTACTCTGTTGTACATCCTGCTTATTTTGCTGATCTTGATGCACACCGGGAGTTTTTAATGAAACATTGGTCGGCTGGAGAGCCCGAGTGTCATCAGGGGCGGCCTCTTTTTTCTTTTTTCCAGAACTTGCAGAAGAAAATTTACGTTTTCTCCATGATACATGCTTCTTTGGAACAGGATTAGTATCATTCAATATTCTGTCAATTTGATCACCCGTAAGAATCTCATTTTTCAATAATTCAGCAGCAATGGCCTCAAGTTTGTCGGTATGTTCCCGGATAATGGATTCGGCTTTTTGGTGTGAAGTTTCCACAATCTCTCTGATTTCCTGGTCGATAGATATTGCCGTTTCCTCGGAATAATCTTTATGGGTGGCTATCTCACGGCCGAGGAAGATTTCACTCTCTTTTTTCCCAAACGTAAGAGGCCCGAGCCGTTTACTCATACCCCATTCGCACACCATCTTGCGAGCCAGACCTGTCGCAGTTTCTATGTCGTTTGAGGCTCCGTTTGTAATATCGGTAAATTTTATCATTTCTGCAGCACGTCCCCCGAGAAGAACGATTAATTTGCCGATACAATATTTATATGACCAGTTGTGTTTCTCATCCGAGGGAAGAAAATGAGTCAAGCCGAGGGCCCTGCCGCGGGCAATAATCGATACCTTGTGCACCGGATCAGCTTCAGTAACATACTTGGAAACCAGTACATGCCCTGCTTCGTGAAAAGCAATAAGCCTTTTTTCATCCTCGGTTATCACCAGGCTTTTTCTCGCCGCACCCATCATCACCTTATCCTTGGCTTCCTCAAAATCAGCCATCGTAACCTTTTTCCGGTTAAGGCGTGCGGCTAAAAGAGCAGCCTCGTTGACTACATTAGCCAGATCGGCACCTGTCATACCGGGTGTCCCTTTTGCGATACTATCCAGATTCACCTTCTGGTCTGTCTGAATTTTCTTGACATGCACTTTCAATATCTGCTCACGCGCCCTGACATCAGGCCAGTCAACAACGATCTGGCGGTCGAAACGTCCCGGCCGCAGAAGAGCGGGGTCAAGAACATCCGGCCTGTTGGTAGCAGCGAGAAGAATAACACCCTCGTTGGATTCAAATCCATCCATTTCAACAAGAAGCTGGTTGAGGGTCTGTTCACGCTCATCGTGACCTCCCCCAATTCCTGCTCCCCGCTGACGCCCGACCGCGTCAATTTCATCAATGAAGATAATACACGGTGCATTGTTTTTACCCTGATCAAACAGATCTCGAACACGCGATGCACCGACACCCACAAACATCTCGACAAAATCGGAACCGCTCATGCTGAAAAACGGAACACCTGCCTCTCCTGCCACCGCACGTGCAAGAAGGGTTTTACCAGTCCCCGGAGGACCTACCAGGAGCGCACCCTTGGGTAGTTTCCCGCCTAACCGCTGAAATTTGCGAGGTTCAATAAGGAACTCAATAATTTCCTGGAGTTCCTGTTTTGCTTCTTCCACTCCAGCAACATCAATGAAAGTGACTTTCTGATGGTCTTCGGTTATGAGCTTGGCTTTTGATTTCCCGAATGTAAACACACCCTTGGGACCACCCTGCATCTGTTTAATAATGAAAAGCCATACCCCGAAAATAAATATCCAGGGCAGTGTAGATATCAGGATATTCACCCATGTTTTCCCCGGTTCGATGGAGAAATCAACACCCTGCTCGACAAGTTTCTGCACAAACTCGTAATCATACATGCCGACCTCAACCTCGATTTTTTTCGACATACGGTCTCCGGTTTTGCCGACAAGTATGGGCGCGGTAAGGTCCCCGTACAGGGTACTGTTGCGGATGAGGGCTTTTTCGATTTTTTGATCTTCTAACAGTTCATTGAATTGTGTATATGTAACTTTAATATAACCGGAAGTTTGTGAATTCATCTGCTTCCATAAAAAAAGACCAAGCATGATCAACAATATGATAAATGCGATTCGGTGTCCCAGCGGCCAGCCGGCTTTACCGCCTGGTTTGCCAGACGGGGAGGATGGCGGACCGGTTATGCGGCGTTTTTTCAAGAGATTACGTCTGTCAGGACGTGGTTTAGGTTTATATCTTCTATTTGATGTTTTATCTGATTTATCAGCAAACCGATTGTGTTCTTCATTTAGTTTCATACTATGTGCACTTTCTCCTTATTGGTTATGTGAAAATAAGGGTTGATTACAACCATTTTATTCCGTCTTTTAAAGTCATATACAGGATGTCACCGGACATTGACTGCCTGCTGCCATAATCGGGAATGCGTAGATATTCTGAGGATCTTAGACCCGGTATCCAGATTGGTACAGCACCAGCCCTGACAACCGGAGCCAACTCCCTGAGAACTTTTGGCAAGGGCGAGGCAGAAACAAGATCCCTGATTTTTACTTCCCTGTTCAAGCCGAAGGGGGACATTAACTCCCCGCTTCGGAGGGGGCCGACCGTTAACGTGCCATACTTACGGGCAAGGTCAATGCTTACCAGAACAGTCATCCTGCCATCCACTAACGTATTCGTGGACGCTTTTTCGGTTATGATACTGCCACCTCCCATCGGAATAACCGTTTCACCGGGAAGCTCCAGTGGAACCGGATCATAGTGATCAGTATGCATAACAAAAGCCGCTGTGTTCTTGCCAGCACCGCATTTGAGTGAAGATGTAATATCGATGGTTCCACTTTCACTATTCAGTAGATCGAGAGTGTTGGTAACCTCATCCATGTCGGCGTTACGTCCCGCCCCTTCAAGACGTCTCAGGCAATATCTTACCACCAGCTGTTTTAATACTTTATGATAATTGATAAGCTTAATTTTATCAAGAAGTATTTTATAGCGGTTTTCAAGTATACAGCAGTCTCGGAAAGCGTCCATCATCAGTTTTTCAAGATATTCTTCCCGAATTCTTGAAAGTTCCGCCAATCTCCCGATAACAGCGGTAATGTTCGGAGAAAAGTGTTCTTTAATTGACGGGATCAACTCGTGACGAATCCGGTTTCTGAAAAAAGAGGTATCGGAATTGGTCGAATCTTCCCGAAATGTAATACCCAGCGTTTCGAGATAGTCACGCGTCTCATCTCGTGTCACCATCAAGAGTGGGCGAATCCAGAGATCGTCACGGATTGGAAGAATACCAACAAGACCCGAGGGACCGGTTCCCCTCAATAATCTCTGGATAACGGTTTCTGCCTGATCGTTGAGCGTATGACCTGTTGCGATTCTTTCTGCATTATGGTCTTCAGCAATCCTTTGCAGAAAAGCTATGCGGGTATTCCTTGCAGCGGTTTCCACAGAATCCGGGCTTTTTGGTATCTCACAGGGATGTAAACGTTCCACGGTAAGCTGTATGCCCAGGTCTTTACACAGTTTGACGCAGAAGTTTTCATCCTCGGCAGATTCTTCCCCCCGCAGGGAATGGTTAAGGTGTGCCGCTTCGATTGTCAGGTCAAATTCATCTTTGATACGGTTCAGAACATGGAGCAGGGCAACAGAATCTCCACCGCCTGATAATGCAACAAGAACGGTACTTTTGACATTATCAGGGAATAAACTATACTTCTTACAATACGTACTGACTTTTTGTTCAAATTCACAATACATCAATAGCTGTAGTTAATAATATTTACTTTCAGGTTTATCTTTCCCTTTTCGAGCGACCGGTGGTGTAATAATTCGGTTCTTCCCGGTCGTTATGACAGATATTCACAATTGCATCAGACTCTTTTGGCAGCATAATATTCGCCAGAGGCTTTCCCACAATGTTTAAACGCTCGAGTATTAACAAATGTTTCCCGCTTGTTTTAATTCCGGAACATTTGAGAAGCACCTTGTATCCATTTTGAAACTGTCACTATTTTAGACAAACTAACGTTGTTTTGTCTATTTCTCCATTAAAATCAAGAACAATCCACAAGTACGGAATATTCAGTAAGCATCCATTATTGGAACGACCTGTAATCTAAAATAAAATGCCGCAATCGGCGCCGTGTGAAGATCCAGGAGAAGGATGTAATTACTCGGGGTAAATGCTTTTTCAGGATTTGTTCTTAATATTTTTACGTTTCTCTATCGGTATGAATTCACGGTTATATTCACCTGTGTATTTCGAAGTCGGACGAATGAGCCTGTTATCACCGTACTGCTCGAGAATATGCGCCACCCAGCCGGAAATTCGAGCCGAGGCGAAAATAGCCGTATAAAAATCATCGGGAATACCCATAGCACGCTGAACTGAGGCGGAATAAAAGTCCACGTTCGGATAAATACCCTTGGCTTTTAAAACAATATTTTCGATCTTATGTGAAATGTCAAAGAGTTTTTTATTACCCCGTAAACTGCATAATTCTTCAGATGCCTGCCTGAGGTGCCTGGCACGGGGATCCTCCTTCTTGAATATCCTGTGACCAAATCCCATAACACGCTGTCCGTGGGCGAGAAGAGAGTTAATGTACTCCTCAACCTCATCAATATTATTTATTTCCCTGAGCATCTTCATTACTCGTTCGTTAGCACCGCCATGCAGGGGTCCTTTCAGAGTCGCCAGGGCAGATGTCACCGCAGCATGCATATCGGCGTGAGTAGATGCAGTTACCCTCGCAGCAAAAGTTGACGCATTCAACCCATGATCGGCATGAAGAAGCAAAACAAGATCCATCGCTTCTGAGGATTTTTCATCAGGCAACTTCCCATGGAACATATAAAGCATATTCGAAGACAGGTTTTGTTGAGGATCCGGTGACAGGATTCTTTTGTTGTTACGCAATCTGTAAAGTGTCGCCACAAGTGCGGGAATCTGTGCGATGAGACGGCGACCTTTATGAATATTTGCTTCGTAAGAATTGTCCCCGGCATCCGGATCGAATTGTGCCAGTGCCGCTACTGCTATCCTGAGTACATCCATGGGGTGACTTGAGGGCGGCATTATCTCCATCATCCTGACAACCTGCGTGGGGATACGCATCTCCAGTACAATCTTCCTACGGAAACTTTTGAGCTGTCTCAGTGTGGGAAAATCACCATGAAGCAGAAGGTATACTACCTCCAAATATGAAGTATTGTTACTGGCTATGTCATGAATGTTGTAGCCTTTGTAATAT
>JBHPFF010000036.1:0-24850 GCA_042572165.1 Candidatus Latescibacterota bacterium | reverse complement strand
GCCATGAAATGTGCCATCAACATGTCCTATGTCAATCGCCAGGTGATCTTTCACCGGATTCGTGAGGTTTTCTCGGACGTGTTTCATAAGGATCCTGACGATCTCGGTATACATCAGGTTTATGACATCGCCCACAATACCGCAATGCTGGAAACGCATGACATCGACGGTGTTGAACGCGAGGTACTGGTGCACCGTAAGGGGGCGACCCGGGCGTTCGGTCCGGGCAGAAAGGAAGTACCCACTGTCTACCGTGAAATCGGACAGCCTGTAATCATCGGCGGAAGCATGGAAACGGGTTCATACTTACTGGCGGGCATGGAAAGTAGCGACCAGGCATTCTGTACCACGGCTCACGGCAGTGGACGGACAATGAGCCGCCGGAAGGCTAAGAAGCTTTTTGACGGCAAGAAGCTCCGTAAGGACATGGAAACCAAGGGTATTTACATCCGTACCGCATCCTATTCCGGGCTTGCCGAAGAGGTCGGGCAGGCGTATAAGAATATCGACGATGTTGTCGATGCCACCGAAAAAGCAGGACTCAGCAAACGTGTTGTCCGGTTCACACCCATAGGTAACATTAAGGGATAATTGATTTCTTATCCCATACAAAAAGGCTCAAAGGACTGTATCCTGAAATAAGCAAACCAAAGGGGAGTTAAAGATGCCGTACCGGTATCTTGAGGATATAGCTGCTGCTGATGCAGCGTTTGAGGCATGGGGGCACACACAGGAAGAACTTTTCACCGCCGCCGCTGATGCAGCAATGAATGTCATGGTGGAAAATATTGACAGCATTACCGGACAGGAGCACCGTACGGTACATCTTGAATCAGATAAACTTGACATGCTGCTTTTTAAACTGCTCGAAGAACTTCTCTATTACAAAGACGCTGAAACGCTCCTGATGAGAGTGTCAGGTTTAACTATCAAGCAAAAAGACACTCGTTTCTCCCTCGATACTGTGCTGTCCGGGGAAAAAATCGATCCTAAAAAACATGAGCTTAATGTGGACATTAAAGCGGTGACACTTCATCGTTTCAGGGTGAAAGAGACTCCCCGGGGATGGAAGGCGACGGTTGTTCTGGATATCTAAATTCGCCAGTTTATGCTCAGTAGTCATTTTTTTAAATATGGTTGAATATATTATAAAATTCGATTTATTGCCCTATGATAAAATTTTCTATATATTTGTTATTCAAACTATAACTTCAGGTTATGATTAAATGGCAATACCGGAGAAAACAAATGAACTGATTGGACGCTTCGACCGGAATATCGAAGCATACAAATCCGGTAATTACAATGAAACTGAAGTTCGTCATGAATTCATCGATCCGTTTTTCATTTCACTTGGCTGGGATGTGAACAATGAAAATGGTTATGCTGAGGCATATAAGGATGTTATTCATGAAGATTCTATCAAGATTGGCGGCACACCTAAAGCTCCAGACTATTGTTTCCGAATAGGCGGTGTGCGCAAGTTTTTCCTTGAGGCAAAAAAGCCGTCGATAAATATAAGGGAAGACACTCATCCGGCTTATCAGCTCAGGCGTTATGCCTGGTCCGCAAAACTCCCGCTCAGCATCCTTACAGACTTTGAGGAATTTGCCGTATATGACTGCCGCATTAAACCTGTTATGACAGACAAAGCCTCAAAAGCCCGCATTTTTTACTGTACATACAAAGAATATCCTCAAAAGTGGGATGAGATGATTTCCATATTTTCCCAGGAAGAAATTCTCAAAGGTTCATTCGATAAGTATGTCGAATCGAAAAAAATCAAAAAGGGCACAAACGAGGTTGACAGGATTTTTCTCAAGGAAATCGAATCATGGCGCGAGTTACTCGCCCGCAACATAGCTATCCGCAATCCTGCTCTTACACGGCGCGAACTGAACTTCTCAGTACAACGGACAATTGACCGCATTATTTTCCTTAGAATATGTGAGGACAGGGGGATCGAGGATTACGGAACACTCATGAGCCTTCTGAACGGTACTAATGTCTATCATCGCATGTTTCAACTTTTTTATCGTGCCGATGAGATTTACAATTCAGGATTATTTCACTTCAGGACAGAAAAAGACTACTCCGAACCCGCTGACGAAATAACTCCCTCTCTCAAAATAGACGACAGAACACTGAAAGATATAATAAAAAACCTTTATTATCCGGAAAGCCCCTACGAGTTTTCAGTTCTTCCCGCCGATATTTTAGGTCAGGTCTACGAGCAGTTTTTAGGCAAGGTGATTCGTCTCACACCGGCACACCGCGCTGTAGTTGAAAATAAGCCCGAGGTCAAAAAAGCCGGCGGCGTTTATTACACACCGACATATATCGTAGACTATATAGTAGAACACACTGTCGGAAAGCTTCTTGAAGGCAAAACACCGAAACAGGCGTCAAAACTGAGAATTCTCGACCCCGCTTGCGGCTCCGGCTCGTTTCTTATCGGCGCATACCAGTACCTCCTGGACTGGCACCTTGATTGGTACGAAAAAAACGACCCCGAAAAATGGGCAAAATCACGCAAACCGAGGTTACACAGGGGATACCGCGGCGGCTGGCGTTTGACCACCGACGAGCGCAAAGACATACTGCTCAATAATATCTACGGTGTCGACATCGACCCGCAGGCGGTGGAAGTTACGAAACTTTCGCTTCTTCTCAAGGTGCTCGAAGGGGAAAACGAAGAAACGTTAGCCCGTCAGTACAGGCTGTTTCACGAGCGCGCATTACCAAACCTGAGCAGCAACATAAAGTGCGGGAATTCGCTCATCGGGCCGGATTTTTATGATAGTAAGCAGTTAGATTTGTTCGACGAGGAGGAGCGTTACAGGATAAATGTGTTCGACTGGGATATGGAGTTTGCGGAGATAATGAAAGCGGGCGGTTTTGATGCTGTTATTGGAAATCCACCGTATATATTTGGTCGTGACTGGAAAGCTCTAAATATTAGCGAAGATATTAAAAAATATCTCGGCAATTATTATAAAAGTTCACCTTATCAACTCGATATGTTTTCAATTTTCATGGAAAAGGCATATTTTTTGTGTAAAACAGATGGTTATATTGGTCAGATTGTACCAAATGTTTGGCTTACAAATACTTATTCTTCAAGTACAAGAGCCTTTATTTTTGAACATTCAAGTGACTTATGTATTACAGATTATATTTCAAAAGTTTTTAAAGGAATAACAGTTGATACTATTGTATATCATTATAAAAAAACAATATATTATGGAAAAATATTTGAAATTAAAAGTATAAAGAATGGAAAAATTCAAGGAATAACAACACAAAATACTAAAACATATTTGAATGGCCAAAGACCAATTTCAACAGTTATTGATCCTATTAGTTCAAATTTAGTATTTAGAATAAAAAATAATAATTCTGGACTTCAAGATTTTGCTATTATTACAAGAGGAGTTCATCCATATAGAACTGGGGGATATGGAAAAACAGCATTTGGAACTGGATATCAAACATTAAGAGATGTCAATGAGAGACCTTATCATAGTATAAATAAGAAGGAAGGTTATATTTCGTTCATTTATGGTCGTGACCTGAAACGCTATTTTCCTATCATACCAAACGAATTTGTGAAATATGGTCCTTGGCTAGCTGAGCCAAGGCGACCTGAATTTTTTCAAGGAGAACGTATTTATTCACGAAAAATATTAGGAGAAAGACTTGTAATTACACTTGAAAAAAATAACTCTATTGCTGATCAACAAGTATATATAACAAAACCTAAAAAAAATGGTTTTAATGCATATTATTTAACAGGTTTACTTGGAAGTTTGTTAATGTCATTTTTTATAAGAAAATTTTACAGTGAAGAAAATGAAGCTTTTCCACAAATAAAAGTTGGACAATTAAAGTCACTTCCAATCTGCAAAATTAACTTTTCTGATCCATTAGACAAATCCCGCCACGACCACATGGTTGAACTTGTTGAAAATATGCTCTCGTTACATAAACAGTTAAACAAAGCAAAAACCGCACACGATAAAGAAGTTCTTAAGCGTCAAATCGATGCAACGGATAAGCAGATAGATAATCTTGTGTATGAGCTTTATGGGCTGACAGAGGAGGAGATTAAGATAGTAGAGGAAACCTTGTAGCAAGTTACGAGATACCAAAGTAATGACCACCCAACCGTCCCCCCTCTATTGCAGGGCAAGAGAGGGGCCCAGGGGGTGAGTTCCGGGAAGGGTGGCGGGAAAAGTATTATCCCGGTGCAAGCATAGATGAATTATTTGATAAAATTACATGAAAAAAGTCTGAACCGCTGATACCTGTGATTAAATGATTTCCATGATAAAAATCGAAACTTTACCTTTTTTAATAATTTTTATCATGGTCATCACAAACATCTGCGTCCATCAGCGGTTCAGACTGATTTATTTGCTGTGTATCTTTATTATTGTTAGATTTTTACGTATAGTGCTCATAATAAAATTCAGATATTAATCACTTAATTATTACGCCATAAATTAGCGCTTATAGGGCTTGCCCCTACCCTTGTCATATATACATTTTCATTCTTGGGCAACCGCAAGGGATTGCCCCTACTGACAATCGATCAATAAAATTCATGAATAATCAAGGTCAGATGACTCTCCCCAAGTTCTCTCTAAGAACATGCCGTGTCATAATTGTTTGCGGAGACGTGCCGGTGGGATTTGAAGTTCGTCACGGTATTTTGCTATGGCGCGGCGGGAAATGGAGATACTCTGTTCATTAAGAATGTCGGTGATTTTCTGGTCGGACAGGGGTTTTTTATGGTTCTCCTCTTCGATCAGCAACCTGAGCTTTTCTTTAACGCTCTTGGCTGAAAGATCCTCTGAACCGTCGGAAGAAGAAATGCGCTGGGTGAAGAAATATTTAAGCTCGTATACTCCCTGAGGCGTCTGGATGTATTTACCGGTGGTGACTCTCTGGACAGTGGAGATAGCTACACCGATAATTTCCGCTATTTTCTGCAATGTCATAGGTTTGAGATAGGATATCCCGTGTTCCAGAAAGCCCTTCTGGCTCTCGACAATGGCATTTGCCACTCGCAGTATGGTCGTCCGCCTTTGTTCAATAGAATTGATAAACCACCGTGCACCGTTCAGTTTATCAACCAGATATTTGCGCGTTTCCTGAGAGGTTCCGGCGTTTTTATCAAGAAGCTTATGGTAACTGGGGCTGATAGAAAGACGGGGCGTGTAGTGGTCATTCAACATTACCACGTATTCACCATCGACTCTTTCCACAATAATATCGGGAATAATTGACGGGTTGGAGGAACCAATTAAAACTGCACCGGGTTTGGGAGTGAGACTGCTGATAATAGTCATTGCCTCTTTAAGTTCTTCCTCGGAAATCGAAAGGTTTCGTATGATATCTTTGAACCTGCGCTTTTTAAAATCGTCAAAGTGAGTATCTACAATGTTCCATGCATGAGAATCCTCATATTCCCTGTCCTTGAGTTGAATGAGGAGGCTTTCTCTGAGATCTCTTGCTCCCACACCAACCGGGTCAAACTGCTGGATAATTGAGATTAAACGGCGAACATCCTCAATCTGAACATTCAAATCATTTGCGATTACCTCGTCAGGAAGCTCAAGAAAACCGTTTTCATTGATGCTACCGATGATGAATTCACCTATTTCACGGTCTATTTCATTTCGTACAGTCATTCCAAGCTGGTTGATAAGGTGGTTGTAGAGTGTTTCAGTATAGGTTTGAACAGGTTCAAAATCCTCGATGTTGGGATCATATTCCTTTCGGGAACCGTAACTGTAGTCAAAACTCTGCTCCATATATTTCAGCCACTCAGCCTCGGTAAAATCTCCCTTTTCTTCGTTTTCCACCGAGGAGGTTCGAACCTGTCCGGATTCATCTGTGGTCTTTTGAGTCTCCACGGATACGGGTTCTTTTTCCTGTGTTTCCTCAACCTGAAGCATCGGATTCAATTCCAGTTCTTCGTTTATTCGCTGCTCAAGCTGCATAGTGGTGAGCGGCAAGAGCTTCAAAGACTGGATCATCCTTACATCCAGCTTCTGGGTGAGTTTCATTTCCTGAACGAGTCTCAGCATACTTCAGATATCACCTTCACAAAATTGTCAAATGATTAAAATCTTTAAATAAATAAACACATATTGAAAATACAATTTAATTTATGATTCTTCAAGGTATTTTATGATAGTAACAACACCGGATTATTATCTCTCAAATGCATATTAGTTCTCATTGCCTGGCAGAATCTGGCATCAGTCTCTTAATACATGCAACTCAGAAGTTGTCGCTCCTGTACAACACATATTCAAGCATTGATTATCACATCCTGAACCGTTCTCCAAGGTATATTTTGCGCGCTTCAGGGTCACTGGCAAGAAAATTCGAATCCCCCTCGGTTAAAATTACACCATCAGCTATAATATACGCTTTGTCTGTGATAGCGAGGGTCTCTCTAACATTATGATCGGTCATGAGGATACCGATTCCCTTCATTTTGAGTTTAGCCACGATATTCTGTATGTCTTCGACAGCTATTGGATCAATCCCTGCAAAGGGTTCATCGAGCAAAATAAATTTCGGATTGGTCACCAGGGCTCGGGCTATTTCAACCCTCCTTCGTTCACCGCCTGAAAGGTTGTAGGCCTTACTCCTGCGAATATGAGCGACTCCGAGTTCTTCCAGAAGTTCATCGAGACGTGCTTTGCGTTCGCGGCGTTTATATTTCAGAGTCTGAAGAATGGACATGATATTATCCTCAACAGTCATTTTCCTGAATATGGAGGGCTCCTGCGGAAGGTAGTTAATACCCAGTCTCGCACGTTTGTACATAGGACGTTTTGTGATAGCCTTATCGTTAAGATAGATATTGCCTTCATTTGGAGTCAGCAATCCTACAACCATACGGAAAGTCGTTGTCTTTCCTGCACCGTTCGGGCCGAGGAGCCCAACTATCTCACCTTGTGATATATGTATGGAAAGATTGTTTACTACCTTGCGCCTGCTGAAGATTTTTACAAGACCTTCTGTTCGGAGTACCATTTTCCCATCAATTGAATCTTCACTCGCTGTATATGAAAGCTCCGGGAATTCCTCGTTTTTTTCTACCGTCATATTTTCCTCTGTTGTTTCATCAAGATTATCTCCAAAATCATAACCTTAATAATCCTTTGCAATAACGATTTATGGCTCACTATATACATTTTCTCCGATAGCGGCGCTGTCCGGTTCTGCCGGAATATCACATTCTTCGTAATTGTAATATTTTCCTTTTCCAAGACCGCCGCCGTAACCGGTAATCTCCATGCTTGATATCTCTCCCTTATCGAAATAAAAGGTCAGCGTGTCACCGGTGGCTGTATTCACAAATATTTCGTTAGTTTCAGCGTAATTTCGATGGTAATAACTCTGCGCGGTACCTTCAGCGGACACAATCGAAATAAAGTCATCATCCATATCGAGTTTCATCTCAGCACTTTCAATAACACTTCTGTCGAAAAGAACGCCTGTGCTGTCGGTTGATATTGAGGTGCTGGTCGCATCGCCGATAACTAAAGCACCTGTAACCATTCGCTCATGCAGGAAAACCCTTATAGTGTCTCCGTATGTATTACAGTCCGTTGTTAATATTGATGGTGCATCCTCGCGTGTATTGCTTATCACATATTGAATCTCTGGACTTCCTGTCAAAGTCAAAGTCTCAACCGTATCATCATACAGTGCACGTTCTGATTTTGTCGTGAGGCTATCCTTGGTCATAACCACACTCTTCCAGAGACGCGTTATTTTTTCCTCTCTCATAACCTCAATGGTGTCCATGCAGGTTATTGTAATGATGCTCCCCTCGTCGTCCTCTTTCTTCAATACAGGCTCACCAAAGATTAATCCGTAACCTGTTGAATCATTAAACACTGCTTCGGTACCGTGAATTGATGAGTTAAGCGAATCATCTACCACCGTCACGCTACCGTATGCCTCCAGTAAACTCAGGTTCTTTTGGTACCTTACACTGTCTGCCAACATGGTTCTGCCGTTTTCCGATACCCTGACATTCCCGATGGCAAAAGCTTCTCTGCTATTTTCGTAATATATAAGCGTATCCGCAAAGAGCTGGCGAACAGAATCTCTGAATGTTGTACCGCCGTAAAACCTGATTTCGCTGGGATCGCTTTTATAAATTCCCTCCTGTGCTTCAAGTTTGGCATCCAGATGCCATGCCTCAACGCCTCCGGTTAAAATCCTGGAAAAAGAACCGTCAGCTTTTCTCACATATTTCCCTCCCCCTTTTGCTCTATAGGTTAGCCGGGATTCCTCTTCGCTTCGTGGTTCTGATTTTTCAGTATCCTGTCCAAAGACAGCAACTGCACAGAGTAATGCCGATAAAACTGCGAAAGCTTTTATTGCATTTTTTTGTCCACGCATTGTAAATCACCTGTCAAAAAGCTGTATGTCCTTTCTAATAATCTCACCCGAAACAGGACCGGTAAATTCAAATTCGCTGAGGTCGTCTTTAGCAACAAAACCTGTGCCCTGTTCGAAACCCTGGTCTGTTTTGATGGTGGCAAGTCCATCAGCATGTATCCTGTGGATTGATGCAATCCATCTTATATCTTCGGTTTCCATGGAAGCGTTATCCTCACCCGAAACGATTACAACATTTCCACGGGCACTGAGGCTGTCAACACTTTCATACAGCCCCCACACTTCGCCTGTGTGGGCAGTGAGCGTTGTGGTATGAATACCCTCGTCGTTATAAAAATAAATGACAATGCTGTCTTTCAGGCTGGTGAAATTACGTTTCTCGAAAACTTTTACCGTTTTCGCTTGAATTATTGCTGATGTTAAGCCTTTTTCGCTTATGACAATTCGCGGATTAATCAACACCTGGTCAGGCTCGTTTTCTCCTGCGGATTTTCCTGAAATAGATGTGTTGTCATCACCGCACCCGGTATACTGAGCAATTATAATAAAAAAAAGTATCAGCAAGCTAAGAGCATATATATACAGTGAAATATTTAGCCTGTAAAACCGTATTTTTTTCGATCGAATCATCAGTTTTGAGTATCCGCGCCGGATTTTTGTGTTTTCCATCTGCGATGAAACCATACCCACTGTTACGGGTGTTCACGAATAAAATTTTCAGTTGCTTTCGAACATGCTGCAGTAAGTGCCAGGACATCTCTATCCCTGTCACCAGACGCTTTAATCTCAAGAGGTTCTCCCACGCACATATGGTGATGGTGAAAATCGTCATGAATAGGTAAAGACCGGAAAAATCGTTGCATTATACTTCAACGAGAGCCGTCTTTCTCGGCAATATCCTGAAAATACCGAATTAATGTCCGTATTACCAGATAAACAAGATCATTTTTGATACGCTTGTATATTTTACGATTTTTCCTCGACACATTGAGTTCTGATAATCAGTCTCATATAAGCGCATGTGAAGCCTATACGAGACCGGCAAGTGACATGTCTATCCACCTGATAAGTCCGATGGGTATCTTCTCTGGATTTATTACAATGAGCGTTGTAACAATATGTTTTTCCATGATATTTACAGCTCGTGCAGCATATGCGTTCGGGTCTATTGTCAAAGGTGGCTTTCGAGGGGAGTTATCGCGTGAGGAACGAGAAAGCGCCTCGCGGGCATTCACTTCAAGGGGACGCTCAAGCCGCTGGAGAAGCCGCCTCAGATCCCCGTCCGAAATAACTCCGGCAAGTTCACCGTTTTCAGTAATAAGCGCGATCCCAAGTTTCTTCTCGCTCATAACATCGATTACTTTTTTCATTGGAGCTTCTATGTCAACAAGGGGCAGGTTATCACCTGAAATCATGAGATCTTTTACACGATAGCTGAGTTTCCTTCCGATACTTCCGCCCGGATGAAGGGCAGCAAAATCTTCAGCGGTCAACTTCTTCTTCTCAAACAGGCTGATCGCGAGCGCATCTCCAAGTGCAAGAGCCGCAGTGGTTGATGCGGTCGGTACGATATTAAACGGGCACGCCTCGCGTTCAACCGATATATCGAGGGTTACATCAGCCACTCCTGAAAGATTCGAGCCCGGATTGCCAGTCATGGCAATAATAGGTATTTCAAGTCGTTTCAGATGATTCAGGATCAGATTGAGTTCATCGGTTGAGCCGCTCTTGGAAATAACGACGGCAACATCACCCCGCATGACCATCCCGATATCACCATGCGCTCCCTCGACAGGATGAAGGTAAAAGGCCGGGATACCGATACTCGACAGGGTTGAGGCGATCTTCCTGCCCACTATGCCTGATTTCCCGAGACCGGTTACTATAACACGGCCCCTGGCGGCGAGGATAATCTGCTCCGCTCTTTCAAAGTCCGGACCGATACGTTCTATCAGGCTGGTGATAGCCTCAGCCTCTACTCTGAGCACATATTCAGCAGTCTTCTTACTCATACAGCCCTTCTTGTATATGGTGTTACTATTACGGTATCCGTTACAATCTATAAGGAAAATATATAACCTCAGGCGGGAAGGAACAACCAAAATGTCATTTTGCAAGTATACATTTATAGAAAGTAACTATAATCAAGGAGGTATAAAAAACGGATTATAGTTTTAACTTCTGGGAAAACGACAGGATAGAGCGCTTCGTGTACTTCAGGTGTCATATTTTTCACCAGTTTTACGAAAACGAATACTACCTTATTAATCCGGATTTGAGGTACTCCTCAGTCCTGGAAACCATATTTATTCATCAAGAAATTAATCAATTGAACATCATCAGGATATTGGTTTTACAATCTAAAAGCCCATCAACCCACAGCATCTTGAGCACTGGGGTAAAAGCCCGCCCTTATCAATAAGGAGCTTTCTGAACCTGACAAAGGGTTCATCGTTCCATATTTTGAGAATGGATTTTTCTGTGATATTACCTACTTTCACATCAATAAAGTCCCTGCAGGTGGTGACATCCCCGTTGGGCATGACATCGATCATCAGGAATGGAGCGACACACTTGCTGTAACCGAACATCTCGGATGTCTCGGTGTAATACCGTGCGATATCTCTGTCCTTGAGGGCGGGAATGATAAGATACTCCAATGGCAATTTTTTCTTTTTTACACCGATAACAGCTTTCTGGAAAAGACCGGCTGTTTCTTCACTGAATTCGGTAGCGTATGACCTCCAGGTAAATGGTTTCATGCTCATATGTTCTTCAAGGAGTTTTGTCTGGGCTTTGCCGATTGCCTCGGAGGTGAACCAGGAAAGGTACAATACCAGAAGGTCTGGTTCGAGTTCGGAGATTATTTCAAAAGTCTTGTTAAGATGCGGTGCATTAACCTCTGAGATGGTAGTAGAGGTCAGCACAAAAGGTTTAGCGCTTTTATACCTTTCTTTCATTTCGTTAAGTTTGAGGAGTCCCCTGACAGCAGTATCGTAAGCGCCGGGAAAATTCCTGCACCGGTCGTGTATTTCTTCAGGGCCATCGAACGAAATCAGGATCATGTCCCATTTGTTCTTTACAATCTCCTCGGCGTACTTCTCCAGCAACACCCCGTTGGTCACCACTGAAAGAACACACCCTTTCATTTTGATGTAGTTCATCAGCTCGATAAATCCGGGGTACAGAAACGGTTCCCCGCCTGTCACGTAAAAAATGGGTTTATAATATGCCACCTGGTCAACCAGGTCTTTATACGTTTCCACGGGTAGTGTCTTGAGAAGATGCCTGGAGTCCTTGACTTTCATGTACCCGTGCCTGCCATACTGTCCGCAGACAGCGCACCGGTGATTGCAGACATTGGTGATCCTCAGGCTGATCTGATAGGGTTTTTTCAAAGCCTTTCCGGTACCGTGCCGGTAATCACGGTTAATTCCTATATGTTTACGTGCCATTCCTCTTAAGAGAATTGAGGTTAGGTCGGGATACCTGATAACAGTTTTCATGAACAGTTTAAGCGGTAACCGGCTTCTCATGGCACATATATTTTCCCTTTTTTTACTTTCTCCAAGCGTTTTTGGATAAGTGCAGTTTTCCAATTACTTCCACTTTTCAGACCTTTTTATAAGCGTCTGCCACTCGTATGTGACATTCGAACCATCCTCGCGTTTCATGGTAATGTGATCGCACCCTTCAACGGTTTCGCATTCAATTACCTCACCCTCAGTAAAACAGCCAACCACCTCGCCTAAAAAGAGGTCGTGGGAACCCATGTTATATATGGCGTGCATGACACACTCATAACTGATAGGGCATTCGACAATATGTGGAGATTTAATCCTTCTCCCGGGGCCGGGTGTGAGACCTGTTTCTCTGAACTTGTCCACTGTGGGATCTTTGTGTCGCGAGAGTCTGCCGTTCTCTGTGATCTTGTCCCTCAGGTCTTCCGATGGAATGTTGAGTGCGAAATCCATTGTTTTTTTCAGGAGAGGATGAGTGCCCCGCGGGTAATAGTCGTTGTTGTAATCTTTTGTATTGACCGCCACGCCCACGAGCATCGGGTCGCGGTTCAGCCATCCCCAACCTACAGCGGGCATGATATTTGGTATCCCGGTAATGGGATCGGCGACACTTATCATAATAACAGATACCGGCAGATATCCCGGAGTCGGGAAAGGCTCCTCAGGTGTTTGGGGAATGTGCCTGTCATGTTCGGTGTAAAACTTTGTCATACTTTCTTCCAGAAAAAACTTTTACAGAAACGCAAAAACATTTTGCAATTTACAATGAAACTTTACTAACCTGTATTATTCACAAATTTCACTGGTTTTTTATAAAAAACCTGTACCAGTAGGGGTAGGGCTTGCCCTTACCCGTGTTATCAATACATTTTTATTGCGCTTCGCGGCTCTTCGTGTTTGGGCAACCACAAGTATTGCCCCTACCGACAATCGATCAGTAAAATTCATGAATAATCCGGGCTAATAAAGCGAGCAGTTTTACATTAATCCTGACTTTTCTTTTCCTCTCTTTTTACCTCTTCCCAGAGTTCATCCATCTCTTCGAGTGATGCCTCGCCGAGTTTTTTACCCCTTTTGGGAAGTTCCCTCTCGATAAACTGAAAACGTTTCTGGAACTTGTCGATGGTTTTTTTAAGTGCATCCTCGGGACATACCGAAACAAAGCGGGCAAGATTAGCTACAGCGAAGAGAAGGTCGCCCAGTTCTTCCTCGACAGCGGCGGTATCTTTTCTGACACTCGCTTCCTTGAGTTCCCTGAGTTCTTCCTCGACCTTGAGCATGACCTCCTCGGTGCGCTCCCAGTCAAAACCGAACCGTGACACCTTCTCCTGGATACGGCGCGCACGCATAAGAGCCGGAAGACCTTTGGGGAGACCGTCAAGCACTGAGCCACTGTAGTTTTTCTCACGCTTCTCACGCCGCTTGATCGCTTCCCAGTTTTTGATCACCTCATCCGAATCCTTTACCGATTCATCGCCGAAAACATGCGGATGTCTGCGCCTGAGTTTATCTATTATACCATGTATCACATCCTCGATATCGAATCTTCCCTCCCGCGAGGCAATCTCCGCATGGAAAACTATCTGGAGCAGAACATCACCGAGTTCTTCCTTAAGGTATTCGTCATTCCCTGAATCGATGGCTTCAAGTGTTTCATAGACCTCTTCGAGAAAGTACGGCTTCAGTGATTTATGGTTTTGTTCCCTGTCCCATGGGCATCCGCCTGGAGCCTGGAGTATGTTCATTATGGCAACAAGTTCATCAAATGACGACATAAAGTCTCCTCAATAACCGTATTTGTCAAAGCGTTTGTTCATTACTTCCTGTATTTCACCGAAATACGGGAAATGTACCGCCTCACTGTATCGTTCAAATAATATTTTCATCGATTATCCCCTTCTTGAACATCAGGGCAAAGCTAATACACTGATATTTATAGATTTACAAAAAAGTCACCATTATTATTTAATATGGCACTTATCATGGACATAATCAACAAAAAATCTGAAAACGCAAAACATGCATGAATATAAGGAAGAATCGTTAAATTCAGGTTCTATTTAATCCCATGCTTTCTCTTATACTCAAGCCAGTTACGTTTTAGATTTACGAACGATTCGAAAGAATCGCAGAGGATAAAGGGATTCTCCCTGAGTTCTTCGCCGATGGTGGATGATGGTTTAACACCGTAATCATGTCCCGGCCACACTCTGGTATCGGGCGACAGCTTCATGAGTTTGCCGTGAAGGCTCTCGTATTCGTCGCGCGCATCACTGCCATAACCGGTACCGCCAACTTTGCCCACAAAAAGCGTATCCCCTGTCATGAGTTCTTTCCCCGCAAGAATGCATATGGAATCATGCGTGTGCCCCGGGGTATGGAGAATCTTCATATCAATCGAACCGAGTTTGAGAACCTGGCAGTCTTTAAGTTTAATATCGTGATGAGAGCGAGCAGATTCATGCATGGCTATTCTTGCACCTGTTTGTTTGGCAAGAACCGCGTTTCCGCCGGTATGGTCGAAATGATCGTGGGTGTTAATAATATAAGCGAGAGTGAATCCATAGTTTTCAACAATTGACAGTTCACCATCCGGATCAAAACCCGGATCAATTACTGCGACTTCACCTGACATTTCATCGGCTACAATATAGGAAAAGTTCCTGTCTCCGCCGACTGTAATTTGTTTGAAAAACATTAAAATCCCCCCTTTATCTGTTTATAGTCATGCACTTCCTGTGCTGCTGTTTTTTCAATAATATGACACCATCTCTCTTGAAACAACAATAAAAACCCAAATACCTTGCACACAATATCTATTTCGAAGTATATTTGAGATTCAAAATTCTTTTCTTGAACCAGGAAATTGAGGGCTTTCAAATTTGAATGTGAAACCATCCCGGCGTATTTTCGGTTTGGCGGATGCTGCCATGATCCTTACCACGTTCTTATGGGGGCTTAATACGGTTGTCAGCAAAAATGCCATGGGAGATACTCCCGAAACGTTCAGGGTTTTTGTTTTTAACGGCTTGAGAATACCTATCGGTTCATTTCTGCTGTTCATGACTGTTAAGGCATCCGGCAGGTCTATCGGTATTAAAAGGGAGCATTTCCCGTTGATTGCTGCGGTATCGTTTTTCGGGATGTTTTTTTTCATAGTGGGATTCACTTCAGGGATTTACTTTACGAACGCATCAAATGCGGGGATAATAAACTCTTCCATTCCACTGTTCATCCTCATTGTCACGTTTATTACCCGTATTGAGCAGCCGACAAAAAGAACCATCACAGGTATCATGGTAGGATTCTGCGGCATGCTCGCCCTCACTATCAGCAAAGGACAGGTCTCGTTCAATCCCGGGGATGCACTGATAGTTTTTTCATGCATCGCCTGGGCGATATACACGGTATTCGGGAAAAAGATCGTCAACATATACATACCCATGCTTGCGATTGCCTGGGTGTACCTTTTCACGTCTATTTACCAGCTTCCGCTCTTCCTCTACCAGCTTCCCGACCAGACATGGACAACTGTATCAGGCTGGTCATGGTTTAATCTCGCAGTCTCGACACTCGGATCGATCTATATCGCCAACAGCCTTTACTACTATGCTATCAACAAACTCGGTCCCTTAAGGGTTGGCGTATACACCAACCTCACACCGGTGTTTACGATTCTTCTTGCGATACTCATCCGCGGGGAGTCTATTTCCATTCTTCAGGTTTTCGGACTCGTGATTATTATTACCGGTATCACTATTTCGCGGTCGGGCGGGAAAAAGAAAGCTCTCCCTGAAGAGGTTTGAATTTTTATTTCTCAAGAGTGCGAAGGTTTAAAAAAATCATGATTTCAATAAAAAAATTAACGAAAACAACATATACCCTAAAAAGATAGTATCATTTTTGAAAGTAATGATAAATTATTTGATTAATCATCAAAATTTGCTATTTTAGTAAGTTGTATTTGAGTTATATATCAGAGTATTATTCACATTTTTTTAAATCCACCTTGGGGGTAAATAAAAATGAAAAGTGAAAAACCGATACACGCTGAAATTCCCGGCCGTCGTGACTTTTTGAAACGAATCTCAATAGGTACTGCAGGACTTTCCCTGGGCACTCTTTCCCACTCTCAACAAGCTTCGGCATTCCTGTTCGGCTCCGATAAAAGCGACGTGTCATTCATGGTCAACAAAGACCGGAGGGAAGCGGTGTACCAGGCACTGAAACCCTTCCAGAAAGATGTCGAAAAGGCTATAGGAGACAGGCAGGTCATCATCAAGGTTAATGCCGGGCTTGCCACACCGGAATACACCAAGAATTCGACTCATGCGGATCAGATTCGCGGTATACTTGATTTTCTCAAGCCGATTCATGACAGGCAGATCATTATCACAGAAGGCACCGCCACAGCGATGTGCAGCGCATTCATAGGTTTTGAAAATTACGGTTATATGCCTGTGGAAAAAGAATATAACGCAAAGCTCATCGATGCCAATGATCAACCATATACACGTAAATGGATCCGCTGGGCAAAACATCATCCCAAGGATATCAACATTATTGATATGTACATGGACCCCAATGTGTATCTCATTTCTGCCGCCCGCCTTAAAACACACAACTGTGTTGTTGGCACATATTCACTTAAGAATGTGGCCATGGGATCACCCGTATGTCATTATAAAAATAAGGGAACTGCCGGCGTAAATAATGAAAAGTCACGAATGCACGGCGGGCCTGGCAACAGCGGCGGCAGGGAATTAAGCTATAATTTGTTCCTTGTCGCTGGCATGGGTGTTCGACCGGACCTTGCTGTTATCGACGGTGTTGAGGCTATTGAAGGTGACGGACCCTGGGGAGGATCGATAGTTGAGCACGGGATTACCATAGCAAGTACCGATTTTGTTGCCGCAGACCGCTTGTGCACCGAGGTAATGGGTATTGATCCCAAGTATATGAAATATATCGAGTGGTGCGCAGATGCCGGCATGGGTAATTTTGATTTATCGAAAATAAAGGTCAACGGCCCGAATTACAAGGATCACATTATAAAGTATAAACTGCATAAGAATGTAGATGGGCAGGTTGAATGGATTCATGAAAATTTTGAAACATAATCATTCATAGAGTTTCATTCAGCACCCGGTTAGAAACCTTAATACAGAAGGTTTTGCGAGGATTTCTTTAAACTGCGGGGATTGTTTTCGGTCCCCGCATTACTTTGTAAATTTTACTTTATCCACCTGATTACCAAACACCGAAAAAAAATTTCTCATAAGCTTTTGACTTTTAGGAGAAGAGCCCTTCGGGTTATCATCTACAACTGATTTCATTTTAACCCGGTATATACTCAACCAGACTTTCCGCAAATATCTATTTACATAATCTACCAGCATAAGCATGATTATTTCATTATTTTCTTTAGTTTTAGTGAAAAATATCGAGTTAGGAAAAAATGTGAGCAAAAGTATGTTCCTGATTAAAAAAATGAAATTTATATTTCCTTTTTGTTTCGTAGGTGCTACATTCACTATGATTATTTAGTGTTTACTTTTTTTGTTAAAAGTCAAAGGAAAATGAACCGTATATTTTTCATAATTTCTATGATTTCGTTCGCACTGAGCACGGAGATCCATGCCGGGTCTTCCCACTTTTCATTATCGTTAGATGCCGGCCGCGGATTGAATTATATGCAAACCGCCCGTACATTCGGCAAAGGAATGGTGGTTTTTGGCATAAAGAATATTGTTATGCAGCGTAAAACCCGGGTTTTTAATCCCTCCGGTTATGCGATTAACAAAAAAGATTATACAAGTATTGTATGTGTTCCAGTTACTTTCGGTTTAACCGATGAAATTGATCTGAGTGCGTCTGTATACGGGTATCACAATGCAAGGAGCTGGAAGGATAAACATAATATGACCTCGGGTTACGGTCCCCTGGAGAGCGGAATAGGTGCATCACGAATCGGCGTAAAAATCCGTCTGCCATTTTCAAAGGATTCGCGTGTTCAAATCGCCGGTAGATTCGGAGCCGTATTGGACACATCGGCAGAACAGCTTGACGGGCTGAACTACCGCTGGACCCGTACCGGAACAGACATCGAAGCCTCGCTTCATGAAACATTTGATATCACCTCTTTTTTGAGCATAAACCTTGAAGAGGGTTATGTTATGTCCGGTACGGACTGGTATGATGATCAGTTTATCGGTGCTTTAGGGCTTTCAGTTCGCGTAAAAAACAGGCTCGCAATAAACCTTGAGGTCAACAACAGAACATTCCTGGGTAAAAGCCCTCAGTCAGTTTTTAAAGCCGCTAATAATCCCGATTGTTACGAAAATTTAAACGGTCTGCCTGCTATAGGCAATCCGATGTATGTTATTGACACGGGAAATGACTTTCGGGAGGATTTTTTTATTGTCTCCCCGTCGGTTGTTTTTCGATATAATGATTACATTTCCCTGGATGTGGGTGCACATATCAATATAGCGGATCAGGTTGATCCCAAGGAAACCTTTCAGATTGCTGTTGGTGTGACCTTTAATACCAGCATCGTATCCATGATTGACTCCGATGGTGATGGTATAAGAAATAATCGTGACATTGAATCCGATACTCCCCGGGATTTTCCTGTGGACAGCCGCGGAAAAGCGCTTGATACGGATAATGATAGTGTGCCCGATGGTATCGACAGAGAACCGAATACTCCCTTTGGCGCCCGGATCGATGCTCGTGGTACCGGTAAGGATTTCGATGGTGACGGGGTATATGACGGGCTTGATATGGAACCTCTGACTCCTCACGGATGCCCCGTGGATAAGTTTGGAGTTGCGCTCGATGATGACAGGGATGGAGTTCCCAACGGTATCGACATGGAACCGGACACCTTGCCGGGGGTTGTGGTCGATGAGAACGGTGTATCCCTTGACGGTGATGGTGACGGTGTCCCCGATGGTATTGACATGGAGCACAATTCTCCGGCGGGGGCTGTGGTTGACCGTGCAGGTGTCTCGGTGGACGGTGATGGTGACGGTGTCCCCGACGGCATTGACGAAGAGCCTAACACTCCTGAGGGTATTCTCGTCGATAAAAGAGGACGTGCCCTGATCAAACAGGAATTCAGCCTTTTGAAAGAGGGTTTCATACGTTTGAATCCAATTTACTTCGCTCCCGGAAGTGTAAAAATTGCCCCGGAATCATACCAGGTTCTTGACGAGATAGGACGCCTCATGTTAAAATATCCTTCACTGAATATCCAGGTTGAGGGTCATACTGACAGAGTTGGTGATAAAGCGTTGAACATGAGGCTGGCACGCGCGAGAGCAGAAGCCTCGGCGGAATATATTTTTGAAAATTATCCCGACCTTACACGCAAAAGGTTCAGAATAGTGGGCTTTGGAGATGAAAAACCCATAGCGTCAAATAATACTTCCCAGGGGCGTCAATCAAACAGAAGAGTTGAGTTTGTCATTATAAATCAGGATAATTAATGATATGTGAACTTAAAATATTCATAAAACATGATTCTGTCTTGAAAGAAAGGATGCACCATGAAAACGATTGATGAAGCTTTCAGGGAAAGTGTCCGTACTTACCCTGATCGTACAGCTTTGAGGTATTATCAGGATGAGTCGTGGGAGCACATTACATATTCTGAACTGAACAATGCCGTAAACATAACAGCAGCGGGTCTCGCCGAGATCGGCACCGGACGGGAATCAAAAGTTTCCATAATGAGCGAGAATCGTCCCGAGTGGTTTGTGTGTTACCTTGCCATTAATACTGCCGGTGCAGTGGCTGTTCCCATAGATGCTCATATCGGAGAGGTTGAAACCGGGCATATTCTCAATCATTCCGGCGCTGAGACGTTAATCTGTTCCATGCGGTGCTATGAAATTATCAGCCGCATCCTCAGTGAATTAAAAGTCCTGAAAAATATCATCATCTTTGACCGAAATATCACAGTCAAGCACGAACATAAAGGTGCCGGCGTCGGTCAGGACGTTGTCGATAACGGTCGAAAAAACGACAGACACAAATTATTCCTCTCATATGATGAATTCCGTGATAAGGGTATCACATGTAAAGCGGAAGGTGATGTTACGTTTCCGGAAAAGGATATCACCGGTCTGACATCTATTATCTATACATCAGGCACAACCGGGGCAGCTAAAGGGGTAATGCTTACCCACAAAAACATTATGTCAAATGTAGCAACAATAGACCCGGTTATAAGTTTATCCCACGAGGATAATTTTGTACTGCTGCTTCCCCTTCACCACTCATTTCCGTTTACCATATGCCTGGTTCTGCCTCTCGTAAAAGGCTCTTCGATCAGTTTCGTGGACATCCTGAGCCGTGACCGTACCCGCCTTATCATGGAGTGCAGACCTACCTTGATGGTCGGTGTGCCGCTTCTCTACTCAAAAATTTACCGTGGTATCATGCGCCAGATCGAGTCATCATTGTTTAAAACACTCCTTTTAAAATACGGCGGCAGAAAGATCATCGGCAGGGCATTGAAGAAAAAACTCGGTGGCAGGATACGGCTCATGGTTTCAGGCGCCGCTCCGATGGAACCCTCGGTGATCGAGGGATTCGTCGGGCTGGGGATTGAATTTCTGGAAGGTTACGGTCTCACCGAAACATCCCCGATAGTCTCGGTAAATCCCATCGGCGCAATCAAGATCGGTTCCGTAGGAAAGGCTATGACGGGGGTTGAGGTAAGAATTGATAATCCTGATCCTGAAGACATCGGCGAAATTGTTGTCAAGGGTGACAATGTAATGCAGGGATACTACAAGAATCCCGAACAAACGGCAAAAGTTTTGCGGGACGGTTGGTTTTATACCGGAGACCTGGGAAGAATTGATGAGGATGGTTACATTTTCATCACTGGACGCGCAAAGGATGTCATTGTGACACGCGGCGGAAAAAACGTTTATCCCGAAATCATTGAAACCGAAATTGGTAAAAGCAGGTTCATTGCCGAAACAGTCGTAATCGGCTATAAGACGAAAGGACTCGTCGGCGAGGATGTGGGTGTTCTGGTGTATCCCGATTATGAAACCCTCATCGAACATGCTAAAAAAGAAGGAATCACATTCAAAGAGCACATGGATATAAATGAACTCACCGAAGATGCGAAAGATGAACTTGTAGAAACCTTCCGCCCGCTTCTTGAATCGGAAGTAAAAAACAGCATGACAAAGCTTGCCGATTACCAGCGGGTTACACGAATCGTTATCGAACGTGATGAGTTCACGAAAACGTCAACGCGGAAAATAAAGCGGTTCCTGTACAAGGGAAGGCTGGATATTTTAGAAATTGAATAGAAGCTGCGAAAAAAAATAGCTGTTGAATGACACGGGGTGTCACAGTTTAAAGGATATTCCGCATGAATCGCAAATTTTGAATGGGATTAAAAGGGCTCGTTATTTAATATGTTCATTCAAGTTATTATACAGATATAAAAGACAACACAATTCAAAAAAGTAAGTTTTAAAATGGTTATGAATAAAGCAACACCTCTTTCGCTAACCTGTTTTTGTATCTTTTGAGGCCTGTGTAATCGCATCAACGTTTTCATAAGGTGTGGGCACAGGTACATCACAACCGGAACCTAAAATAATCCCACCGCCTGCGCCTGCGGTTTTTATTATTCTGACTGCTTCCTCATATACCTCCTCAGGTGTGCCCTGTAAAAGTAAGGCAGATGGATTTAAATTTCCTCGAACCGCAGCTTTTCCAGCTACGAGACGTTTCGCATCAGCCATATCAACCTGCCAGTCAATATCCAGAATATCAGCACCTGTTTCAGCCATATCCGGAAGAATTTTTGTTGTATCCCCGCAAACATGTAAGTTAATATATTGTGCACCATATTTTTTTAAATCGCTAATCAACTTTTGCTGCCGGGGAAGAACTTTTTCCCGATAAAAATTCGGCGGGCAAAATGTGGGTGTGCAGATGGCTTCTCCCAGAATTAATCCAGGCGAACCTGCATCGATCTGAGCCTTTCCAAATTCGAATAGAACTTTATTCATAAAATCCAACAGGTCTTCTACAAAATCAGGACGGTCTAAAGTATCCATCATCAGGTCATTAACCCCTCTAGCCTGGCTCGCACCATTCAAAGGTCCCATGATGACAGATTCTATAAAAACATCATCGCCGACCTCTTTCACGACTATTTCCGTGGCACGCACCACAACCGGCATGCGTCCATCTTTCAAGGGATTAGGGACCTTTAATTTCTTTAAATCTTCATGATTAGTTAATACATGTTTGACGATATGGGGCACCGAATCCTCGGGATATTCACATGCGCCACCCAGAGCTTCTCCCTCAAGCGCAACATCACACCCGACATCGATCCCATCCCACTCAAATCTCTCACGGCCAGCAAGCAAGCCTGCTGCCATATTTTCCCCGTCAGTAGCAAATTCCCTGACCGATAATCCTGCCACACTGGCACAATAATAATCACCCAGAGGAAACACCGGCACCCTGTCTGGTTCTTCCATCCGGAGCGCTGTTAAAATTCGTTCTTTTCCGTTCATAATTTAATCCTTTATTTTCATTGTTATATTGTGAATGTTATAGAATTATAATTTTTGTCATAATTAACTGGTAAAAAATCTGAAAATATATTCCCATTTCCCCTATTTTCATTCTTGGGCGTATGTCATTGATGAAATATAGCTTCAAAGGATTTTTTTATTCATCATTCACCTGTTGCCGTTCCTGTTCTCCCACAAACTGTAAAACAAGCTTTCGTGAGCGCTGCCGGACATCAAAATCAATGAATATCGCCTGCTGGCCGTGTCCGCTCCAGCGAGGGGATAGGCGACGAGGCGACATAGACGCTTACCTTAGTAATCTCTGTTCACTCTATAACATGAATATTCTTCTTCTTACACATATCCTTTAGAATCTTAGGCCATACGGTTGCACTGACCTCCCCAATGTGCGCATTCTTAAGTAGGAGCATGTTGGTGCGGGATTGACCAATGCCACCACCGATGCTGAGCGGGATCTCGTCTTTAATGATTGCCTGGTGGTATGGCAGCTTGAGAAAGTCATGCTGACCACTCATTTCCAACTGCTTCTTGAGTGTCTCAGCGTTCACACGGATACCCATCGATGTCAGTTCGTGCCGGCGCTTCGTCACCGGGTTCCAAACAAGTATGTCACCGTTTAGACCATGCATGGGTCTGTTGTCCTCCGACATTGTCTCCGTGACCCAGTCGTCGTAATCTGACGCTCTCATTTCGTGAGGATGACCGTCCCTGAGCGGCCAGCCGATACCATAGATGAAGATTGCGGGGTATTTCTGGATTATCTCTGTCTCACGATCTTTGCGGGGCAGATCATAATAACGGTCAAGGATATCTTCAGCGTGCATGAATGTAATCTCCTCAGGGAGGTTTGGATACTTGTCCGTCTTCAGCTGCGGATAGATTTCCTGGATACAGGACTCGGCACCTTTCAGGACTTTCCATATCTTCTTTATCACTTCCGTCAGAAATTGTAAATTCCGCTGCTCCTCAGTGATGACCAACTCCCAATCCCACTGGTCCACATAGGCGCTGTGATCGTGGTCAAGGAAGTAGTCCTTGCGCACAGCGCGCATATCGGTGCAAAGCCCCTCACCAACCTCCATGCCGAACTGTTTAAGCGCTATCCGCTTCCATTTTGTCGCGGCTTGAACAACTTGAGCATGTACAGGGTTCTTGCCATGGTCATTCGAAATATTGAATCCGATAGGAGTACGTGAGCCATCACGGTCCAGTAAATCGTTCACGCCGCTCTCGACGTCCACAATCAGTGGAACTGTGACCATCATCAGATTCAGTTCCTTGCACAGATTCTCCTCAATGTAGTTTTTCAATATAAATATGGCTTTCTGCGTTTCCTTAGGGGTCAGCAATGAGCTGTAATCCTGTGGAAGGATTTTCTCCAGTTCTTCATAGTTGCCAATTCCCGGTCCGGCCAGGTCTGCCTTCTTGTCTGCCATTATAATCCTCCGTAAATGTTTTTATACCGAAAACTCCGAGCGCCGCAAACAACAGGACTTAGAGTATTGTTGTCAGGGCAATTCTGATCTAACGACCTGTATACGTTTCAAAACGATCTTGATCAGCAATTACGCAGCTTCCTCTTGTTATTAAATATTTTTCCTTCTGTTAACAGCTCAGAGCCTTCCGCCTCCTAACGTGAAGGTAAGCTGCCGGTCGATGCGGCAGCAAAAAAACGCCGTGTTTCTTCCGGTCAGCTTGACCGTATGGTTCGGCGACTATATTGCATTCGCGAACTCAGGCCTATAACGAGCCACTCCCGATACACCTGCCATTTCTGGCTTATTAAGAACCAATATCATAAACACCTCATCAGGAACTTCCCACTCACATTTTATTCCAAAGCGGCTCGAAGAAACAAAACCAAATCGAGGGTAATAATTAGAATGGCCCAACACTATCGCAAATGGACACCCTCTGATTGCAAGTCTTTTGATTCCTGATCTGATAAGTTCTGAGCCAATCCCTTGATTCTGATATTCCGGGAGTACTGCCATTGGTGCTAATCCCATTCCCAGTACTGCTTGTCCTTCGTTTTCAATTGTAGCGGGGCTGAAAAGGATATGACCAACGACCTGGTCGTCCATGATGGCCACTAAGGAAATCAGATCATTGCAATTGTCGCGCAGCTTGTCCACAATGTCGGACTCCTGAGGTTGACCAAAAGCCTGTAAGTTTAAATCATGTATTGTTTGTATGTCTTGTTTTTGTTCTTCACGAATTTTGATCATTTTTTATTTCTTTCGCCTAACTAATAGCTAATTTAATGATTATCATGCAAAAAAAACTGTTAATCCAATAATATCATAT
>JBHPFF010000035.1:0-24962 GCA_042572165.1 Candidatus Latescibacterota bacterium | reverse complement strand
ATCCGAGGTATTGAAATTAGCATGAGGAGTCGTGCCGTTGGGCGGGATCATATACGCTGTGCCCGGCGGCAGATCACGTATCTGCTGACCGAGTAGGAAGTTGCTATCGCCCTTAATCGTACACCATACCTCTTCAACACCCTCATCATGACTGTGAGGCTGAGCAAAAGTGTTCGGATCCAGATACACGGTGAGGAGCAGTTGAATCTCGGCAAGGCCTTCCTTCGCCTCGATAAGATACCTGTTCATGTTAACCCAGTGAGCGGTTGTAGTATGAATCTGATTTTCAGCCTCGTCATGTATCACAATATAATCATTCGGACGGAATCCCTCCGGAGTCGGCTCGACAACCAGATACATGGTTAACGCTTCGTCCCCCGTATTATTCATAGTGAATTCAAGATTCTCCGGTATGAGAAATGTTACTCCCGGGTATAAATCATATGTTTTCCCCCCGCCGGTAACCGTGCCGGTACCGGAAAGGACATAGAAAATTTCCTGTTCGCCCTCAGGGGTTGTAGGAACAGTGGAATGACTTGCCAGAAGCGTAGCATGAGTGAATCTATTGACATAGCTAAGAACTGCACCTTTGCGGGGCGGATTCATGGAATCCCCGTCTCCTTTTGTAAGAATATCTCGTTCGATAATTGAGCCGTGAGATTGAAAAGGAGTCGATTCTTTCCAGCTCCCCGTAAACATATCTATATCCGGGTCTGTTTCCGGATCATGAGGTTTAGATGACAGCATAGCGTACGACGGATGCGGCGGTTCGGGATCGTTTCGTTTTATGAACCAGAACAGCTTTACCGGTTCATCCGTCACATTGATATTTGAATGCGGAGTTCTGTAGTTTGGCGGTATCTTGTAGGCTGAGCCGACCGGCAGTTTGCGTAATTGTTTCCCTACCAAAATATCGATATCACCTTCCAATGCAAACCAGATTTCTTCAAGCTCTTCACGATGACTGTGCGGTTGACCTATTGTCATCTTGTCGAGCCAGACCGGTGCCATCCCGCCGCATATCGCCAGACCGTCTTCCGGCATGAAAAGCCTTTTGATAATGTATGACCAGTGACCTTTTGCGTCGAGTATGGGAGTTACGTTTTCATCGCTTATTCGCATTCCCTTGTTCGGCACGAATCCTTCAGGGACAGGTTCCGTAATAATATACATGGTCAGGGATTCGTCACCGATATTTTTCATGGTGAACTCGATATCCGGCGGCATGAGAACGCCGATACCTTTATAGAGTTCGGCCGTCTCCCCTCCGGCGTTGACAATTCCGTTCCCTGAGGCAATATAGAATATAACCTGTTCGTCCATCAGTTTAGACGGAGCCGTTGTTGCCCCCGGTGCAAGCGTGCCGTGGGTAAAACGGTTGAAAAAGGTTAACACTGCGCCTTTTGTATGGGGACGCATGGGATCACCGGCGCTCCTGGTAAAAATATCACGTTCAACCAGCGAACCATAAGTGTGCCTGGGCATGGATTCTTCCCAGCTCGAGATAAAAAGATCAATGTCAGGCTCGGTGCCAGGATCGTAAGGCTTAGGATCGAGCTGGGTATAATCATTCTTCTGTGAAACAGCCGAGCCGGAAGCAGCAAATATCAAAAGCATACAGATTATCAAAATTTTTTTCATTGTTTTCCTTTCAGAAGAAATAAACAGGTGATACATTGTACCGACTGTTAATCCGGTATCCTCATAAACCAGAACAGCTTAATGGGTTCGCCGGTCGTGTTTATATTAGAATGAGGTGTCAGGCCATTCGGCGGAATTTTGTATGTCGAGCCGACCGGCAGTTTACGGAGTTGCTTGCCCAAAAGGATAGTGATATCCCCTTTTAACGCAAACCATATCTCCTCAATCCCCTCGCCATGACTGTGCGGCTGCCCCATTGTCATCGGATCGTAGAGAACCGGCCCCATTCCGACTGCGGTTGCGAGTCCGTCTTCTTTTGAGAACAACCATGTAAAGATATGGCACCAGTGACCGTTGGCGGAAGAAATAGGTTCAACATTTGTGTCTCTTACCAGCATCTCTTTATTAGGTGTAAAACCATCAGGAATCGGTTCCCTGATGACATACATTGTCAGACATTCATCCCCGGTGCTGGTCATGGTGAACTCGATGCCCGGAGGCATCAACACACCTACTCCCTCATAAAGCCCGGCGGTTTTACCACCGGCATTGATAATTCCTTTTCCTCCGTCAATGTATAATATAATCTGTTCATCCTGAAGTGTGGCGGGTTTTGTCGATGCTTTTGCCTCAAGGGAAGCGTGCGAAAAGCCCTTGAAGTTTGTTAAAACAGCTCCCTTGGTTGTGGGACGCATGGGATCGCCCTCCAGCTCGGTGAAAATAGCACGTTCAATAAGACTGCCAAAGGTCTGTACCGGCATGGATTCTTTCCAGCTTGAAATAAACATGTCGATATTTGGATCGATCTCAGGATCGAACTGCTTCGGGTCAAGAAAACTGTAATCATACGTTTCGGATCTGACACTTTTCATCATGTGCATGAGCTTTATCTGTTTATCGGTCACATTAATGTTGGCGTGAGGGGTTCTGCCGTCCGAGGGGATTCGATAGGCTGAACCGACCGGGAGCTTGCGGAGCTGTTTCCCCAATAGTAGATTGATATCACCCTTCAGTGCTATCCATATTTCCTCAACACCTTTGCCGTGGCTGTGGGGCTGTGGCGTGGTCATCGGGTCAATTTTCACCGCAGTGAGTCCTCCGACAACCGCCGTACCGTCACCTCTGCCGATAATACCCCTGTCAATGTGGGCCCAGTGGACGGTTATAGCCTGTGAATTATCGTACTCGTTTTTTACCACCAATTCACTATTAGGCTTGAAATCCTCAGGAATTGGCTCAACGATCAGGTACATGATTAACGGTTCGTTGCCGGTATTGGTCATGGTGAACTCTACTCCAGGGGCTGCGACTACGCCTATACCCTCGCGGAGTTCAGCGGTTTTTTTGCCGGATGTGATGACGCCCTTTCCCGACATGATGTAATACAGTTCCTGTTCACCTTCAGGTTTTGATGGAGTTGTCGAGGCATTAACATCGAGAACTGCATAGCTCACTGATTTCAGTTCGGTGAGAACCGCTCCTTTTCTCGATGGTTTCATCGGATCGCCTTCACAACTGGTAAGAATATCCCTTACAACAAGAGAACCGTGAATGTGCCTTGGCATTGAATCCTTCCAATGTCCGATAAACATATCGATATCGGGTTCTGTTTCGGGATCGTACGGTTTCGGATCGAGCTGGCTGTAATCCAGGGCAAAACAAAATGAAGACAGAGCGAAAAGCATAATAACACTGAAAACATAAACCTTTTGAGACATTTAGAATCTCCTTATTATAAATTAGTCCGCAATTATTTCCTTACCTCGTGATCTCTGTACCGTGCAAAATAAAACATTTTTACCAGCTTATCTGAAACATTAAAATTCGCATGGGGTGTGTTACCGTCAGGGGGTATCATATAGGCAGCTCCTGCGGGCTGGAGACGCATCTGCTTGCCGAGAAACACATAAATATCATCATACATCGCAGTCCATACTTCCTCCGTTCCCTCAACGTGACTGTGGGGATGAAAGAATGTCATTGGACTGAATGAGACGGTTTGAACTGACTCAATTGTTCCGAGCCCATCCTCTGTAGAAAAAAGATTCCGTGCAATGCCGACCCAGTGTCCATCCGAAGTATAATATGGTAGGGTGTTCTCATCGACTACCAGTATTTCACTGTTCGGGCGGAAACCTGCGGGACAGGGCTCTGAAATGAGGTACATGGTCAACGGTTGATTGCCGGTGTTTTTAATGGTGAATTCAAGCTCTGCCGGCACGAGAACGGCGATTCCACTGTATAGGTCTGCGGTCTTTTTACCGGCAGTAACCGTACCCTTTCCGGAAAGAACATAGAATAGTTCCTGTTCGCCGGTGAGTGTTGTCGGTGTTGTTGAAGCTTTTGCATCAAGTGTAGCATAGGTAAAACTGTTCACATACTCCAAGACTGCCCTCCTGGAAGGAGGATTCATATTGTCACCCTTTGTTAGAATGCCCCGCTCCACGAGTGAACCGTGCGTATGTTTCGGCATGGAATCTTTCCAGCTCCCCATAAACATGTCAATATCAGGGTCTATTCCTGGTCTATAGGGATTTCCATCAAGATTCTGCGCAAAAGAAGGAGAAAACATGGTGAAAATCAAAAGCAAACTGAAAATACATTTTTTATTAAACATCTGGCACCTCATGTTGTTATTTATTAACTGTTTTCTTATACCAATTAAATAAAACAATTCTTGAATCAATAGCAAGCTCACCTTATAATATCATGCACAATTCAGTTTATTGGACGGATAAGGTCTTCATGTACTGCCGGTGCTCAACGATAATGTATCCAAGCATCAAAACAAATGTCACCCAGTTAGCAATGATAATTACGGCAAGCATTTTCAATGGAGTATCATGAATGAAACATATGAACGCAAGTTGAAGTACCATTCCCAAGAAGAGGATCAAAATAAACCGTGACTGGTGTTTCGCAAGCATGTAGTTCCCCATAATGAGAATGAGTGAAACAGGAGTCACCGCCACCCCGATCCATTTGATGAGAACCTCTGCACCGAATTTCGGTTCACCGAGAGTGCTTAAGTTCATGACCAATTCCGGATAACACCAAGCCACTATAATTCCAATTATCGAAAACGTCAATACAAACAAACAGCTTTTTACGAGGAAAATAATAGGATTACGACCCCGTGTATTCTCTTCCGAAACCATGGGAACCATGACCATAAAAATACCGGAAAGAACATAAAAACCGGAACCGACAAATGCTGCGCACGCATAAGCATCGCCGGAAACAGGATCGAAAAAACGACCGGCAAATACCACATCGGCATTTTTCATGACAGTTATACAGACAAGCGTCCCTATCATCGGGAGAATCAATCCATAGGCATGGAGTATTTCTTCTTTTGTTATTCTTTCGGGGTGATATTTAAAAATAGTTCGAGCCGGGTAAATCGAGAGTAAAACTGTAATAAAAGTAGCGGCCACAATTCCCATAAGGAAATGGGTAAGATTTCCGGACAGACCGATAATAATAATCGCACCGAAGAGTAAACGGAAAAAACTCCATGAAAACTGTACAAGTCCAAGTGAAATGAACTTTTTAAGTCCCTGAATCGTACCGTACAGGGCGGGAAGCAAGAAATAAAACAGGATAGTTGTGAAAAGCAAAACAACAGGAAACATACTATCCAGGTTAAGAAACGAGCTTATAACCGGGGAAAGTAAAAGCCCTATGACAATTATTACCATTACAGGTATCATGGTATAGTAATATGTTCTCTCAACAAAGTTCCTCCTTTTTCCGTATTCGCCGAGAACACTGTAAGAGGCGACTTCCTTACTGACCACAAGCTGAACAGCCATAAGGGGAGCGGTTACTATAAAAAAGATTTTCATGAGCTGCCAGAATGTTATATAACTCCCCGCAGGAAGTCTTGCCGCAACGCTATTTAAACCCAGTTCGCACAAACTGGTCAGAAAAATCAGTGAAATATAAAGCCCGCTCCGCCTTAAAAAACCTTTATGCGCAGGGACTCTGTTTTCTTTTTCCACTCGAACCTCTTTATCGTGTCATAGGGATTTGTTATCCGGTAATGTAGTGATTACCTTATCATTTGGTTTTGATATTATGTATTAGTTGCATATAATAACGTACAGACCGGTTAAGTCAAAACTACTTTTTTATGGATGCCATAAAAGCCTATAATAAATAAAGATTATATTAAAAAAATCTAAAACATCATTCACTATTTGTCAGAAAGAGGTGGGAAAAGTTATGGAACGTCGTGAATTTCTAAAAAAATCCTCCCTTGCCGGAGCGCTGTATGCCGGCACTCATCTTGCAGGTTTTGCCATGCCCATGCCTGCGCATGCAGTCGGCACCGGAGGCGGTATTGATGTTGAGGAAGGGGTGTTTTTGCTTGACCAGGGAAAAGAAAAGAATATAACACCGGAAATTAGACCGGAGATACTCGATAATCCCCGTGCGGTTTTCCTGATTAAAACAAGTGTAAGCGCTTCCCCGGATGACAGGGGATTTTTTACCGATGCACGCCCTCAGATCGAAGAGACCGGGAAAAAGGTCGTTCACCAGATTTTCATAAAAGGATCGAATAAAGGCGGTTCAAGCATAGTAAGGCCAAATTTCACAACGGTGCCCGATGATGTATTGAGTCCGGTATGCGGTATCAACACCTCATGTGATTTTATTGCCGGTTTCATCCAAAGCCTTAGAGACCTCGGAAATACAAACGTCATTACCAGCGCCCGCGGCACAAATGTAGTAAACCACCGCAAGACAGGCATATACAGTGTATTCGACAAATACGATATCAAACTTATTGAAGCAAACTACCTCAGATTTTCCCATTACAGGAAAAAAGACCTTAACTGGCACAGGGTTCCAGGCAAACCAATGGTTTGGAAAAATATCCCAACTTACAGACCCATCGGTGACAGGGATAACTTTTTCATCAACATGCCCAAACTCAAATGTCACAACCTGGGTCTCACCACACTGGCTATCAAAAACCTTCAGGGAGTGGTTACGAGGGGATACGGTCATTACTGTGACAGATGGTCGATGCTCGAAATACTCGCAAAAAAATCTTATAATATCAATTTCAAGCGGGATTTTGTTAAGAATTATTACGAAAATGTCGAGTCAGCCTTTCTCAAACACCGTGCAGCCGGATTCAAACACTGGGACGTAGAAAATGCCTATCCCGTATACGAATCAAAAGGCGGATGGAATACTTTCAAAAAGATCAAAAACGATTCCGAAAAGGTGAAAGAATTTATGAGCGATATTCCCGGAGCGCTCATGTGGGACGAGATATGGTGTCAGCGCGCTATCGACTCTGCCATGGCAATCAAGCCCGGCATTAATATCCTCGAAGGTATTATCGGCCGTGACGGCAGCGGATTCAATGTGGGCAAAGACGAGTTGTGCAATATAATTGTCATCGGATTGTCCATGACAGAGGTGGATGCAATTGGATCATACATAATGGGACATGATCCGAATGAACTTCTTTATACGAGAATAGCAAAGGAACGGGGCTATGGCGAGTGTGATCCAGCCAAAATAAAACTTTACTGGATCAGAGAAGGTGAAATCGTACCTGTTAAAAATCTTAGTGAGATAAAACGATACCGCCTCGGAGTAAATATGCACACTTGGGGTGAAACAGGGAAGCGATTGTTCTGGTAAACTTGATATCCGGTATATAAAAGTCAACAGGCTATATGTTGTGCTAAATCTTTTTCTCTTCCGGCTCATGGATTCTTATTTCTGAATTCTGGTGGAGGGGAAAATGGTGGATGATAAGAATGTAATATTTTTGTTGATTATTTTCAAGCATCAGTATATATTTAAAAAAAGGGTTAATGTTTTTGGGAAAACGGTGAAAATCCGTTGCGGACCCGCCGCTGTAACCGGGGACGACCGTCGATATTTGCCACTGTCCTTAGTGATGGGAAGGCTCGACCAGTAGATCGATCCGGAAGCCAGAAGACCGGCTCTTTTGACATATTTTTATTTCCCACGGTTGTTGGGATGTTACATAATCTGCGGTAGAAAACGGTACCCGGTTTATAGCTTATGCTATGCCGGGATTTTTTTTGGTTATATCTATGAGACTCGCACTTATTGTTACAATCGCTGCCACGATCTGTTTTATTGCTCCTGATGGTTATATTGATGTAATAGCCGGAGAAGTGGTGCATTCTGTGAAAGGGACTGTGGTTCTGGATGACGGGATTCAGGTTACCAACGCACTCGTAAAACTTCATCCCGGAGGATATGCTGATACAACCGATGTTTACGGGCGCTTCGAATTTACTTCGGTTCCTGCCGGAAACTATGTAGTGCATGTGTCAGCACCGTCTGCAGGATTTGAAAATGTTAACCATTCTATTTCCGTTCCCCTGAGAAAAGATGAGCCTCTCAGATTAGTCGTGAAAACTCCTACCTACCGGATAGATGAAATTGTCGTACTGTCAGCTCGTGAAGATACCGGCAAAAAAGCTGAACAACTCCCATCATTCGTAACAGTTGTGGAGCGTTCCGATTTTGAGAACAATGCCACTACAGTAGCGGATGTCATCATGGCAACACCCGGTGCAAACATCAGTGTCATGGGCGGTCTCGGTGACTATGCCGAAGTATCCCTGCGGGGTTCATATTCCAACCAGGTGCATGTATACCTTGACGGGATGCTTCTCAATGAGGCAATCGGCGGACCGGTAAATCTCGGAACCATTCCCCTCACCCAGGTAGAACGTGTGGAGGTGTGGCGAAGCGGTGCTCCGGCTCAGTTCGGCGGCGATGCCTCAGGCGGGGTTATTAATATTAAAACCCGCGATATCCATACCGGGTATAAAACATTTTCTCTGGGATACGGTTCTTTTAACACGCTTACTGCCAGTTCAGTGATAAGCATACCTCGCGGATTTTCACGTTTTAACGCTACAATAGATTATTCTTTATCAAATAATAATTTTGAATATAGAAGTGATAACGGAACAATGTATAACAAAGATGATGATTACTGGGCAGAACGCCAGAATGATGAGTTCAGTTCGATGAATATTTTGAGCAGGTACAGTTATTTATGTAAAAATGGCATGCACCTTGAAATATCAGACCATATTCTCTCACATAAAAAGAATCTTCCCGGTCAGGATCACCTCAGACAATCGTATGCCTCTTTTGAATCGGTTAAAAACCTTTTCCAGATCAAGGCGACCCTGAATCCTTTATTTCATGATTATCTCGAAGCACAACCTGCCTTTTATCATATCTTCAACCATGAGCGGTATAAAGACCCTCACGGAACTGTCGGGTGGGGTATACAGGATAACACATATAATACTGATATTATTAATTTTCTCGTGCCTTTTACGGTACATTTCAGAGATTTTATAACCGGTAATGTTACACCCTCGGCAAAACATGAGTATTTCAGACCTGAGAACAGGCTCCAGCGAACCATTCCATTGTCATGCGACAGAGAGCAGTTCGGCTTATCAGGTGATGTTGTGTTTAAAACACCCACTGAACGTCTGACAGTCACATCGAATATCAGAAGAGACCGGTACTTCAGTTCTTACAACGGTGCGCCTTCAGGATTAAACAAAAAGCCCCCAAAGCCCCGGTTCAATCATATCACTGCTGCACAATGCGGAATGAAAGTGAAGGTGTTCAAGAATTTATTCATTCAGGGAAATTACGGTGATATTATGAGAGTTCCCAGTCTTTATGAATTATTCGGGGACAGGGGGGGGACAGTGTCCAATCCGGATTTAAAACCCGAGCATATTCACCGCTGGGATGCAGGAATCCGGTATGGTTTGAATATGACCGGGATTCCTCTAAATGCTACTTTTGAATGTGCATATTTCGAAAACAATTACAGGAATCTGATCCAATGGTACGCAACTGATGCCGGTTTTTTACACCCTGATAATGTCGGCGGAGCGTATGTGAAAGGCGCCGAATTTGCCTGGAACAGCACATTATTCGGTCGTTTTACCTGTTCCGGAAACTGGACATTTCAGACATCGGAGGTAACGCGGGAAAAGAGAAAATACTATAGAAACAAGCAGCTTCCAAACAGACCAAAAAACTATGGAAATGCAAAAGTTGAATATCAGTTTAAAAACGTTGTTCTTTTCTGGACTCTCGACCGCAAGAGCAGTTACTATCTCGACCGTGCAAATCAGTCTCACAAGCTGTATCCGGGCAGATCGCTCTATAATACTGGAATATCAATATCACTTTTTTCAGAAAAAACCAAATGTACAGCTCTGGTAAAGAATATCTCGGATGTCCATACTTTCGATATTCAGGGAATGCCCACACCGGGACGATCATTTATGCTTACAGTTGATTATATCGTGGAATAAGGGAAAGGAGGTTAAGAGGATTATATTTCCATTGAAAAACAACTTTGGCAATAAAAAAGTGAGCCACCTTATGTGAAAGGAAAGTAATGAAAAAGCTTGGTATTATCTGCACAGTTCTCTTTTTTGGAGTACATTCCGCATTTGGCGGACAAATCGTCATGACCACCTCCGATTATTCATCCGGTAATACGGCAACTTATGACACTGAAACAGGCATATTAACAAATGATATTCTACCGCATCATCAGGATGCCTATGCAGTTACAGACGGAAGGTATCTATATATTATCGAAGGCTTTGGGAAAAATTCAATAATAAAAGTCGATCCTGAACCGATATCGGAAGCAAATGTTGTCTACAATTACAGTGTCAGCGGCGACGGCAGCGAAACAAATCCCCATGATATGGTATTTTTGGATACAAAAGCATATGTGTTGTTGAACAGTTCCGACAAAATATGGATCGTTAATCCTGATGCCTCGGGCGAAGCATCGTTTAAGACCGGTGAAATTGATATTTCAGGGTGGGCTGATGCTGACGGTTCTCCTGAAGCTTATATGGGATTTGTCTACGACGGTATGGTGTATGTTGTATGCCAGATGGGTGATACAACCGCATGGCCTGTTACCTATACATCTGCTGTTATTCTCAAGATCGATCCTGTAACCGACTCGATTGTTGATATGGACACTGAAACTGATGATGTTCAGGGAATTGAACTCATTCTCAAGAATCCCCAAAAAGCTTCTCTTGTGGGCAGTTTTCTCTATCTCGCATGTTCAACCTACGATCATGAAAAAAATCCCCAGGGTGTAATGTCTGTCGACCTGAAAGATCCGTTGAATACACAGCTCATACTGATAGACGAGCAAAGTCTTGGCGGAACGCTGAGGGGTATTGATGTGTTTACCGATAACTATGGTCTTGTCTATACGCTGAATGAATCCTATAATGCCGGGATACCCAGGATTTTTAATCCTCAAAACGGTGCGCTCGGGGATAATCTTCCTGTTCCCGACTCAGGCGGTGGTCTGGTGCTGGTTGACGCCAAAATATATGTCGGGGTGCGCGATTTTACAAACCCCGGCCTTTACATTGTTGACAAATCAACAAATACGCTTGTTGCGGAACCGTTAGCAACAACCCTGCCGCCGTATACGATTACATATATTGAATCAGATATATCGACTGAAGTATCCGTAAAAACAAAGGAACCTGAGGCTTTTGTTGTCGAGGCTGCCTATCCGAACCCGTTCAATCCGTACACAACGTTTTCCTTCCATCTTGCCCGGGCTGCCAATATCCGTGCGGAAGTTTTCACTGCAGGGGGGCAGAAGATTGATGAACTCGTTAACTCATATATGAACGCAGGATCACACGCTGTTGTCTGGAATGCGGCTGGAAGGTCTTCCGGTGTTTACCATATCAGGGTAACAAATGGTATTTCGTCATGTTCATCAAAGGTTACTTTGATCAAATAAAGGTATGACAGGGAGAATGTTCTGTGAAGCACACATTTATGAGGTTTCTCTTAACCACGGTTCTTATAATAACTACGGGAAGCTGTGACACTGCCAGAGAGAGTAAAGAACCACCCTCCCGGAATCGGACAGGTCATGGTGAGAATACCGCAAACTATAGACGTATAGTCTCCCTGTCCCCGAGCAGTACCGAAACACTGTTCGCTCTTGGTCTGGGCGATCGTGTAGTTGGAGTAACCCGCTACTGTAAATATCCCCCTGAAGCACTTGAAAAGGATAAGGTGGGTGGATATCTTGATCCTAATTACGAGGCAATTGCCACCCTGAACCCCGACCTTGTAATTGTATTGCCCGGACATGAAAACATAAAGAATTACCTCACTGAATTAGGTCTTGCCTATGTAATGGTACGTAACGACCGTGTAGAAGACATACTTGAAACCTTTACAATAATAGGGGATATATGCGGAATAAGCGAAAAGGCCAGTGAAATAGTTGCAAATATGAAAGCCCGGATTCAGCTAATAAAAGAGCAGATTAAGGACACTCCACGGCGCCGGGTTCTGGTTTCTATAAGCCGAACTCTGGGCACAGGTTCACTGGAGGATGTTTATATAGCAGGAAAAAACACATTTTATGATGAATTGATAATGTATGCCGGCGGAGTTAACGCTTACAAGGGATATGATATCGAGTACCCGGTTCTTTCAGCCGAAGGATTGCTTTATCTGAACCCTGATATAATAATCGATATTGTTCCCGATCTTGATAAAAGGGGAGTGGACAATACTGCAATTTTAAAAGATTGGGAAAGCGTATCGCACGTTGAGGCAGTAAAGAACAGAAGAATTCATGTGCTGAGCGATGACTATACGGTTATTCCGGGTCCCAGGTTCATACAACTGCTTGAGGATTTCGCACATATCATTCACCCGGAAATACAGTTTTAAATCATTACCATGAGGACTTCCCGTCATGAAAGGATATATTCAAGTTTACACAGGCAACGGAAAAGGGAAAACGACTGCAGCCTTGGGTCTGGCACTGCGGGCTGCCGGGGCAGGTTTGAAGGTGTTCATCGCCCAGTTTATGAAGGGTGTGAATTACAGCGAACTAAAATCTCTCAGAAAATTCGAGGATTCAATCACTGTCAGGCAGTACGGAAGGAAAGGTTTCATCGACAGCGAACCCGAAGAGGCTGATATCAAATGCGCTGTCAACGGATTAAAAGAGGCAAAAGATGTTCTCATATCAGGGGAATATAACCTTGTTATCCTTGATGAGGCTAATTTAGCCGTTCATTTTCATCTCTTCCCCGCAGGCAGCCTTCTGGATTGTATCAATTCAAAACCCGATCATACAGAACTGGTCATAACAGGCCGTTATGCCGACCCGTTTATTACAGACAGAGCTGACCTTGTTACGGAAATGGTTGAAGTTAAACACTATTACAGCCGCGGCATAAAAGCTCGAAAGGGAATTGAGAAATAGCTGTGATTATCAGATTAAAATAACTTCCAGGTTTTTTTGTATACTTTTCTTATCTCCTTAAACCGGGTCTGATTTGAAATCCCGCGTTTTTAACCAGACAGTATTGAAGATGAGTAAAATTATGGCTTATTCTTCATGAATTTATTCCAAAGGATGTTTTTAGAGCCGTTGCGAAGATAGAATAATTTACCTGCAACTGTAAGCCTGGCGTATTTCCCTGCCATGTAAAGCTCAGCTTCCTCGAGGTCCCCCCAGAACTGAAGAACAGCGTCCGGTTTTTCAATGCCTATAGAATGAGCGTAATCATACTTTAAATGCCCGGGAAGAAAGAAGGTATATTTCTCCTGTCCCGAAACAGTTCGCATGTTCCCCCTGGCAATTATCCTGTCTGTTTTACCCAGCATATCTACTATATATCGTTCCGAAAAATAGGGAATTGCTCCGGCCCAGGTCACAGCAATCCGCGCCTCGGGTGTTGTTATGCGTTTTATAAGGAGCGCACGTTCGACCATACTCTGATTTAGCGTGACAAGAGGCGGCGGCTCAAGCATCAGTATTCCCTTCATGCTCAAAAAACCCGAATTGCTGTTAAACTGGATAAAACTGATGATTATCAAAAGGATGTAATGGTAATTCAGGATAAATAAAACGACTTTATTAGGGAGAAATGTTAATTTTTCACAAAGCCCTGCACCAGCTTTCCCTATTATGAAGATACCGCAGCTGAAAAGGGCAAAAAAGAGCGGCATGACAAACGCAATGTATCGATTGCTTCCCCCAAGGTCCTCCCAGGCGTCACCTCCGACATACACACTGTAAAGCATCTGCAATACTACGACGATGGCGAGTATTGCTCTTGAACGGGTATAAGAAAAAATAATAGTGACAACAGGTACGAGGAATAACAGCAGATTCATGTTCCGGATAAAATTCCAGAAGACAATAAACCCGCGGGTTATTCTCAGGAAAAGCGGGTAACCGGTCATTTTCAGATAGTAAGTGTTCGGAAACGGATCACCGTAATACAGCACTCGTGCAAGAGTCTGGGTGCCGAGGAAAAGCAGAAGCAGCATTCCACCCGCAAGCAGGTTTTTCTTTCGCAGTTTCGGTTTCACAATCACTATGAAAAGCCAAATACCGACAAAAGGAACCGTCATATCTATACGGACAAGAGTACTTATTCCCAGAAGAACATAAGTCCCCCACGGGCACTTATTATTATTGATTGAGATGATAGTCCTCCAGACTGCGATGCTCATGATGAGTGTCTGGAGACCCACTTCCATTCCCTGGAGACTCCAGTTAATTAGAGGGAGGTAAAATGCGGTGAGAAACAGAGCAGCTGAGGCAACATACGAGTTATTTCCCGAGATGAGCAGGGCAATTTTTCTCACAAAAAAAAGATTCACCACAAGGAGAAGCGCACCCGTGATCTGGATAATGATACTGATTTTTGACTGTGCTACCGGCAGGAGATGAACAGCCGCCATGTAAAGCACCCAGAGGAAATTAGTATAACCCTCGACTCGTTCACCGGGATTCATCACCAGCCCGTACCCATCGACAAGATTTCGTGCATACCTCATGGATACCATGGCATCGTCGAAAAGTGAATAATATCTTTCTCCATCTATGACAAAGCTGGTCTTATAAATAAAGAATCCTGCATAGATTGAAAACAGGATGATGAGTAAAGCAAGAACGTTTCTGTCCCTCTGGAAAAATTTCGACATAGATGGTTCCTTCTTAATTATAAAATAACGTATACCCGCAGGGCAGTCAGTTATGATAATATAAATATTTAATATAACATCGAAAAAGTTGATAAAACAAGAATGAAATCCTGTACTTTTAAATGTAATATTAGTTTAATCACTGATTAATGTTTATTATATTTTGTATGTGAAGTTTTCGGATTTTCTCATTAATAATATTATTCTCAATATCTACTGATAAAACAAAGGAAAAGAAAATGACTGAACTTGAACGATTTCATGAAACCATGAGTTTCGGTAATCCCGACCGCCCCGTATACACAGAACTGGCGGGCTGGCCGGAAACCTACGACCGCTGGTATACCGAGGGTTATCCCAAGCATGCAGATTACCGGAAGTATTTTGGCTTTGATCACTATGAGGATGTAGGTGTAGAATCTGATATCCTTCCTGTTTTCAGGGAAGAGATCATAGATGAGATGGAAAATCATATAATTAAAACCGACTGGCGGGGAGTAAAAGTGAAACTCGCAAAGGAAAGCCGTTCTATTCCGTATTTTTACAATTTCCCTGTCACTGACCTCGCGAGCTTCCGGGAGTTCGCAAAACGGCTCGATCCGTCGTCGGCTGCACGGTATCCGCTTGGCTGGGATCTTCGAGCAATTGAACTAAAAAAGAGAGATTATCCGGTATATTTCGGAATAGCCCGTACGATAGGGTTCTTTGGGCCTATCCGGGAATGGGTTGGTCCCGAGGCTCTTTTGATGGGATTTTATGACAACCCCGCGTGGATTCATGAAATGATGGATTTTTATGCGGATTTTATTATTCGACTTTCAACGCCCCTGTTGAAAGAGGTGACTCCCGATTGTATTCATTTCTTTGAGGATATGTGCTACTGCGGGGGTTTGATGATATCTCCTGATTTTTTCCGTAAATTTATGATGGAGCCCTATCGGCGGGTACTTGACCATTTTCGCAAGCACAACGTACCGTTTTTCATCGTCGATTCCGATGGAAAGGTGGATGAACTTATACCGCTTTTTATCGAACTTGGTATCCACGGGATGTATCCTTTTGAGGTGCAGGCCGGAATGGATATCCTTGTTGTGCGGAAAAATTACGGCAGAGACTTAGTGATATGGGGAGGCCTGGACAAGCGAAAACTTACCGGATCAAAGAAAGAAATAGAGCAGGAAGTTTATTCAAAACTCCCGCCTATGCTCGAAACCGGCGGGTATATTCCTGCCCTCGATCACGAACCACCGCCTGATATTCCTTTTGAAAATTTCTGTTATTACCGTCAGCTAATCCGGGATATATGCGAAAAAGGCTGATAAATGAAACTGTCATATATAATTTTCTTGATTAAACAGATTGTTCTAGAAAGAAGAGGGGGTTCACATCAGTGTGAACCCCTTTGGCGCAGTGGAGCATACGTTTCCCCCGAAAATCACTGAATTTCAAGGTAATCCTTGTCCGGCAGTTTCGGAAATGGTGCGTGCGGCTCAGTCTGGTACCAGTAAGCCACCGAGGCGATATCGTCCTGCAGGGGGAGGTACCTGCCTCCTGAACGCCAGCTGAGCGCCTGAATTGTAACTTTCATATCTTTTTCGAAACGGACAGGATCCATGATGTGCCAGCGGTAGAGACCGAAACGTGTATTGGCGCTGTACTCGCCGTCGGGACGTATGACCTGCGGCATTCCCGCAAACGGTGTGGTGTACTCGGTATATTTGTCATTCACCTTGAAGCAGTAGGAGCCGAGGAAATAGTCTTCCGTACCTGTTCCGCAAATCGTAGGGAACTTCTTGTCCCCGTCAAGGTAAAACTTGATCTCACCCTCGCCCCACCAGCCGTTGTTATTAACGCCCCAGCACATGTATGTGCCGACATAATGACCGTGACCCTTGATGCCGTCCACTATGGTATAGACTTCCTTGTAGGGCAGTGGATTGGTGCGCCTGAACTGGGCGTGGAAATAGGCAGCGTCACCGGGAACCTCTGTCAGTGTGTAATCAACCTGGTAGAAAAGGAGAAGCTTACCGTCATTAACATCCCTCTCGTCCGCTATGTTCTCTACAGTGATGCGGCAGGATTTGCGGAAAGGCATTACCCAGTAACAGTTGAATGCGCTTCCCGGGTTCACCGCAACCGGTATGGATGACACCTGTGCGAACCTGTTCCAACCGCAGGCAAAGAAATCTCCTATCGGGCATTCCACCGAGGGCTCCTTCTCGCCGTCCCAGTATATACGAAAGATAAGGTAACGCCAGGGGTTCTGCGGGGTAACCCAGATGTGCTGGATTGCCCCCGGTCCTTCAATATTGGCAACCTCGAAAGTCTCACCGCTATTGATTCTCACCGCCGGGGATACTTTCCAGCCCTGTCCGAGGTCACGAGCAGCTTCTGCCCCCAAGCCCTCGGTTGCCATGCCTCCCCTGCCTTTCTCACCTGTAAAGTTCTCCGCGCTTATCGAACGTGTCCTGGCGTTGGACAAACGGTGTAGATTTCCGAGGTTCATATCGAGTCCGTTAAAGTCTTCTGCCCCTGCGACGGCTGTCAATAAAACTCCCGTTATGGTTAACACTGTCGTTAACACACGATAATTCATACTGTGTCCTCCTTGTGTTTGTGATATTTAATGGATGTTTCATAAAAACGAAATTAATAACACATGTTTGACGAGGGGGATATCATGGAGCGGGTCACACATTTGATACACAGTTGTTTGCCAGGGGATTGTTTATTATTTAGCGATTATTTTAAATTGTCATGCAATGTTTTCACCAAATCAAGGGCTTTAGTTTCATTTTCAGCGCCAAGGCAGCCGAAAACATATCCTTTCCATGAAAAAATGATGGTTGTCCCGCGGTAAGGTTCACTGCCTTTGAGTCCTTCTAAAGTGCCTGTTCGTACCGAAGACGGATTCTGCAATCTTTCACGGTAGCTGTCAAAAATCCCCTCAGCTTTTGATTCAGAATCCGCAAGGGCAATAAAAATCCTGAGGTCTTTTTCCTGTCCCTCGATTTGATATACCGCATTCAACCCTCTTCCCATAAACGAGTAACTGAGGAAATTTTCGCCAACATACCGCTCCGAACCGGCGATCAGAGCCTCTTTGGGGAACAATCCGACCTCGGGCGGAAGGTCGGTTTCACCCGGAATGTTCTTTTCCACATGTCCGGCAAGAATTTTCATCACGGACAAATCATCGGTTCCACTCCCCATAGGAATGATCTCAACATAATATTTCCCCTTGTGAAAGACTGCCAGGTAATCTGTAATCGCACCTTCGCAGCCCACATAAAGCTCACCGGCACCGTCCTCCCTCTGCTGGCGGTAGGAACCGAAAGCTGAGAGCCTGCTTCCCAGTTCATAGACATCAACATAAAATTCAGAGCCGCCGTTTTTATAATAACCGTGCTCAAGCCTGTTAAAACGATAGCTGAGATAAAACACAGCCTGACCGTTTATGTATTCATAAAGGTTGCCCGCATCATAAAATTTAACAGACTCCTTGAGACTGAACCCGCCGGGAAACGATTCCTTGAGGAACCGGGGTTCTTCAGCCGATACCACAGAAGCATACCACACAAGTACGATCATCCCGAAATATATCGGGAATTTCAAAAGTAGCCTTTTGGGGAAGTGATTCATGCAAACAACTCCTTTGCCTGTCGTATGTTCTCGGTCAGGTTGAGACCGTTGACACATTTCACCACGCACTCGTCGCAATCCTTACACACTTCAACGCGTGAGGATGTCGGGAGATTATTATAGTTTTCCCGGGCAAGCCTGACATCGTTATACCCGTTGGCATAACCGAGACAACGGTTAATATCGTTAATCCTGACGCCTTTCGGGCACTTGTCCCTGCAGCCGGTGCAGCCTGCCACACCGCAGCAGTAATGTTTCTTGATACTTTCGCCGAATTTGTAAACCTTTTCATGGTTATCAAAGCTCATCTTCATACCCATGAGTGCCAGATCCTCATACAATTGCTCGAACGATGTCATACCGGGGATTGTGACATCAACGTATTTGTCATCGAGAACCCACTTGATAAGCGCCTGGGCAGCGGTGATATTGCTGTCCTTTTCAGCGCGTATATCGTCGAGTTCAGACCACGGGCTCGTCGCCGGATTGAGCAGGTTTTTCATCGCGATGATGGCTTTGCCGGTTTTTCGAGTTCTTTCTATTGCAGGTTTGATATTCTTCGGTGAAAAGTAATTGTAGCCTACAAGAGCCGCATTCCAGAAATCGTCCTCGGCAACGGCATTAAGGACCTCAGCCTGGTTCGAGTGAATCGAAACACCGATAAAGCGGGTCATCCCCTTTCGCTTCGCATTATCGAAAACCTTCCTGAAATCTTCGTTAAACGCCAGTTCCCGTGAATCGATATCATGAAAGAGCAGTAAATCAACATGATCCAACTGAAGCCGTTTCAATGATGTTTCCACCTGTTCAGCAAGTCTTTTCGGGTCTCGTCCCAGCGCTTTGGTGGTAAGGAACACCTTGTCACGCTTGGTTTTCATGACTTGTCCGATTATCTCTTCATTTTGACCTCTCTGGTAAACATAGGCGGTATCAATGTAATTGATCCCGTTGTCAATTGCCGCATGGACAAGCTCTGGATCCCTCATGTTCATGGCACCGAAACCGATCTCGCTGACCTTGTATCCAGTAGAGCCGAGATCGCGGTAAGCAATACGGGTAAACCCTGAAGGTGCTTCTGCAAAGATCCGGCGAGGCATGAAACCTGTGATGGCAAGACTTGCTGTAGCCGAAGCGCCTTTACGCAAAAAATCTCTTCTGTTTGAAAGCCCCATAGAGCCCTCCTTGTATTGAGTGCCTTTTAGAAATTACTCGTTTACTATTAACTCCGTTTAAGCAAACAGCTCTTTTGCTTTGTTGATATTTTCTGTCAAATTCAGCCCGTTCAAGCATTTGACCACGCATTCATCGCAATCGCCGCATGTATCAACGCGTGACGATTTAGGAAGCTGCCGGTAGTTTTCCCAGGCGAGATTGAGATCGCCGTAACTGTTTGCATAGCTGAGACACCGGTTGATATCACGTATACAGACACCTTTAGGACACTGATCCACGCAACCGGTACAGCCCGAAACGCCATGGCAGTAATACCCCCTGATACGTTCACCGTACCTGAGCAGTGTGCGGTGGTCATCGTATGTCATCTTCATGGTCATAAGGTCAATGTCATCCTGCAGTTGCTCGAAGGATGTTATACCGGGTATGGTGGTATCCATGTAAGTATCGTTGAGCACCCACTTGATAAGCGCCTGTGCTGCGGTCATTTCACCTGTTTTATCCTTTCGCATATCCGCAAGAGGCTGCCACGGATATGAGGCTGGGCTGAGCATGTTTTTCATGCCGATGACTGCAATACCGGCTTCTCTTATCTTTTTAATCGATGCCGTTACTGACTGCGGCGACATGTAATTGTATGTTATAAGAACGGCTTCCCAGAATTTACTTTCCATGATGGAGTCGAGCACATCTTCCCGGGTAGCGTGGGTGGAAATACCGGCAAAACGGGTCATACCCTTCTTGCGGGCTGTATCGAATACCTTCATGGTATCTTCATTAAGGATTGATTCACGCTTACCGGCGCCGTGCAGGAGAAAAAGGTCAACATGATCGGTCTGAAGCCTTTTTAGAGAGGTCTCCATCATTTTCATCATCTCATCGGGATTATTTTCATGAACCTTTGTTGTGAGGAAAACCATGTCCCTCTTGGTCTTCATTACCTCACCGATCACTTCTTCGTTTCGGCCCCTCATGTAACCATGGGCGGTATCGATATAGTTGATTCCATTGTCGATCGCAGCATGGACAAGTTCGGGGTTCCTCATATTCATTGCGCCGAAACCCACTTCGCTCACCTTGTATCCAGTGGAACCGAGCATCCGGTAGACTATGCGGTTAAATCCTGTTGATTCTTCACCGAAAATTCTACGGGGGATCAGTCCTGCGGCAGCGAGGCCGGCTGTTACTGATGCACTCTTATGCAAAAACTCTCTTCTGTTTGGATAGTCCATTTTTATTCCTTGTATAAATGTTTGCTCTTACCATTAATACTAACATGCTCAGGATTATCCTGAGCATGTTATGCAAATAATTCTCTTGCACGATATATATTCTCGGTCAAATTCAAACCGTTTACACATTTTACAATGCACTCATCACAGTCTGCACACATTTCTACTCGATTTGATGAGGGAAGTTCACTGTAATTCTCATAAGCCAAACCCGGATCTTTATATCCATAAGCATAGTTAATACAACGATTAATCTCATTTATTTCTACACCCTTCGGGCATTTCCCTTTACAGCCGGTGCAGCCTGAAACGCCGCAGCAGTATCGCCCTTTCGTATCCTCGCTGTAACGCCTTAATATCCGCTGATCATCGAATGTCAGTTTCATTCCCATTACTGCAAGGTCATCGGCAAGCTGCTCAAAGGATGTCATACCGGGGATGGTAGTGTCAACATAACGGTCCTCAATAACCCACTTAAGCAATGCCTGCTGGTTGGTTACCGATCCGGATTTGTCCTTTCGAATATCCGGGAAAGGTTTCCGCGGCCTACCTGTTGTGATCAGGTTTTTCATACCGATAATGGCAAGACCTGCCTCACGAGCTTTTTTGATGGATGCGGTTACGCCCGGAGGCGAATTATAGTTATAGCCGGTGAGTACAGCCTCCCAGAACTTGCTTTCAACAGCGGCATCAAGCACTTCTGCCTGATTAGAATGGCTGGAAACGCCGATAAAACGTGTCTGGCCTTTCTTTCGTATTGTGTCGAATATTTTCATAAGATCGTCCCTGAGCACATCTTCCCGTCTGTTGAGAACATGAAGAAGCACAAGATCGACATGGTCTGTCTGGAGCCTTTTTAACGAGGTCTCCATCATATCCTGCATTTTCCCCGGATCACTCCATTTAATCTTGGTGGTGAGAAACACCTTGTCCCTCTTGGTTTTCATTACTTTCCCGACAACCTCTTCATTTTCACCGTTCATGTAGCTGTGAGCGGTATCTATATAGTTGATTCCACTGTCTATGGCAGCATGAACCAGTTCGGAATCTCTCATATTCATGCAACCCATGCCGATCTCGGTGGTCTTGAAACCTGTGGAACCGAGTTCCCTGTAAACTATACGGTGAAAAGCTGACGATCCCTGCGCAAATATCCTGCGCGGGAAAAGACCGGACACGGCGATACTGGCACCTACCGATGCTCCACCGACAGCAGCTTTATGTAAAAATTCTCTACGATTTGTTATTCCCATTATGCACCCCCTCGATAATGAATACGATTGTGATGTCAGCAATGTTTAATACTCAATACGAATAGTTTTTATAATTTTAAAGAATTCAATGAAAATTGATTAATTCAATGAATTACCGGATAAATTTGTTTTTTAAGTTTATATTCCTCAGTAATAACATAATTTATATAATAAAAAAAATATTACCCCAAAAGCAAAACTCAAAAAGAAAAAGCTGTTAAACAACTAATTAACTGATAAGATAAAAATTGCTTTAAGTCAAAATAAATATTTATATCTTAAAAGAATTACAACTCTATAGAATTTTTTCCACGATATTGAGTTTTTCCGGGTCTATCTCGCCCAGACCCATTTCTGCAGCCTTTACAAGGTGCAATATATTCCTGCCCTTTGCCTCCCTGTTGTTCCAGGGGGTCAGCGCAACTGCATAAGCATCGACTGCAACCGGGTCTCTACCCGCCACTATCGTATCAAGTTTCACCACTTTACCCGGTCCCTGAGGTCCGCGTGTGGTGAGAGCCCTTATAGCATCAATGATAGTGAGGTCAGCTTTGATGATGGTTGCCAGATCGGCGAGAGACTGGTTGAAATCACTCGAATTATGGTATGCCACACGATCATAGACAAGCCCGAGGTTGCCCTTGATTCCCAGGCTGACAAACGTGGCGCTGTGGTTTTTTGCCACAGGCAGGTTGATAAGAATATCAACTTCCCTGAGAATTTTCGCCGTTTTTGTGCTTTTCATTGCTTTACCTGATGGGATATGGGTGTCCTCAAATAAATTTTCCGTGGTTGGAAGAATCAATGAAGCGCCCCTGGTATCCTTCACAGCCTGAGCCACAGGTGATTCCGTACCAATGATTGATGCGTGCTGAAGGGGGTGGTCGATTACCAGTACCTGCTTTGCACCGGCTTCAAAACACAGTTTCATTACCGCCATCAGCACCTCGGGGTTGGTGGTCGTCGCCCTTTCCGGCGGCGATGCGAATGACAGATTCGGCTTCACAGCAACCCTGTCGCCTTTTTTTATATAAGCACCAAAACCGCCCACTGCAGCGACCGCAGCACGAACTGTTGATTCGATGTCAGTTCCCTTTGCGACACCAATATCCGCCGAACCCTCGGCAAAAACATCTCCGGTGAAATACCGTCCGCTGACAAAAGAAACAGCAGCACCGGTTTTAAGAAATCCTCTCCTCGATACCATGATATATCACCTCACTTTTCATTTATTTCCATAATAAACAGTCAGGAATAATTTTTTACCAGCATTTATTCAATAAAACCCGGGGGCAAACCATCCTCGGATTCCTGCGGCTGTTCCCAGGGCTGGAGGTTCGTATCTTCCGCCGGGATCTGAAATTCAGAATCTTCATAGAAATCAACACCTTCGTCATCAACTTCCCGGAGTTTTTTAACTTTTTCCGTGATGTACGTTCCACTGTTTTTACGGACCTCGTTCACGGGGGTGACATGTATCGCCGCAGGACCTTTGACCGGGCACCCATGCTCACACTGACCGCACCCAACACACTTATCCTCATTAACGAATGGGCGCTGGAGGGTACCCTTCTCATCGGTTACCATTTTGAATTCTACCGCATCATAGGGACAGACCTCGTCACAGATCAGGCATACTTTAAGCTGCTCCCAGGCGATACAGAGATTACGTTCTATCGCAGCGTTGCCGATAACTGCATACTGTTTTTCTTCGAGAGAGAGCTTGCGAACGGCTCCTGTCGGACATACCTGCCCGCAGAGGTTGCAGAGTTCCTCGCACCCGCCGATACGGGGAGTCAGCACAGGAGTGAAAAGCCCCTCAAATCCCGCCTGGAATTTCGCCGGCTGTAGCGCATGGGTAGGACATACTTTCATGCATTCTCCGCATCTCAGGCAAGCGTCGAGAAAATCCTTCTCCACCAGTGCTCCGGGAGGTCTGAGAAGAGCGCCGTGTGTGGTTTTCGTGGCAGCAGTCGAACCTCCTGTAAAACCGGCAAGAAGTCCTCCCAGACCTGAAAAAATAATACTACGCCGTGCCGGGTTGAATTCAAACCGCTGAATTTCATTCCGTCTGGTTGAAAAGGATACTGCATCAACAGAACAGACCGGTTTGCATCTTTCGCATTGAATACATTCCCTCAACGATGTACTTTTATAATCATCAGAAATAGCATTCATCGGACAGGTGCGAGCACATTTTGAGCAGTCGATACACTCTTCACTGACACGCCGCCCCCACACCGAAAAGCGTGAAAAGAGCGAGAGAAGTGCTCCCAGAGGACAGAGGTTGCGGCACCAGAAACGCCGTTCAACATATATGAATGCAATAATCCCAATAAACATTAAGAGATTTACGAGCCCCAGTATAAAAACCGGCTGCTCGTAAGAAAAAGTGGAAAGTGTAAAAAATCCCATTTTCATGGCAAGCGGCCGTACAGTGTCAAGCCCCAGATTGATAATAAGAACAATAAAAGGGTATACATTCAAAGTGAAAACCCTGAAAAGAAACACCAGCGGATCAAAAAAGAGCACCGCTGAAAATCCTGCTATCGAGCCGAAGATCAGGAAAGTTAGAAGATAATATTTAATGTTTTTGTAATACCCGTTCCCGAAAGGCGGGCGTTCCTTTTTCTGCGGGATTACATGAGCGAACAGGTCGAAAACAGTTCCCATCGGGCATACCCACCCGCAGAATATCCGCCCTAACAGCACAGTGATGATCACAGTAACTGCCGAGATAAAAAGCCCTGTCAGTACCACAGTGCCGGACAGGGTCATGACAAGCGGGATAAGCGGATCAAGGTTAAAGAAAAAATTCCTGGTGATATGGTCATGTAATGGATAAGAAATCCTGATAAACAAAACAACGAAAAAAAGCAGAAAAAAACCCTGAACATAAGGTCGAATTTGGGGTAGTGTAAGAAACCATTTGGTTTTATTTTCTTCCACTAATTCT
>JBHPFF010000034.1:0-25501 GCA_042572165.1 Candidatus Latescibacterota bacterium | reverse complement strand
TTGCTATTGCCGATGTTTACGAGGCCATGACATCAACGCGTCCCCACAGAAAAGGGATACCCCCTCATATGGTTCTTGCTGAGATTCTGAAAATGTCCGGAACACTTTACGATCCAAAAGTAGCAAAAATTTTTATTAAACATGTGGGTGTTTTCCCGGTTGGAAGTATGGTTGAGCTTACAAACGGACATTTAGGGCTGGTGGCGGTTCAAAACGAATCGGATCCACTAAAACCGACTGTAATAATTTTTCAAATGAGGAAAAAGCTGTGTACTTCGGATGCTATCATCTCACGCGGCTCATGGGAACTTGCAGACCTGGCAGGAGAAAGGGAGGATTACGGAAAAATCAAGTGCGGTCTTGACCATCGCAAATTCAAAATCAATCCCGAGTACTATCTCAGCTTTGTCTGATAAACAATTACTGTAAAAGGCCTTTCGTTATTTACTCTCACCACAATCTATGAAATTACCGTCTAATGTTCCATTATTTCTTCTATAGCCTTCCCACATCCGCTGACAAGCATAACATCACCTTCATACAAAACGTAGCTGCTACCGGGAGTAATCATCCGGGAATCCTTTCTACTCCTCTGCTCTTTTACGAGAAATATTGATATCCCATAATTCTTTCGCAACCCGATTTCGACGACTTTCTTCCCATCCATATGCAAGGATATCAGAAATTTTTTTTCTGGCTTTTATTATAATTAATCCATATTTTTCAATATTTATTGAACATGTATTACTCAAAAAGAGTAAGATTATCAGTTACTGAAAATTAATATTTCATTGGCAGAATATGTTATTCAATCAAAGGGATTGTAAATATGTTAAAAAGTAAGAATAAAAAGATACTTATAATTCTTCTTGTTGTATTATTTTTTGCAATCCTTTTATCGGTTTTACCAAACTTTTCCTTCATTGAGCTTTCCATTATCTACCCGTTTGACGAAACAATTTTTCCTCCCGAGATATCCCCACCCACCTTTCGATGGGATGACAGAGAATCCGGCGTGCTAAACTGGATTGTGCGTATTGAATTTGACGGAAGTGACGAATCCTACGAGGTTCAAACAGAATCCACGGAATGGACACCCAAAAGGGATATGTGGGAGACTATAAAAGAAAAGTCTCTGGAAAAGCCCGCCAAAGTTACCATTCTCGGATATAAAAATTTTTTAGGCATGAAAAAGATCCAGTCAAAGAACTCTATCACTTTAAAAACATCCCGTGACGAGGTCGGTGCTCCAATTTTCTTCAGGTCAGTCCCTTTACCGTTCAGATATGCCCTGGAAAACATGGAGTTGATCAAGTGGTGTTTGGGGGATGTCTCCTCGGAGAAAACTCCTCGGGTTGTTTTGGAAAATATGCTGATGTGCGGAAACTGCCATTCATTCTCTGCTAATGGAAAGCTTCTTGGAATGGATGTGGATTACGCAAATGACAAAGGTTCCTATGTTATTTCAGACATTGAAGAAGGTATCAAGCTCACTCCGGATAAAGTAATCACCTGGAGTGATTATAAAAAGGAAGACAATAAATTGACATTCGGGCTGCTTTCCCAGATGTCGCCCGATGGCAGGTACTCGGTGAGTACAGTTAAAGACAGATCGGTATTCGTACCGGTTCCGGAACTTTATTATTCCCAGCTCTTTTTCCCCCTCAAAGGCATTCTTGTTTATTACGACCGTGAAACAAACTCTTATCACGCACTGCCTGGAGCAGATGACAAAAGATACGTTCAAAGCAATCCATCCTGGAGTCCCGATGGAAAGTATATTGTTTTTGCCCGAAACAATGCCGACTCATTGAAAAAAGTCGGCAGCAGAGTAGTACTATCCCCGGAACAATGCGAAGAGTATCTTTCCGGAGAAAAAAAATTCCCCTTTGAACTTTATCGAATTCCTTTCAATGAAGGAAAAGGCGGAAAAGCGGTACCCATTACCGGAGCATCGGGTGACGGGAAGAGCAACTATTTTGCAAAGTACTCTCCTGACGGCAAATGGATAGTGTTTTGTAAAGCCGAAAGTTTCATGCTTCTCCAGCCTGACAGTAAACTCTATATAATCCCTGCTGAAGGGGGACAGCCCAGAGAAATGAGATGTAACACCAATGAAATGAATTCCTGGCACAGCTGGTCTCCCAACAGCAAGTGGCTGGTTTTTTCATCGAAGGTCTTTACACCATACACCCAGCTTTTCCTTACACATATAGATGAAGATGGTAATGACAGCCCACCGGTCCTGTTGTCAAACTTCACTTCCTCCAACATGGCTGTGAATATTCCGGAGTTTCTCAATATAAAGCCTGGCACAGTTATTAAAATGTACGAAAATTTCGTTGATTATTATTCTTATTGTCGTAAAGGTGAAGAGTTAGTGCTTCTTGATAAATATGAAAAAGCTGAATATTTCTTCAGAAAATCTATCGAACTTAATCCGGATTTTGCCCTCGCTCACCGTAATCTGGGAGAGTTACTCACAAGAATCAACAGGTTTGACGAAGCGGAAAAGGAATGGGATATTGCTTTAAAACTTGATCCGAACGATCCCACAACCCTTGTAAATCTCGGGACAACATTCCTTAACAGGAAAGAGAAGGAAAAGGCTAAAAAAGCGTTTGAACAATCATTGAAGCTTGACCCGAGGTGCGCCTCTGCCCTGGAGGGTCTGGGAATACTATCATTGGAAAAGGGTGATTTGGAAGATGCCCGAAAGAAATTTGAAACAGCTGTATCTATTGACCCTGAGCTTGCTGATGCGCACTACAGGTTAGGCTCAATATATATGACAAACAGGGAATTCGATAAAGCGGAAAAGGCTTTTGAGACTGTTTTGTCATATAAAAACGATGTCGACGCTCACAGCAATCTGGGTATACTCTATATGCAAAAAAATGATTTTGATAAGGCGGAAAAAGCTTTCCGTACCGTTTACCAGTTTGATCCAAATAATTCAAGCGCATGTTTTATGCTTGGAAGGGTGCTCGGAAAGAACAATAAACTGGAGGAAGCAATTTCCATGTATAATAAAGGATTATCCCTTATGCCCTCAAATGCCCTGGGATATGCCGAACTGGGGAATATATACATGCAAACCGGCCAAATAGACCGCGCAATCAGTGTATTTGAAAAAGCATTGAAACTTAATCCAAAGGCACAGGATTTAAAAGAACATATCGAAAAATTAAAACGCCAAAGATAAGTTGCAATATCACCCACCACATCCTCACTTTTCATCCCTTACATCTATTAGCAGAAAAACTGCGGTTATCAAATCAGAACTGTCCTGACTGAATTGTCATCATTTTTTGAATTATTATCGGGATTATCATATCATTAACATGAAAGAATGGTATTATACTTCTTTTTTTACTTTGACATTTTTATTTTTATGTTATTTTATAACGATATAATTTATTACTCAGTCGTTTTCAGTATAGAATATACGATATTATAATAAACATGAGATTACTATAAAATGAAATCCACTTATTTTTCTTTCGAAAATTGTGTTCGGGTATCTTCATTCAGTACATCAGAGGGAGCACGAGAGTTTTATTTTACAATTTACCCACCGGAAGAATCGACCTTCTTATGTGAACTGGAAACTTTATACGATACTTACATCACGGCTATGAACAAATGTGGCTTGTCTGAGGATACACAGTTATTCTGCCGTTTTTACCTCGGAGATATTGCCAACCAGATAGACATTTTGCATCAATCTCCGATATACAGAACTGCCAGCAAGGGTGCCGTATCAATAATCCAGCAACGACCTGTAAACGGCAGTTCCGTTAACCTTTTCGCCTATCATATCAAGGGTAAAAACGATAATTTCACAAAAAAATATTTTTCCTTTGATAGCGATAAATGGAGTAACGGTGCCTTAATTCATGGAACTAATTACGATCTTTTATGGACTGCAAACTTCTCGGGGAAGGGTGCTTTCGATACACAAAAGCAAACAAATGATCTGTTTCAGTCATACAATATGATTCTAAACCGTAACGGGATGAACCTAATTGATAACGCCGTGAGAACGTGGGTTTATGTCCGTGATATTGATAATCATTACATAGGAATGGTGGAGGCAAGGAAAGCTTTTTTAGAGGCACATGGATTAAATGTCCAAACTCGTTATATCGCCAGCACCGGCATTGAAGGTATCACAAAAGAGGCAAATTCACTTGTTTCACTCGATACCCTCTCCATAAAAAATATCACGCAAGAACAGATCGTTCCAATGAAAGCCATTGAGTATTTACCATCTACAATTGAATATGGAGTAACTTTTGAGCGGGGAATCCGTGTCAGATTCGGTGACCGGTCTCACTTATACATATCAGGGACAGCAAGTATCGATAAAAACGGGAAGATAATGCACATCTCGGATGTTCAAAACCAGACATTGCGCACCCTGGAAAACATCAGGGCACTTCTCGCCAGCCATGATGCCGACCTGAAAGACCTTGCTTATTTAATAATCTATATCCGCAATTTCAAAGATAAAAACAGGGTTATGACTGTACTTGAAAAAGAAATCCCCCCTAACATTCCATTTCTGTTTGTCGAAGCCGCTATTTGCCGGCCTGCATGGCTCGTTGAACTTGAGGGTATGGGTATTATATCCGATTCGAATGACTATCCGGTTTTCTTGTAGCTGAAATTTTCCAATTAGATCCAAACATAAACGGCTCTTTATTCGGACCGTTTATAATCAGATAAATCTGTTATAATATAGCTTATTTTATTTCTGTTTGCTTTTGTGACAGGATATACAGTTGGATATATTGTCTATATTTTTATCGGTATGTAATTTCTGCATTGCATCTTCTTCGTGATGACAGCCATAACACTGGTAATAGTTATAATCGTGTTTGCTTGCTTTTGTGTGGCATCGTGTGCATCTGGTACGGTGTATTTTATTTAATAACCATACCGAATGAGCATATTTTTTGGCCATCCATGTATTTTTTTCATGGCATTTACCACAGTCATTTCCGTAATTCTTATGAAACTCGTATTCCGGAATATCCTCTTTATGGCAGACATAGCATGAAACACCCTCAGGGAAATCAGGATGCTCGGTGCCTTCAATTTTTTTTGCATACTTTGTGCCCCCGGTTCCCAGTTTTGAACCAGCAGTTGAGCAGCTGATAATAATTATAAGAATGCCCAGTGATATGAGTAAAAACGATCTTTTGTGCATATTCAAATTCTCCTGCTTGTTAATTTATCGATTCAAACAGCTTTTACTCTATAATTTAGAAACGTTTACATTCAATTACAACCATAAAAATATGTACTTACATATAATGTGTCTGATATTTATCCAGAAAGTAAGATAAAACTTACTAAAACAGCTTTAAAGATATGAATGAATATATCTTTCAAGAAGTAGTGATTTCCCTGGCTTCCTTTGATTTAATAAGGGCAAGTTTTGTTAGATATGGTCCGACAATCTCTGTAAATAATGTGGTTACAAGCAGTATATTGAAAACATTTTGTGAAAGCATGATTCCGGCGTTACCATAGTCTCCGCCTCCAAACTCGTGCTCAACCACCAGAGCCAAAGCAACTGCAGCTCCCACCTGGGGCAAAAGGCTTATTCCTATATATTTCTTTATTCGGGGAGTGGCACGCCCGATAATAGCACCGAAAGTAGCTCCGAAAATTTTCCCGGCTGCCCTGCAGATAAAAAATACGAGTCCAATCCTCCAGATAATTGTTACACCAGACATATCCAGATGCGCGCCTCCAAGTATAAAGAACAAAGCATAAAATATCGGTGTAAACGCACTGAAACTCAGTCTAATTCGCTTTTTTAGAAAAGGATAAACATTGACAATGACAGCACCGGAAACCATATTCGCAAGCAATTCCGAAACGTTAAATTTCAATGCCAATCCCGAAACAACAAGAATTGTCGAAACCAGGATAAACACGACGCTTTCCTGGTCTTTCGACAAAGCGAGAAGGCGTGCTGAAATTAACCCCCCGACAGAACCGATAATTATTGATATACCGATTTCACTTAAGGGATATAAAAGTCCACTAATTATGTCAATAGCTTCATTATTCAATATCCCCTTTACTATCACCATGGTAAATGCAAATAACATAAATGAAATCGCATCATCAAGACTGACAACAGCAATGATTGTACTGGTCAGGGGCCCTTTGGCTTTATACTGCTGAATTACCGCCACTGTTGCGGCAGGAGCGGTAGCACATGCAACTGCTCCAAGTATGAGGGCAAGAGAAACATTTTTCCAGATAAGTATAGTAGTGACAGTCACAAGAAAAAACGGCACAACAGCGCCGAATAATGTTATATAAAAGACACTTTTTCCGAGGGATTTCAGATTTTTCCACTCAAGCTCAGCACCTATGGACAGCGCAATAATTCCCAGTGCAATCTGGGTAACAACTTCCATCTCCGAAAGTACTTCTCGTGAAAACAGCCACTGCTCGGTAAAAGAACGGCCGCCCGGATGCCAGAAAAAGAGTGAACCGCCAAGTATAACACCACCTAAAACATATCCGGACACTGAAGGAATTTTTAACCTTGCTGCTGCCAATCGCATTACATAGGCTATGATGAAAGCCTCGGCCAGATACAGAAGAACATTCATGTAAATACCCCGGCATTTACGATAGTTTTTCAAATCTGCAAAACAAGGCACTTAAAAAACATCGATATCTTCAGCCACCACGGCTTCCGAAAGAGGAATCGAGTAGATTTCCCCAAGACCGGAATCGATAAAATCAATTCCGCCTTCTTTCAGACCCTCAAGCAGGCTCTCAGCAGGATTCGGTTCTGATACACATGCCAATAACAACTTGCAGAACTTCTTTCCACCCATACCGACAAATTCGGCAAACATCGGAATTGACTGTGAAAGATTTTCTGTACCCGAGACCGCATCGACCATGGTCACCTGCGCTCCGCTGATACTCTCGAGCCCCAGAATAACTTCATCAAGGTACGAGTCATCCAGGAGTGCCACGACCAGAAGATGCATATCTTTTTTCACCTTGCTGTTCACTCTTTGGCCTCCCCTGCTTTAAAAAGTGATATTTTAGTCAAGTATGGACCTATAAATTCAGTTATAAGGGTTGTTACAAGAAGAACATTGATGGTCGTTTGAGCGAGGCTCACCCCTGCCGGACCATAATCACCTTTTCCCAATTCCTGCTGAACCACGAGGGCCAGCGCAATCGCTGCACCAACCTGCGGCAGCAGGTCGAATCCAATCCATTTCTTTACCTGCGGAAGTGCGTTTCCCATAACTGCACCTGCTGATGCTCCGATGATTTTCCCAAGCGAACGGGAAATGAAATATATAATCGCCAGCCCCCAGATTAACGGCAGGGAATACAGGTTCAGGTGCGCGCCACCGATTATGAAAAAAAGGGCATAAAAAACCGGCATAAATGAACTGAAACCAGTCCGAATTTTGCTCTTCAGATGCGGATACATGTTGACAATTATTACGCCGCTTGCCATGTTTGCCAGAAGTCCCGAAACTTTTAAAAGCTCAGTAATACCGGTAATCCATAAAACTACAGCTCCCAGAATAAAAACGAGCGACTCCGGTTCTCGAACTGTTTTCATAAGAAAACCACCCAAAAATCCAAAAAGCAATCCGATAACAACCGCTGATACAATTTCAATAACGGGTTTCACCAGACCGCTCACAATGTCAATATCATTCCCCTGCAGTTGCCCTTTTGTCACCGCAAGAGCGAATGCAAAGATAATAAATGAAATGGCATCATCTATGCCGACAACAGCAAGTATCGTATTAGTCAACGGCCCCCGTGACCTGTACTGCTGAATAACAGAAACCGTTGCGGCAGGAGCTGTAGCCGATGACACTGCCCCGAGTATAAGAGCAAGTGGAATGTTTTTCCATATGAGGAAAATAATCAACGTTACAAGGAAAAAAGTACCAAAAGCTTCAAAAAAAGCAATGAAGAATATACTTCTGCCAAGACTTTTTATACGTTTCCATTCCAGTTCCACACCGATAGACAGTGCGATAGTTCCCAGAGCAATTTGTGTGATAAACACAAGTTGAGACAAAACCTGTTCAGAAAACAGCCAACGGTCGGTAAAACTGCGCCCTCCCGGTATCCATATAAAAAGTGTGCCTCCAAGCAGAACTCCGCCGATTACATATCCTGAAACAGCGGGAACCTTGAACTTATAGGCAGCACTCCGCATTAAATACGCTATAAGAAAAGCCTCGGCAAGATAAATAATCAAATTCAATTCAATGACCTTTTAAAGAATCATAGATATCCTGTGGACTTTCCGCATCAAGAATTTTCTTACGGATAGATTCGTTTTTCAACAGAAGAGCAATCTTTGCCAGGACGCTAAGGTATTCTCTGTGAGCCCCTTCGGGAGCAGCTATCATTATGATGGTATGTACCGGCATTTCATCGAACGATTTGTAATCGATACCATGTTTTGCAACACCTATTGCAACGCTCATGGCTGTGACGCTTTTCAGCCGAACATGCGGTATAGCGATTCCAAGCCCGATGCTTGTGCTCATTATGTTTTCCCTATCGAAAATCGCTTTCTCAAGTTCATCTTTATCTGTAATAGAATCCGCAGTTGCGAGTATATCACACATCTCTTTCAGCGCTTCGTTCTTATCGGTTGTTTCAAGTATTTTTATCCTGTCCACCGACAAAAGATCAAATATCATAACCATAATGAAACTCCTTTCGCTCCGCGGCTCTACGTTTCACTTCGTGTTTGAAAATTCAAGAGCTCAACTTTTTCTATCATCACTTACGATATAATTTCCATGGTTTTACCATATCTCGCAAGGTCGGCACTCCAATTCAGTCCATAAAATAGATAATTACTGAGGGCTGGTCAAGGCAGTTTATATTCCAGTCGTATCCGTAATATAAATTTATGTTATCCTGATAAAATACTTATCGTCTTTCTTGTTAAAAAAAATCCCCGCCCAAAGTAACTGTCAGCGGGGATTATATTGATAGTATATAAACTTCTATGAAGAAGAAATTGCCTCTACAGGGCATTCATCTACGCATGTACTGCAATCGGTGCATGTATCAGAATCAATCGTATATTTTTCTTCACCTTCAGAAATTGCCTCTACAGGGCACGAATCGACACATGAACCGCAGGATATACACTCCTCAGAAATTACGTGAGCCATTCATAACTCCTTTTTGATTGAAATAAATATTCATTGTTAATTTTAGCTTTTAAAGTTATCTATTTTATGTGATAAAAACAAGAAAAAATTCAGCTACTTTTCTTTTTCCTCAGTATTTCTGCATTCTTCAATTATTAATTCAAAAAGTTTCTTGAAAGCCTTGTCATCAAGAGGTCCATTGTTTAATTGTTTTATACGTTCCAAGATATTTTTCTCACGATCCGGATTGAAGATTTCCATGCCTTTTTTTCGCTTAATTTTACCGATTCTAACAGCGCACCCGGCACGCTCATTCAGAAGCGCCGCCAAGCGTTCATCTATTTCATCAATGCGCTTACGCCAATCGGCAATTTCATCCATTTTCATATTCCTTTCAATGGTTTAGTGAGCTTTTTAACATAATATGCCACTTCTTTTTCAAAACCGGGATTTACACCCAATTTACCGATGCGTTTCACAATTGAACTTCCAACAACTACTCCATCTCCATAACCGGCTATCTCTTTCACCTGTTCGGGAGAAGATATCCCGAATCCCACAACAACGGGAACGATTGTTTTCGAGCGGATCTTATGAATTTTAACAGAGACATTATCTGCAACACGATCACGCTCTCCGGTAACCCCCATCTGGGAGACATAATACACGAATCCCGTTGTGTTGTGTACGATGATTTCAAGGCGATCATCAGGGGTAATCGGGGAAATAAGAAAAATCGTGTCAATATTTTTCGAATCCATAATCCGTTTGTATTCTCCCGCCTCCTCGGGAGGCAGATCAAGAACCAGTACCCCGTCAACACCAGAATCAGCAGCATCGTCTGCAAATCTTTCCAGACCATATGCCAGAATGGTATTCAGATACGTAAAGAAAATAACAGGGACTTGAGAGCTTTTGCGTATTTCCCTCACAGCGTTAAGTATCTTCCCAATGTTAACACCGTTTTTTAGAGCACGCTGGGCAGCTTCCTGGTTAACCGGCCCATCAGCAATGGGATCTGAAAACGGTATACCGAGTTCGATAATATCAACCCCCGCTTTCTCGAATTCCATGACAAGGCTGATCGTTGCATCAAGCGAGGGATCGCCTGCGGTGATATATGCGATAAAAGCTTTACGTCCCTGTCCGTGTAATTCCTCAAATCTTTTTTCTATTCTTCCCACGCTCAATACTCCTAAAACTGAATTCTTTCCATGGCAGTCATAACATCCTTGTCACCGCGCCCACTGAGATTAATGAGGATGATCTCATCACTTTTCATTTCCGGAGCTATTTTGATAACATGAGCCACAGCATGAGCACTTTCAAGAGCCGGGATAATACCTTCCGTTTCTGATAATACCCGAAACGCCTTGATAGTTTCATCATCGGAAGCCGTGGCATATTCCGTTCTTTCAAGCTTTCTGAGCATCGAGTGTTCCGGGCCGACAGACGGGTAATCAAGACCGGCTGACACCGAATGTGTCGGACTTATCTGCCCGTCATCATCCTGAAGAACATAGGTGAACGTGCCATGGAGAACCCCGGGCTTTCCTGTCAGAAATCGTGCTGCATGCTCACCGTAACTATCACCAGTTCCGCCAGCTTCAACACCGATCAGACGTGTCGATGAATCGTCAAGAAACTCATAAAAAAGTCCAATTGAATTGGATCCACCTCCGACACATGCCACACAAGCATCCGGAACTCTCCCCTCCTTTTCCATGATCTGAGCCCGTGCCTCCCTGCCAATAATTCTTTGAAAATCTCTAACAATCATAGGAAAAGGATGAGGACCGAGCACCGAACCGAATATATAAAATGTATCCTGACATGTAAAAGCCCAGTTCCTCATGGCTTCATTGATCGCATCTTTTAATGTTTGTGACCCGGACTTTACTTCAGTAACCTTAGAGCCGAGAAGCTTCATGCGGAAAACATTGAGAGACTGTCTCCTCATATCCTCAGTGCCCATGAATATTTCACAGGGCATTCCAAACAGCGCAGCCGCAGTAGCAGTCGCAACACCGTGCTGACCGGCACCGGTTTCGGCAATTATACGGGTTTTACCCATGCGCCGGGCCAAAAGTGCCTGCCCGATTGCATTGTTTATCTTATGAGCTCCGGTATGTGCCAGATCTTCACGTTTGAGATATATCTTTGCTCCGTTCAGATTTTCAGTCAAACGTCCTGCAAAGGTCAGCGGCGTCGGTCTACCCACATACTCACTCATTAATGCATTGAACTCCTCATGAAAACGAGGGTCTTCCTTTGCTTCACCATACGCCTTCTCCATATCAATGAGTATCGGCATCATCGTTTCCGGGACAAACCGTCCGCCATATATGTCAAAATACCCCCTTGAATCAGGATAAGCATCTTTAAATTTCATAGATTATTCCCTAATTTCTAAAGAACGGAACAATGCCTTCATTTTTTCCGGGTCTTTCAGTCCGGGGCTTTTTTCTACACCGCTGGATACATCAATACCCCATGGATGAACACATTCTACAGCCTGAGTTGCATTTGATTCATTCAGTCCGCCGGCGATTATTATTCTTCCATATTTATTGCACTTGTTGGCTTTAGACCAGTCGAATGTTATTCCCGTTCCACCATAATGATTTTTGACATAGGTGTCAAGAAGAAATGTGTTTACATTTTTATAACGTTCCAAATCTCGAGGCTCAAAATCATTCCCTACACGAAAGGCTTTAATGACAGGTATTCCTTCAAGCAAATCGATATATTCGGTATTTTCCGTTCCATGAAGCTGAACCGCGGTCAAACGGGCGGTTTTCACGGTTTTTTTTACTGTATCAGGTTTTTCGTCAACAAATACCCCCACCCTCGCAATAAACGGTCCGAGTTTGTCCGAAATTTTTCCGGCATCTTCAGGTGTTATATACCGGGGGCTTTTTTGAAAGAACACAAAACCTATCGCTGAAGCTCCCAAATCCTCGGCTAACAGGGCATCTTCCTCATGCGTAAAACCGCAGATTTTAACATTTAATTTCATTATCAAAAAAACACACCTAATATGTCTATAGTAGAATATATTTCTATATACTATATTAATGTGAAAAAGGGAGCGGGAAACTTTGACCCGCTCCCCTGATACTTTTAACATATTTACATTGTCGGAGGCGTAACTTTCGGAAGTTTATCAAGCGATTTTCTGATCGCATCTTCCGGGTGTGCATAATCAACAAGCTCACCGGCAATGTATTTATCATAACCGTTGAGATCAAAATAACCATGACCGCTGTAATTGAACGCAATGGTTTTTGACTCACCTGTTTCCTTACACTTTTCAGCTTCCACAATTGCCGCTCTGATAGCGTGGGATGTCTCAGGTGCGGCAAGCAGTCCTTCAGTACGTGCAAAGATCATTGCTGCCTCATAACATTCATTCTGATGATACGCAACGGTTTCAACCTCTTTTTCGTTCACCATTTTCGAGAGAAGCGGAGAATCGCCGTGATAACGCAGTCCACCGGCATGAATACCCGCCGGAATGAAATCATGACCAAGAGTATACATAAGCATTGCCGGTGTCATTTGTGCCTGGTCACCAAAATCATAGGCATACATACCTCTTGTAAGTGTCGGACAGGCATGAGGTTCTACAGCAACCAAGCGTATGCCGGGTTTTTTTGCCTCACCACGCATTCGCTGCCCGAGGAACGGAAAAGTAAATCCGGACATGTTCGATCCGCCGCCGACACACCCAATAACAACATCAGGATAGTCATCAACCATCTCAAACTGCTTTATCGACTCGAGGCCGACAATTGTCTGATGCAGAATCACATGGTTGAGCACGCTCCCGAGCGAATACTTTGTCTTGGGATCAGCTACCGCCATCTGAACAGCCTCGCTGATTGCTATCCCCAGGCTGCCCGGGCAGTCCGGATCAAGCTCGAGCACCTTACGGCCTGCATCGGTTTTATTTGTCGGACTCGGAAAGACGTCCGCACCCCATACATGCATCATGGATTTGCGATAGGGCTTCTGCTCATAGCTCACCTTTACCATGAAAATTGTGCATTTGATATTAAAGAAATTACAGGCAAATGCGAGAGCGCTTCCCCATTGACCCGCGCCGGTCTCCGTCGTTAAATTTTCGATACCTTCACGCTTGTTGTAATACGCCTGTGCAACGGAAGTATTCGGCTTATGCGAGCCGGGAGGTGACACGCTTTCATTCTTGTAGTATATCTTTGCCGGAGTTCCCAGATACTCTTCCAGCTTTTTTGCACGAACCAGCGGAGTCGGTCTCCAGATGGAAAGAATTTCCATGATCTCTTCCGGTATATCGATCCAGGGTTCCGGGCTCATTTCCTGCTCGATTAGACTCATGGGGAAGACAGGGGCGAGATCCCCGGGACCGGCAGGCTGATTTGTTACCGCATTCATGGGCGGAGCCGGCGGATTGTCCGGCAGCAGTTCTGATACGAGATTATACCATTTTTTCGGCATTTCTGTTGAGGGTAAAATAATCTGGTTGCTCACATTATCCTCCTTATAAAGTTTTTTTGAAAATTTGTGAATATTAATGATTTTTCCTGTGATGTTCTATTCATATTTTGCGATTTATCATAATATATCAGGTAAATCCAAGATTTGTAATTTACTGTTAAAATTGAAAAGTCAAAGTAAAAAATCACAGTGACGCATGAAATTTTTATTATTTATCACATTTAACAGCCTGTGAAAGTTCCCGGATCTTTTTTGCCATATCTTTTTCACGCATTATCGCCTCACCGACAAGTACCGCATGAGCGCCCATTTTGTGTACTGTTCGCACATCTCCTGCGGTGAATATCCCGCTCTCACTGATAAGGAGCGCATGTTCGGGAGCGTACCGAGCAAGAACTTCCGTTACAGAAATATCTGTCTCAAAGGTTTTAAGGTTACGGTTGTTTATTCCGATCAGTCTGGTATCGAGGTCAGCTACCCGCTCCATTTCGATAGTGTCATGAACTTCAACAAGGCACTCCATGCCAAGTAATACGGCAATCTCAATAAATTCCGAAAGCACAGAATTATCAAGACAAGCAGCAATCAAAAGCACAGCATCCGCTCCTGCAAAGCGTGCCTCATATATCTGGTAACTGTCTATAATAAAATCCTTTCTCAGAACAGGCAGGCTGGTAACCCTTCGGACATTGGTCAATCTGTCAAGATTCCCCATAAAATACTTCTCATCTGTCAGAACCGAGATACATGATGCGCCATTTTCAGTATAACATCGAGCCACATCCTCACTCGTCACATCATCCCGAATGATCCCCCGTGATGGCGATGCAGTTTTAATTTCTGCAATAAGAGCACACCCCTTGCCTGAAAGCGCTCCTGCAAAATCACGCGGGATTACTGATTCGGCAGCCATCATTTCAATTTCACGCAAGGGGAGACGCCGCTTGCATTCTTCGACGAAATCCCGTTTGTATTCGATAATTTCGCCCAGTATACCGGTCATCGGTTGGTAAACTCCTTTAATGCCTCAAATTTCTGCATTGCAGCGCCCGAATCGATTGAATCTTTCGCAAGCCGCAATCCTTCCTCCGCACTGTCTGCTGCACCGCCGGCACATATAGCAAATGCCGAATTTAGAAGTACAATATCGCGTTTCGGACCGGAATCACCCGACAGAATCCCCATAAATGTTTCGGTGTTACCCGCAATATCATGGACTTTCAAATCCTCAAGCGAGGCTGCCGTAATGCCGTAATCCTGCGGGTTTATCGTGTATACGGACACCGATCCATTCTTCACCTCAGCGACTATCGTCTCGTCCGTTGTTGTTATCTCATCGAGACCGTCACTGCCGTGAACCACAAATGCCCTCTCGCTTCCGAGGTTTGCGAGCACTCCGGCTACAGTTTCCACCAGTTCTTCGCTGTAAACGCCCATGAGCTGGCGTTTCGCACCGGCAGGATTGGTCATGGGCCCCAGTATATTGAAAAAAGTTCTGATACCAAGTTCACGCCTCGGACCTATTGCGTATTTCATGGAAGCATGTAACAGTGGTGCAAAGAGAAAAGCTATGCCTGTCGTTTTGAGACATTCTGAAACCCTGTCGGGAGTTATGTCGATGTTAATTCCAAGTTCCCTGAGAACATCGGCGCTCCCGCATTTTGATGATACCGACCGGTTGCCATGCTTCGCCACAGAAATTCCCGCGCCAGCGGCTACAAATGCGGAAATTGTGGAAATATTAAATGTTCCGCTGCCATCACCACCGGTACCGCAGGTATCAACCACATCTTTTGATCCTGCATCAATTCGTGTCGCCTTTTCACGCATGACACCGGTAAATGAAGCTATCTCCTCAACCGTTTCCCCCTTCAGCCGCATAGCCACGAGAAATGCGCCGATTTGTGCGTCCGTGGCTTCGCCGCTCATGATGGTTTCCATCGCCATCCGTGCCTCTTCACGGGTAAGGTCGGAACCTTTTATCGCTTTTTTAATCGCTTCTTGTATCATTATCTCTCCCCTGTGATTACATGATGCTTTTTTACCATAAGTGGGCCTAATAAATATTACTAATTAAACTTTGGCAATTTTTGGATTTCTACCTTTTTTTATTTATCCCATCAACCCTTCCCCAAACTCACCCCCTAACCCCCTCTCTTGCCCTGCAATAGAGGGGGAACTGGTTGGGTGATCACCCCCTCTCTAATATTAGAGAGGGGATCGAGGGGTGAGTTATTGAAAAATAAGATAAATCATAACAAATCTTCATTTTTACCAAAGTTTAGTTACTAATATTATTATTTACCAAGAAAGAAAATTATTTAAAAATATTTTTCCTTCAGGTGTAAGTATCGATTCCGGATGAAACTGTACCCCTTCTGTGGGATGGCTTTTGTGCCTCAGGCCCATGATTATATCATCATCCGTCCACGCTGAAATCTCGAAACATTCCGGCAGTGAAGCGCGCTCAACAATCAACGAATGATAGCGCGTTGCGATAAATGGGCAATTAAGTTCTTTAAAAATAGTTTGTTTATCATGATAGATGTTAGATGTTTTGCCGTGGAAAAGTTTCGGCGCCCGGACAATTTTTCCCCCAAATGCCTGCCCTATCGATTGATGTCCAAGACATACTCCAAGAATTGGGATTTGCCCGGAAAACGTCCGTACCACATCAACGGATATCCCTGCTTTACTGGGTGTGCACGGCCCGGGAGAAATGACAATTTTTTCAGGATTCATTTCTTTAATCTCATCTACAGCTATCCTGTCATTCCTGAACACCTGTAAATCCGCTCCGAGTTCACCCATGTACTGGGCGAGATTATAGGTGAACGAATCATAGTTATCAATCATGAGTATCAATACTTTGCTCCTTATTTTGGCAGTGTCAGTTCCCCGTTTTCAGCCATATCAATAGCTCTGAAAAGAGCCATAGCCTTGTTCACACATTCCTGGTATTCCCTCTCAGGGTCGGAGTCCGCAACAATTCCGGCTCCTGCCTGCATATATGCCTTCCCATCCTTTATTACCATCGTTCTTATTGCTATACAGGAATCAAGGTTTCCCTGGTAATCCACATATCCGATTGCACCGCCGTAAATTCCCCGCCTTGTCGGTTCAAGCTCATCAATGATTTCCATAGCGCGTATCTTGGGGGCACCGGTAAGTGTTCCGGCAGGGAAAAAGGAAAGCGCGGCGTCGAATCTGTCTTTCCCCTCTTTCAGTGTGCCCTTGACTGAACTCACCATATGCATGACATGACTGTACCGCTCGATGAACATTTTATCTTCCACACGCACTGTTCCGTAGCGAGCCACCCTGCCCACATCATTACGTCCAAGATCAAGCAGCATGACATGCTCAGCACATTCCTTTTCATCATTTAACAGTTCTTCGGCAAGGTCCTTGTCTTCCTCTGGAGTTCTGCCTCTTGGTCTTGTACCGGCAATCGGTCTCACCTCCATTTCGTCACCCTCCACCCTGACAAGCATTTCGGGTGATGCACCGACTATATCAACCCTGTCCGTCGAGATGAAGAACATGTATGGGGAGGGATTGACAATTCTCAGCATACGATAAACATCGAACGGCGCCACGCTTATTTCCCGCTCGAATCGCTGCGAAAGGACAACCTGGATAATATCACCGGCGTAAATATATTCTTTTCCGCGTTTAACACTTTTTTTAAACGTTTCCTTATCCATATTGGGAACCGGAACAGAATGAACTTTCCCTTTTGAAGGTGCCGGTGCGGAACGCCGGGCAAGCAGCGTTTCAAACTGTTCAATACGTGACACCGCTTCATGGTATCGTTCCTCGAGTGTGCCTGGTCCATCTGTGTGAACATTCGATATCAGTGAAATTGTATGCCCGATACTATCAAAAACAAGGATCGTATCATAGAACATGAAAAATATATCATCGTTACCGTAATCGTCCCTGGTTTCATCCGGGATGTCCTCAACAAGCCTTACCGAATCATAGGCAAAAAACCCCACTCCCCCGCCTGTAAACCTCGGAAGACCGGGAAAATCTACAGTCCGGTAATTTGCCATGATTTTCCGCAGCTCACCGATAGGATCACCCTCAAACCTGCGTTCCTTACCGGTATTGAGGTCACGCACCGTACCCGAAGTACCGCGTGATCGGAATATTAAATAGGGATCGGCGCCGAGGAATGAATAGCGGGCAACCTTCTCACCTCCCTCAACGCTTTCAAGAAGGAAATTATAGGTGCTCCTGTCACGTATCTTGAGATATGCCGAAACCGGCGTTTCCGTATCCGCAAGGAGCGTTTTTACTACAGGTATGATAGTTCCGCTGCCTGTTTTATGCTTGAATTCTTCAAAATCCGGGCGTATCACTGTATCACCTTTCTATTTTAAACGTACCGTGTAGGTAATTAATACTTCGCTGTCTTCAGGGACATCAACGGTAAATTCCACAGTATAAGCGTCTTTTTTCACATAATCTATAGATTTCTTCAGAATCTCCCAGTCTCCCCACAAATGCTCGACCGCTGTTATTGTAACGGTTTCTTTTTTTCTGTTTCTCAGGCTTATCTCGATGCTCTGTTCACGGATTCTCGGAGAAATACGCCTCGTTTCGACTATTTTCCTTTCAGCGGCTATATCAAAGGCATAACCAAGTGTCATACGAACCTTCTCATTCCTCGGAGTATGGTCGATGGCATCCTCACCGACAAATTCAATGGTGTCATCCATATCACGTTTATACACCCTTACTTTCCCCGCAGGAAGCGCCATGCCAAGACCATCCTTTTCAGAGTTGATAAATTCCATACTAACTGCCACTTTTCTGGTATTCTTATTAGCATCGTAAACAAACTGCTTTTGAGATTTCACTACAGTCGGATCAAAAAGAGCTATCTGTTTGATTTCTGCATTGGAAATGGTGGTTTTTCCCTGAAGGTCGTACAGATGATACTCGAACAGCTCCCGCTCTTCAAAGCCGGCAGCAACATCTTCTTCCAAAGCCATGGCTTTGGCAGGAAGCCTGCGAATAAGCGGCTGTTCAGGTGTCACTGTGTGGATATCTCCGGCAACAAGTTTGAGGGCAGCATTTTCATAAGTAGCCCCCGAATTGTTATCGATGGATACCCAGGAGGAGACTTCCATGCTTTTTTCGTCATCACTTACCACTGCAGTGTACTCAGCATGCCAGTTGAAACCATGAGTAATATAGGAGACCTCGGTCTCGGTTTTTCCCCGAACCGAACTGTCGAGCTTCCAGAAAAGTGTCGGGCGGGTGACCAGTCCCTGGGGCAGTACCGGCAGATCAAACCGTTCAATCACATCCGCCTTTAAAATGGTTATGCCACTGTCACGTCCTTTGATGAGCACATCTCCCATAACCGACTGCAGAATTCCCTCTACCAGATCGCCTCCCTCAACCCATACAGACACTTTCTTGTCAATATAATGCTGAAGCACTTTCTGAGTGCTTACTATGTCATAACGGTAATTCTGCTCGAGGACTGTTATATCCCCATTCTGAGCGGTAAATCGAACGGAGGTGGGATCAATACGCTGAGCGACATCGGTAAAAGATATGGTCTGGATGCCTTTCTTAAATTCCATTGCATCAACAAGCTTTACGACCGCCATATCCCTGTTGTAAACCGTCAATGACACATCCTCTGCAAATGCCTGCGTTATTGCCAGCATCGGGATAATTATGGCAAAACAAAAACGTTTCATTGTTCTCCCCTTTCGAAATTTATCTTGATATCAAAAAAATGTCCTGAGTAACCGTGAGGATTACCCATACTGCTATAAAAAAACCGCCGGCATCCCAGCGGTTTTAACATATATATCAATTTTCAGACCACGATTTGGACGCACGACTCCCCTTATATACCAGACCACCACCAGAATCTTAAATAGGAGAGCGTGCACATTATTTCGTTGCCATTCCCTTTCGAATCAAAAAATAATAATTTTTATAAAAAAACAATTTAAAGTCAGTTATGTCAAGCTTTTTTTAAAATAATATTTTTTATTTATATTAATTTTTATCTTCAACTATGGGTTTAACCGGCTTTCTTTCCAAAAACAACATGAATATCTGAGTGTTAAATCAGGCGAATATAACCACCCAAGTTGCTCAGATATGATGCATTAAGTATCTAACTTTTCATTTCAGCTTTTGATTCCAATGTTTCTATAACACCAGCACCTACACTATCGCCCCAGACATTGACTGTTGTTCTGAAACGGTCCAGAAGCCAGTCAATCGCCAGAACCAGCCCAATACCCTCAACGGGAAGTCCAACGGCTCTCAGTACAATTACCATGGTTACCAGTCCAGCCTGGGGAATTCCTGCAGCTCCGATGGCCGCCAGTGTGGCTGTCAAAAAGACTACGATTTGCTGGACAGGGCTCATGGAAATTCCATATATCTGCGCAATGAACATAGCGGCAACGGACTCATAGAGAGCCGTACCGTCCATATTAATGGTAGCGCCCAGCGGAAGGACAAAACTGGCTGTTCGATTAGATATACCGTTTTCCTCTGTGATTCCTTGCAGTGTAAGCGGTAGTGTGGCGGAACTAGATGCTGTTGAAAAGGCATTCAGTAAAGCTGCCCCCACACCCTTTAAAAAGGATACGGGATTCCGTCGCCCGATGATCTTAAGGATAAGCGGTAATACAATGAACGCATGAATAGACAGACCTAGCAAGACGGTGAAACTATATTTTCCGAGTGCCAGCAGTTTCGGTAAAAAACCGCTGAATCCTCCCTCTTCGCCGATTTGTGCCGCGATTAATCCGAAAATGCCCACCGGTGCGATGAACATAACCCAGTGGACAATTTGCATTACGGCATCATTGAGTGTAGAGATAACCTCGATGGTGGTATGTACACGCTCACCCAGGACTGAAAGCGTTGCACCCAGCAGGAGAGAGAAAACAATCAGCGGCAGGAGTTCCATTTGAGCCATGGCATCAAATATGTTACGTGGAATCATTCCCTGTTTTCCGGTCTCTTTATTTCCAACCAGAACTTCTTTAATAGTACTCCCTATATCACTCTTTTCTTTTCCGCTCAGTTCACCGGCAATTGACAAGGTGATTTCCACTCCGGTTCCCGAGGAAGCAAGTTCCGGCTCAGTTGAAACAAGTTGTCTACCTATCCGGCGAAACGGCAAACGAGTACCGTCTTCCGCTATAATATATGACAGCTCGCCGGGCTTAAGGCTTTCCCAGAGTTTTACTGTGACTGAATTTTCTGTAATCGAGTCAATTGCCCCCCGCACTTCCTGGTCCAAAAGGACTATCACGAACTTTTCATCAAAGCGTGTACTTTCCCACTTTTCATCTTTCAATATTATATTACGATTGTTTTCGCCATTTACCATATAAACGAACCTCGGGTGCTTCTCACCGGGAGATATGCCTTTGCCCGGCTGGATAATATTGACTACTATAATGCCAATTAATACAGCAAGCCCGGTGGTCGCGAAATAGTAAATGATCGTAAGCCGGCCAATGGAGCCGAGATTGCGAATATCACCGAGTCCGGTAATCCCCACAATCATGGATAACATGACGAGTGGAATAACGAGCATCATCAGGGAATTCAGAAATGCCTCACCGAGAACCGAGAACTTCACAGCAAAATCGGGCAGCCAGCCGCCTACAATAGTACCAAGAACTATGGCTGCGATAATGCCAGTAAGAATATATGAATGATTTTCCTTGTTTAAGTTTGATGAGGCAGAAGGAGGAGATACGGTGGTATTTTTTTTAACCATTGTTGATGCCTCCTGCATCGACTGACGTTATATTGGTATGTAATGAAAGCTAAATCAGCTAAAGTATCTTACATTCCATAATTATGAAATGAAAAATCCACAATATGCTTGTGAGAATATAGTCAGCAGGGAATGATGAGTCAATGTTTTCGTTTTTCACTCCATGATTTTCGCCGGGAAAATAAAAAATATGTCGTGCATTTTTTTAACATAAATCTATCAATTCATATTTATATAAAATGCGGTTTAATATGCTTGCTTAGAATCTGTTTTACCAGTATCTTGAAAAAATATTATTTTAACTAAAACCTGTTGTAACATTCCTGTATGATACGCTGAAAATTTCGTGACAGCATAACGTTCTTATAGTAAAACTGAGATGTAAAATACATATGTGATTATTATGCCAGTTCCGGCTTGTTTTCAGATTGAGAAACGCTCGTGAGAAGACCCTCTTTAAAACGCTGGAATCCATTGCTTGGGGAATGGGTGATTATCGCTCCGACAACAGCCGTAAGGCCATGGAGCGGTTCTATTGTTGCAAATACACAAAGTAGTCTTCCGGTCTTCGATCCCGGCTGTTATCTCTGTCCGGGTGTCAAACGCGCTTCCGGGGAGGTCAATCCTCATTACAATGACGTTTTCGTATTTGATAACGATTTTCCTTCTCTATCGATGGATTACGTACCTGCAAAAGATATCAAAAATTGTCCACAGGATGTTCCTGCTCCCGGCATTTGCCGTGTCGTATGTTTCACTCCTAAACATAATTTAACCCTCGCAGAAATGGAAACCGGGGAGCTTCTAAAAGTAGTCCGTATTTTTCGTGACCAGTTCCGTGAACTATCTCCTATTCCAGATATCGGCAATGTAATGCTTTTTGAAAACAAGGGGAAGGTCATAGGGGTTTCGAACCCTCACCCTCACGGTCAAATTTATGCAACAGACTTTGTACCAAGAGTTCTGTTAACACAATACAATCAAGCTCGAAAGTTCATGGACGAACATAACGGGAAATGTCTTTTTTGCGACATCCTGGAGATGGAAATGAACGAAGAGCATCGGATAGTGTGTATAAACGAGCATTTCGCCGCATTTGTCCCCTGTTTCGCCCGTCATGCGTTTGAAATCCATATTATGCCAAAAAGACATATTGCGACTATTACAGACCTTACTGATGAAGAATTGCTTTCTCTGGCAGTTATATACAGCGAAATACTTATAAAATATGACAACCTGTTTGAAATATCGTTCCCCAATATCACGATTTTTCAGAATGCGCCATGCTCAAAGGAATTTGCCCCCGAACCGTTCCATTTTCATATCGAGTTCTCCCCCCCTCTCAGAAGTCGCGACAAGCTGAAATACATGGCGGGTTTTGAAACCGGTGGTGGAAATATCATCAATCCGTCACTGCCCCGTGAGTCTGCAGAAGCTCTCAGGTCTGTATCGACCGTGCATTATACAAAGAGGGCATCATGAAATCTTCTCGGAAATCCATGAATGTACTCGTGACGGGAGGAGCCGGCTATATCGGCAGTGTTACAACAGCCGGGCTTTTAGCACAGGGCCATCATGTGACTGTCCTCGATAACCTGTCAAGCGGTCATAGAAAGGCGGTTCATCCTGATGCGCGGTTCATACAGGGGGACATATCCGATAAAAGTGTTATCCGGGGTGTATGCAGGGATGAAATAGATGTCGTCATGCATTTTGCCGCTTTCATCGAGGTTGGCGAATCGACGATTAATCCCTCAAAGTATTACGACAACAACCTGATCAAATCAATCAGGTTCCTTGATAACCTGCGTGAGGCGGATGTAAACAGGCTCGTCTTTTCATCTACTGCCGCTGTTTATGGTGAACCTGAACGGATTCCCCTCGAAGAAAATGCGGCGCTCCGCCCTGTAAATCCTTATGGAAAGTCAAAGATGGTAGTTGAACAGGTTCTTGAGGATTATGACAGAGCATACAATTTTAAATCGATCTCACTTAGATATTTTAATGCCGGCGGAGCATTCGGTCCTTACGGCGAGGATCATAACCCGGAATCTCACCTTATACCGCTTATTATCGATGCTGCTCTCAACTCATCGCCGCTTAAGGTATTCGGTAATGACTATGACACTAGTGACGGAAGCTGTATCCGGGATTACATCCATGTAAGAGACCTTGCCGAGGCGCATATTCTTGCTGCCGGCTATCTCTGTAAGGGCGGTTGCACCGATTATTTTAATCTCGGCACCGGCAGGGGTTACACTGTTCTTGAGGTGATAAAAACTGCAGAAAAGATCACCGGCAAATCCATAAACCTTGAGATAACAGGCAGGCGTGAGGGCGACTCAGCGGTACTTGTGGCATCCCCCAAAAAAGCAAAGCATGTTCTCGGATGGAATAAACAGCTTGCCTCTCTTGAGGAAATCATCGGGTCTGCCTGGGAGTGGAGAAAACAAAATATAAATGGTTATCGGGAGTAATAAACGTGGAAAAACTTGTTTCTCATGTCATAACTTCTTTCAGCGAAATATGGTCTACACACCCGACAATCGTTGCTGCAGCTCCGGGGCGTGTCAATCTCATCGGCGAACATACCGACTATACGGGTGGTTTTGTTCTTCCTGTGGCGATCGACCGCCAGATTGTCGTGGCAGTTCAGGAAGTTCACGGAGATTCTATCATCGGATATTCAATTGATTTCGGTGAAGAGGCATCCTGTAAAATCGGAGAGTATGATCCCCGGCATCAATCCGGATGGTTCCGGTATGCCCTGGGGGTTCTATCCGAGCTTGAAAAAATTGAAATACAGGCTGTCGGATTTCGATTTGCTATCGGTGGAAATGTGCCGATCGGTTCAGGGCTTTCTTCTTCTGCAGCATTTGAAATGGCTGTGTTAACCGCTTTAGAAGGGCTTATGGATTTTCATTTAGAGGACAGGGAAGCAGCGCTCCTCTGCCAGAGAGCGGAAAATAACTTCGTCGGCATGAACTGCGGTATCATGGACCAGTATATTTCTAAAACGGGACGAAAAGATCATGCAATCCTCATCGACTGTTCGGACCTTTCAGTTCGTGCTATTAATATCCTCACTCCCGGTTATTCCTGGCTTGTTGTTGATTCAAACAAGCGCCGGGGGCTTGTGGACTCTGAATACAACAAAAGACGAAGGGAATGTGAAGAAGGGGTTGTTTACGCTCAATCCGCATTCCCAGAAAGAACCATCAGGGGTTTGAGAGATATCACTGTTGATGATCTGAGTACTTTACAAAAAACCTGTGATAATACCGTTTTAAAAAGAGTAAAACATGTTGTAACCGAAAACGACCGTGTTTTACAAACCGTAAAAGCCCTGGATACCGGTGATATCGATACGATCGGTAAAAACCTTTATGCGTCTCACAGGAGCCTTCGCGATGATTTCGAGGTATCCTGTGAAGAGCTTGACATGCTGGTCGACATACTTTCTGAGGTTGACGGTGTTTCGGGAGCCCGGCTTACCGGTGCAGGTTTCGGTGGTTGTGTTATAGCCTTTTTAAAGGATAATTCAATCAAAGCTGCCGAAAATGCTATTTCAAAAAATTACTCCCCCATGAGTCTACCGGATGGTAAAAACAGCGCAGAAATATGGCCAATAAAAATCTCTGATGGCGCAAAGCGACTTATGTAAGAAAAAATTGATGAATTAAAAATATAATAGAGGTACTGTCTAAAGTATCATGAAAACTGAATGGAAATAATGAAAATGTAAAAAATATAAAAGACAAGCTGTGGAAATGCCGTGAGCATTAACATATTTAAAAACGATACTACTGTTTCCAACATGATTAACCCTCACTTGGAAAAACGTTTCATGTTTTCCCAAATTCCCACAGCTTCGACAACTATAGATATAAGAATTTGTATTTTATAAAGATGTAAAATGCCATGAAACTCAGGCTAATCAGGCGCCCATTCACTACCAATTGGAAAGCTCCGAGTGAGCGAAAGTTTTTCGGAAAAAAGAATTGCAGCTGTTTGAGCGTGCCGAAGGCACGTGAGTTCTGCAATTCCC
>JBHPFF010000033.1:0-26503 GCA_042572165.1 Candidatus Latescibacterota bacterium | reverse complement strand
CTCATATATACTCCTGATTTTGCTGGTGGAACCTTTACCTTTATAAGAATAGCGGTCATGGGTTTGATATGCATGATAATTGTTGAAAGTATTGATAAAATGTGGAAACTGAAATTTATCATTTATGGTATGATTCTCATTCCTGTAGGTATATCAATATTATCGATTTATCAGATATTAACAGGGGGAACTTTCTATGCTCCTAGAGTCACAAAAGTTGCTACAACTCTCGGACTTGCTGTGTTTCGTGCGACAGGAACATTCGCGAATCCAAATGGACTCGGTTGTTTTCTTATGATTGGAATTGTTATTGGGTTTGGAATATTGTTTGTTAAAAAACTCAATCCTTTGCTGAAATTGTTATTGGTAATTTCAATAATCGTTTCCAGTGCCGGAATATTGACGACGTTTTCACGTGCAGGGTGGCTTTCAACTATTGCAGGTTTGATCATTATCGTAGCCTTGCATAAAAAATGGTCATATTTTTGGTATATTACAGGGGCTGTGGTTCTTATAACCATTATGCTTTCCGTATATATACCTCAGCTATGGGAGGTTATATTTGACCGTTTCGGTTCAATTTTTAATCCCTCTGAGGAGAGTTCATCATCGTCACGGATTTCACTTATAAGAACCGGTATTTGGATGTGGCAGGATCATCCGTTCTTTGGTGTGGGGTTACGGGGTTTCCCTAAAATGTACTACGATTATGTAGATCCAAATATGCCTCATATACTGATTGAGGTTAACGAACCGCATACAATTCAAGCACAGATTCTTGCCGAGGAAGGGCTTATCGGATTTGTAGTTGCCACTTGGTTGTTCATAACAATTGTTTTTCAGGGCTTGAGATATTCTTTTACTCTAAAGGATGATTTTCTCAGATGTACCCAGATTGCCTGTACGGCGCTATTTGTTGGTTTTGTTGTCAATTTTACATTTGCTGCGGATCTGACTAATAATGCTTTCTGGATGACTGTCGGTTTAATATACGCTATTCCATTTATTGAAAAATATACTTCTTTAAAGTCAAATAATGTAAACTATTGAATTCCTGCAATTTTTTAAAATATTTATAAATTTTATACTTATATATATTATTGTATTTGGAAAATTTAAGAGTAAACTATGCAAATTCCAATATGCCCGCTCTGTAAAAGTGAGGATAATGAAGAATGTTTTTCAGAGAGAGGCTATAAAGTGTTAGTTTGCAATAATTGCGACCTGTTCTTTATAAATCCTTATCCAACAGATGGAGATCACATTCATGAGCGTGTTTCAGGATATACATGTGATGAAATAGAAATACTCGATCCAGCAAATCATTATCATGCTGAAATTCAAACTTATAAACGTCTATTTCCAATAATTGCTGCTGAGTGTGAAAGTGCCCGAACAATACTTGATGTTGGGTGTGGAACCGGCCATTTGCTTGAGCGGCTTAGCATATATCCGGAACTTTATAAAATTGGAATTGAATTAAACTCAAAGCGGGCTGAAATAGCTCGAAAAGTATCAAATTGTGAGATTTTTCAGGTGCCTGTAGAGGAGTTCACAAGTGAGAAAAAATTTGATGTGATTACGATGATTAATGTACTATCTCATATCCCTTCTTTTGACAGTCTTTTTTATTCAATTCGTTCCTTGATAAGTGAAAATGGTAAGTTAGTGATAAAAGTTGGAGAAATGAAAAAAGATGTGAAAAAGAGGGATATTTTTGATTGGGGAATTCCTGACCATTTGCATTTTCTGGGACTAAAAACCGTTGATTTTATCAGTCGTAAATACGGTTTCAATGTAATTAAACACAGCAGAATGCCTTTGTCAGATGAACTATTCTCGTCATATACATGGAAATCGCCGGGGAGAAGTGCTTTCAGAAATGTGATAAAAGATATTGTGGTCCACATACCTTATGCTTTAAAAGTTTTAGCGAGATACTATGATTTAACACACAGAAAAAGAATATATTCATCATTCATCGTTTTATCCCCACAGACTCAGTAGCTAATGAATTAAACTGACACCGAAAAATACTTTACATGTTGCTACATGCTTTAAAGAAACATTATCTTGTAGAAACGTGTAGCGAAATAACTCAATATTAATTACACAGGATAACCTCAGCATTACAAAAACTAAAAATTAGTGGAACTTTGTTAGCAGAACTTAGTTATTGAAAAATGCAAGATTATTTTGTGTCTTCATATTGAACAAAGATAGTGTAAACTGGTCATAAATATCAGTATCTTACTGTAATATAAGAAAATACGATTATTTTTACCTCATTCTTGACTTTTTACCATTTTATTCATAAAATATAATTATGAAATCATATAAAGAACATTCATATACTCTAAGTGAAAACCTCTCCCGAAGGCAGTTCCTGGAAGCCGGTGTTACATCGACCGCTGCCATTTGTCTCGGTTGTGGTAAAGCCTCAGGAAGGAATGCATCTGCAACTGATGTTGCACCCAAGGAGGCCCGGTTTTACGAAAAACTACCGAATAAACGTGTTGTATGCCATGTGTGTCCCAATGAATGTGTTATAGCTGACAGCCACAGGGGTATGTGCGGAACGCGTGAAAACCGCGGCGGCACTCTTTTTTCGCTTGTATATGGAAAGATTGTTGCCGAAAATATTGATCCTGTCGAGAAAAAGCCATTTTACCATGTTGTGCCCGGCTCAAGGGCGTATTCCATTGCCACTGCAGGATGTAACATGTGGTGTAAGTTCTGTCAGAACTTCCATATCTCACAATCCAAGCCGGAAGAATTACGTTCTATCGATTTTACTCCGGAAGATGTGGCAGCAAGAGCCAAGAGGGCAGAGTCAAAATTAATTGCATATACGTATAATGAACCTACTGTATTTACAGAGTTTGTGTATGATTGTTCCCGTGCGGGACTCAGGGCAGGTGTTCACAGTGTGGTTGTCTCAAACGGCTATATTAATGCGGAACCCTTGGAAAAGCTTGCAGATGTTATTACTGCCTATAAGGTCGATTTCAAATCCTTTTCCAAAACTTTCTACAGGGAGGTCACCGGCGGTAGACGCGATCCGGTTATGGAGACAATCAAACGCCTGAAAAAGCTTGGTGTTTGGATGGAACTCGTTCATCTGACAATTCCCACGCTTAATGATGATGAAGCCAGTTTCAAGGGAATGGCAGACTGGCTTATGGGTGAGGTGGGTCCTGATGTGCCCGTTCATTTCTCACGTTTTCACCCGATGTATCGGCTGACCAACCTGCCTGTTACACCTGTGTCAACCCTTGAAATGGCACGAAACATTCTCATGGACAGAGGAATAAAGTTTGTTTATATCGGGAATGTTCCCGGACATCCCGGGGATTCAACCTATTGTCCAAATTGTGGAAAGAATATTCTCGAGCGTACTGGTTACAGGATAGGTTCTGTAAGGATTGAGGATGGAAAGTGCAGCTATTGCAGCACACCTATCCCCGGTGTATGGTCTTTGTAGAAGGGTAGTTGTAGAATGCAAAACTTTTTGAAATATTTTATAATCCTGGTTATGCTTACTGTTGCTTCTGCGTGCAACTGGCGGACACCAGAGGGACAGGAGGGAAAAACGATGGAATATAATGAACAGGATATCAGACCCTCGGCTTTTGCAGGTTCATGGTATAGTGCCGACCCGGATGAATTGCGCCAGACAATAGATCTCTACCTGAAACATGCAAAGATATCACATGATCTGGGGAGTATAACCGGTATTATTGCCCCTCATGCCGGCTACCAGTTCTCGGGGCCTGTCGCGGCTTATGCATACAAGCAAATTCTCGGCAAAACGTTTGATACCATCGTTGTTGTGGCACCAAACCATGCAGATCCCCGGTTGAATTTCACATCAGTATTAACACGTGGGGCTTACACGACTCCGCTGGGAGTTGTACCCGTTGATAATGAGACTGCGAAAGCAATTGTTGATTTTGACAAAACCGACAATGTTGAGGAATCAGATATCGGTCATCTTACCAGCTATGGAGGAAGAGAGGAACATTCCCTTGAATTGCAGCTTCCTTTTCTTCAGCAGGTAGCCGGGGATTTCAAACTGGTTCCTATCGTGATGGGTGACCGTGACGAAGGTAAAAAATCATGTCCTGCACTTGCAAATGCGATAGTATCCGCAGTACAGGGGAAAAATACGCTCATCGTGGCATCATCCGATCTCTCGCATTTTCATGATGTGAAAACTCTTAAAAAAATGGACAATATTGTACGTGAGCATATAGAAGCGTACGACCCGGAAGGTCTTTTGAAAGATATATCGACCGGAAAATGCGAGGCATGCGGAGGATTGCCGATAGCAGCGGTCATGATGGCGTGTAAACAGCTTGGAGCAGCTCAGGCCAGGGTACTCTATATGGCTAACTCCGGAGATGTAAGCGGTGATTACAGGTCACCGGTTGGTTACCTGGCAGCCGTAATAAGCAGAACCGGTGAGAATGATATCAAAGAAAAAGAAGAAAAGGTCGGTGTCGAACTCGGCCTGACCGAAGACGAAAAGGAAGTTCTTGGAGGTGTTGTCGAACAGACACTTGAAAGTGTTGTAAACGGGGGGAAAATACCGGTCTTTGACAATTACAACGGAAAACTTGGTGAAGAGTGGGGTGCATTTGTTACGCTGAAAAAGAACGGTCAACTGCGCGGCTGTATCGGGCATATTGTCGGTGCCCAGCCTCTGATAATCACCGTGGCAGAAATGGCAAAAGCCGCGGCACTTGAAGACCCAAGATTTCCTCCGGTAAGGCCATCCGAACTGAAGGATATTGATTTTGAGATCAGCGTGCTCACTCCGATCAGGGAAGTGAAAGATATTAATGAAATCATTGTCGGCAGGGATGGCATTATTATTACGAAGGGAGGATATAGAGGTCTTCTCCTACCTCAGGTTGCTACCGATTACGGCTGGGAAAGAATCACCTTTCTCGAACAGACATGTGTGAAAGCCAGACTCCCCCAAGACGCCTGGAAGGATAATGATACTAAAATTGAAATGTTCAGTGCCGAGGTTTTTTAATCAGAGGATAAGTTGAGATTTTAGAATTATGAGTTGAAACCTTTAAATTAATAAAATACAAAAGAAAATAATTTACCACGGATGAATAGGTATAAACATCGGTAAATATGAAAATATAACATGTATAAAATCAGCCGATTTATTCAATCCTGTTTCAAATTTCAATAGATCCTTTTATCTGGAATATTCCAGCATGTTCAAAAAAAGCTTTTTTGCTACTGCTGACTGAGTTTTATCCGAAATAATCTCCGGCAGGATTCTCAAAGTTGAGAGGATTACCTGCCCGGTTCCAAAAGGTACTCGTATCAGAGCGGTGTGAATTATATCCGTACTTTGCGGTGCGAGGCCTACTATTGTTTCCACTCCCTTTGGATCCAGCCTGATTCCCCATACATCTCCCTTGTAAAGAACCTGGTATTCCCAGCTCATTGACTGAGATTTTGGGAGATCTGTGAGCAGATTACTCTCGCCTACAAAAAAGCGGGCATTCTCACGCCAGTGATAACTGCCTGTGTATTTGACAGATTTGTGATAATATTCGCTCATCTGAGCTGCCCAGCGATCAGCCTGATCGAGAATTATTAGCGTGGTTCCGTTAGCCACAATGTCCATAAGCGGAAACGTTGATCTTGTATCTTTCACAATTCCCAATCGTCTGGCTTCATTGAAATCATGTTCGCCTATAACTATAAAATCAGGTTCCAGGCCGGAAGGATCAAAATCGCTGAATACCATACCTCTTGCATCTTTCAGAAAAGCATTTACAGTACCGCTTGTGTCGATGACTGCTACCGTGCCTTTTATACCAGGCCCTGTCATGTAGTCAACGGCAAATATTTCATCAAAACCGGTAGCCTTGACATTATCTTTTCCGTCACAGATCGTTGCCTTGAGGGTGTAGTAGCCGGGAATCTTGATTTTCGACAATCGAACATCCTCGACAAGCAACTGACCGAATTCTTCTCCTCCCTTTATCCTGACTTTTAATTCCTTTGAAAATAAGACTTTACCAGCTGGGTTTTCAAAATCGAGTTTGAGACTGAATTCCCCCTTGAGATTTACTTCATTTACGATAAAAATATCAGCCACAGGAGTTGTGCCCGGAGTAAGAACCTTATCACGTATTTTTACAGCCACATACAGCGGTTGAGTGTAATGTTTAAGGATCAAGGGATCCGCTGAAGGATTTCTATAAACACCAACAATATCGGTATGTGTCATTGCCGATGCCCAGCCATTAATGACATAGGCATCTGCTTTGTTTGATATACGGACATTTTCAATATTACGGCCGTGACAGTAATGAAGATTTTTCCCCAGGGCCAGAGTAAAATGGTCAACTGTCGGGAATGATGATCTCATTCCACTTTCATCAAGATATATGTCGTATGATTTATACCAGTCGAGATGCTCGCCCTCACGCCAGCCATCGTCTCCGATGAGTGCCAGTTCGTTCTTTATCTTTTCAAGCCGCATGGGTGTACCATAGCCACCTTCCTCTCCGAAGAAAATTATCTCATCCTTTGGCATGGGGTGAATTGAATCTCCCATTGCTCGAATGGAATCGATAACATACCTCAGATAATACCTTGGATTTTGGTAGAATTCATCGATATAACCTCCATACGGGAAAAAGTGGTATGGAGATATCCAACCATGATAATGCAGGGTATCATCGTATGGCAGCATGTGAAGTTTGAAAGGGTTGTCTTTTTCATTCAGGATTTCAGGCCTGACGATGCAGTTATATGTTACAAGACGTGAAGGATCCAGCCTGTGCAACATCTTGATGTTTTTGATATCATCATCGTTAGGTTTGTTATATGAAAGGTCATCTATGTTGAAAATTACCATTGATGGACGGGATCGATCACGGATTATCATTCGTCTCAGCTTTTCCCTGCGCCATACTTTTGCAGTTTCATCCGGTGCCGGATTACATAAATATCCCCCTGGTTCTTCGTAGGTCAATACTCCCTTTTCATCAGCCACATCCATTGAGAGAGGTTGACCAATAGCCCTGTGATACAGCATCATGTTAAAACCCAGGTTAATAGCTGTATTCATATCCCGTTGCGCCATTTCAGGTGTTGGGAATATACCGTTTTTTGGCCAGAAACCACGAGTCATTGCAGCAAAAATAAAAACTCGCTTACCATTCAGATAAAACCGCTTGTCGCCGTTCTTTTCTCCGACTTCAAAAAAACGGAAACCGAAACGTTGACTCAGGGTATCGATAATACTGCCATCACTGCTTGTAAATGTAACTGTAGCGACATAGAGATGAGGATCATAAATTCCCCACAATTGTGCTTTGGGTGCTTTAACATGGAAAGCCACCTCGACGCCTTCGGGTGAAATAGTCTCAGAAATTGTGTTTTCCCACAGCACATTCGAGGGGTTTTTCCGCTCGTGTATAACGAGTGAGACTTTACCGTCTTTACTGGAGCCAGATAAATTCCCGATAGTAATAAAAACATCAACATTTTTTACTTCACGCTTGTTCTGAACATAAATATCATCAATATGAACTGCATCGGTGGCTCTAATGAATATTTTTCCTGTAATGCCGCCGAAACCATGAACAGAAGGTACCCCGTTTTCCCCCCAGCGTAAAAGATTTTCATCGTCCCAGCTGAAAGTTCCGACAGGGTCGGTAATGCGCACATCAAGCCTGTTTTCCTCACCGAATTGAACCACATCGGTGACTTCAAACTCAAAAGGTGTATTGCCAATAACATCATAGCCAACAAGCTTTTGATTTACATAAACCTCAGCCCTCAGGTTAACCGACTGGAAAGCGATAGTAATCTGCTTACCCTTGAGTTTTGAATCAAGTGTGAACCTGGTGCTCCACCATGATACACCCCGATAGTCACCGGCAATTCCGTTCGGATTACTGTTTGCACTCCAGAAATGTTCTTCAACTGTTCCGGGAACCAGAACTTTTTTATCAAACATTTTATCAAGGTTTTTCCAGCCACAGGTTGGAGGATTAATCGGGAGTGTGTTGATATTAAACGGCGGCAGGTAAATATCATCATTCTTCCAGTTTGCTTCTTTGTCCAGCCAGAGTCGCCAGCCATTGCCGGATAATTCTTTTTCCCATCTGCCGGATTTGGCTTCGGCCTGTAAAATAGTTGAAACCAAGATTATCAACAGGAATAATAAAAATCTCAGGGAAATTTCAATTCTGTTCATTTTTCTTTCCATACCTTTAAAGTTTAAATGACAGTAATTTAATCCAAATAATCCATGATGTATGTTTTACCAAAATATATAATGAAACCTTTAAATTAATATAACATTTATTTTTTAAGGTACAATAGTATTACTATGTTAGCTTACTGAAAATGCTCTTTTCCATATCACTCCTGCAGTCAGGATATTTAAAACTGCAAAGAATGAAAGCACCGGTACCATGCCCAAGACCGGTATTATGAGTGAAGCTGTAATGAGCGCACCAGCCGATGAAGCTGCAAGGTCGACCGCATAAATAACGCCCAATTGTCTTTCGGTATGCTCCAGTGATCTACGGTAAAGCGAGTCAGCAATGGGAAACTGCAAACCACCCACTAATCCTGAAAGAGCAGTAAGTATATAAAACGAAGCCTCCAGGGCGGGAATACGCCCGGGGAATACCGAATGTAAACTCAGTACGAATATCCATACCAGTGGTACGATAGAAATTCGTGCCTGTATCGCCGCCAGGTCTTTCGTTCCTACATATCCGCTTTCAACACGGCGTGTGCTCATAAAAGCCCCTGCTGCCAATCCGGCCATGTACGAACCGGTAAGCAGGGCGATTTTTCCGTAGAGAAAACCGAATATCGACTGGTACGCCATTATTGCCATCACCTCCAGTGATATTTCCGTCATTCCCATCGACATCACTGCTGCCATAACTGTCCGTCTGAACGCTCCTTTCCCCGGTATAAGGGCAAACAAGGCGGTGATGATGACAATAGTAACCAAAAGTGATATAACAATCCTGCGATTTGCTACATGTTTGATAGACCGTATAATGCGGGACATATCGAGGTTTCCCTGCAGGATGGTACGGGAAAAATAACCGGTAGGTTTTGTATCTGTGTTTATTGAAGGCGATGGCACAGAATCAAGAGTTTCGGTAAGAAAGTTCATCCGTTCGGGAGACATGGTAAAGCTAAGGAAATATTCGCGGACATAATTGGTTTCAATGCCGAGCTTTTCTCTCCTGTTCATAAGATGTTCCCATCCGAGGGAATCAACCAAGCCCGGAGTATTACCGGCTAAAAACCGGCACTCCAGACCGGGAAGCACTGTGATGGACGGGAAGACCGATTGAAGTGTGGTTCGTATCGATGCAAGAAAATATGCGTGATCATCAGAATAATAGTTTTCAGCGCCCATCAGTTGAAATCCCACGATTCCGTGTTCTGACAGTCTTGATGTTAGAAGTTTGAAAAAATCTTTTGTGTAATATCTGTTCGTAACCCCGGAAAGCGGGGGCGGCATGTTCATGATAATAACATCAAACTGTCTGCCGGTATTTTCAATGAAAGCGCGGCCGTCCGCAATTACAGTTTCAACCCGAGGATCATCCTTCCAGGATTCGTCGAGGAATTGCTCGGCAAGCTCAAACAGACCGGGATCAATTTCAACGCATGTAACCTGTTCTACTGTTCTGTATTTCAGAACCTCGTCGATAATTCCACCGGGTCCTCCTCCCAGGACCAGCACACTCTGTATATCATCGACAGAAAGCATCGGTATATGGACGATGTACTCACTTGTTTCCGGATCGGGTGCACTGAAAAGGGTGGAAGCATCTGAGTAAAAAGTTATCTGTTCCCCCTTTTTGGTCACACTGAGCCTGCCATATTTTGTGTCTTTTGTCCTGAGAATATTCTGTCCCTTGTACCGGTAGCGTGAGGCGGTTTCACTTCCCCGGTGGGCAGCGGCGAATACAACGATAGGTAACACGAGCAGATAGATACATCCCTTGGATTTATGCCGGAAAGCCCATATGATGGTTACACCAAAAGCTGTGAGGGTACACAGTAACGCTATTAAGTTGTTGTTTACCAGATTAACGAGGATGAAACTGACGATTGCGCCTGCCAAGGCTGAGCCTACAGCCTCCCAGACATAAGCACTGCCTGCTGTGGGTGAATCCCTGCGTTCAAGAGCCTTTACTCCAAGGGTGAAGAGAAAACCGCCGAGTGTATTGAAAGGAAGAAAAGCAAGTGCAACAGTTGCGAACTGGAGGTCGTAGGGAACAAGTTCACCCGGTGTAAGCCGCACAAGAAAGGACACGTTCCCGGTTATCATCACACCGATATAGCCTAAAACACCGTACCAGGGGAGCAGGATATTGAACAACCTGCCCGGATTGGTGATACGGGGAGTAATCCGACCAATAACTCCACTCCCCACAGATGTCCACAGCAGCCAGAAGAGAAGAGCCACACCAATCGTAAGTTCACCTCCCCTGAATGTGGCAAGTATCTCTCTGAGAAATGCAGCCTGTGCGGTCATTCCTATGAGACCAAGTATGAAAACTGAGAAGGCCATTATATCCGGAATTATGAAATGAGTTTTATGACATTAATAAAAGCAAAGCTGATCAACCACGCCAGACTTAATGTGTAAATTACCATGAGACCGACCCATCCCCATCCTCCCGCTTCACGTTTAAAAACCCCAAGAACAGCTATGCACGGAACATATATCAGGATAAACAGCATAAGCGTATATGCTTTCAATGGATTCAAGGACGGATCACTCTGAAGAGCTTTTTTTAGATTCCCTGACGCTGTTTCATGATTATCGTCACTGATTGAATAGATCGTTGCAAAAGTAGAAATAATCACTTCTTTGGCGGCAAATCCCGCAAAAAGGGCTACACCGATGCGCCAGTCAAAACCAAGCGGCTTGAGAACAGGCTCTGCAAGTTTCCCTAATCTGCCGGCATAAGTATATTCTAAATGAGAATAATATATGGAGGATGATATATCAGGATCTGGGTGGCCGGATTCAGGAATTTTTGGGAACGATGCGAGAATCCAGATTATGACCGAAGCAGCGAGAATGACCGTTCCTGCCTTTTTCAGGTACAGATATGCCCTTTCCCAGATATGGATGATTACGCTTCGCAGTGTCGGAATACGATATGGGGGAAGTTCCATTACGAAAGGCGATGATGTTCCATGTATCAAGCTCAGCAGTTTGGCTATAAAAAGAGAAAGAATAATACCAATAAGATAGATGGAAAAAATCACATTACCGGCTGATTGGGGAGTAAAAAAAGCACCGGCAAGAAGGATGTAAACTGGCAGGCGTGCCCCGCAGCTCATAAACGGTACGATGAACATGGTGATCAACCGGTCTCTTCTGCTTTCGAGAATTCTCGTTGCCATAATAGCGGGAACAGTACAACCGAATCCGATCAACATGGGCATAAATGATTTGCCGTGTATACCGAATAAATGCATGATTCTGTCCATAATAAAGGCAGCGCGAGCCATGTATCCGGTATCTTCAAGAAGAGAGATAAAGAAAAACAGAAGAATAATATTCGGAAGAAAAATTACAACTCCGCCGACCCCAGAAATTATGCCGTCAACGATAAGCGAATTAAGAAATCCGTTAGGAATGAGCATCGAAATTATTTCACCGAACCACATGAAAAATGATTCGAGCAATCCACTGGGAATTTCACCGAGAGTAAAGGTCGCCTGAAACATACTCCATAATATAAAGAAAAAAATAGGAATTCCGATCCATCTGTGGATGAGGACGTTGTCAATTCTATCTGAAGTTGTCAGGGCGCCATGAACTTTTTCTTTCAAGCATTCGGTTGCCGCGCCGGAAGCGTAACCGTATCTACCGGAGGTTATAATATTTTGAACGGGATTTCCCTCGAGTTGCTCCAGTTTATGACGGATAGTGTCAATATGTTCGTGGAGTTCAATACCAAGGTGCCTGTCTCCATTATTTTCAGTACAGGAAATTCCGTAAAGAATGAGATTTATAGCGCTCCAGCGTTCGTCGTAGCTAGTTTTGCCTTTGATGAGTTCGACAACCTCATCGATGGCATGTTCCGTTTCATGACTGTAAAGCGGCGGTTTACCTGTCGCGGGAATTTCGCCTCTGACAGCCTTAAGGGTAGTGGACATGAGTTCCGTAATCCCTTTGCCCCGGTTGCCCACAGTAGTCACGCATGGCACGCCAAGTATACTCGACAACTGTTCGATGTCAAGCTGGTTGCCGGATGCCTCGAATTCGTCGAACATGTTGAGTGCTAATACGACGGGTTTTCGCGTTTCAATTACCTGAGAAACGAGGTAAAGATTTCTCTCCAGTATTGTCGAATCGACAACAACTATTATTCCTGAAATATCCGGAGAAACAATTTCACGTTGGGTTATATACTCTTCAATTGTATAAGGATTGAGGCTGTAGGTTCCCGGCAAGTCAACAAATGTGATGAGTGTATCATCTATAGGGACGGTACCCTCTTTTTTTTCAACGGTTACGCCTGGATAATTGCCGACATGCTGCCTTGACCCTGTAATGAAATTATAGAGGCTAGTTTTACCGCTGTTGGGATTTCCGACCAAAGCGATAACGATGTTTTTTTCGGTCACGGGGAGTCACTCCAAGATAATCTATGACAAGCGTCCGGGCTTCAATTCTGCGAAGCGCAAGTAATGTACCTAATACTTTTATCTCAACAGGATCATCCAAAGGAGCAGAACGTACCATCGTTACCTTGGCACCTTCGATGATACCCATATCCATGAAACGCTGTTTAATATTGGGGGATGAGTTTACCTCTTTTATAATTCCATATCCGCCCGGAGGCATGTCATTTACTGTTTTCACCATTTTTTATTTTTATAGTCAATAGATAAGAAATGTTGTTATTAGGTTCATTATTATTTAGAAGTATCAGAAACCTTTTGAATATACTCGGTTAATTTTCTCATAGTGCCTGCACTTAAAACATGTTCAATCTTACAGGCATCTTCATCTGCTGTGAGTTTGTCAACGCCCAGGTGCTCTTTCAGAAATGTGTAGATAACCTGATGTCGAGAGGCGACTTTGGATGCTCTTGCCGCGCCAAGTTCTGTAAGTTCAATATAATCATATTTTTCGTGTTTAATAAATCCTTTGGCTTCAAGTGTTTTAAGAGCACCGTTGACACTGGGCATGGTTACTCCGAGCTTTTCAGCTACATCCTTTACGCGGGCTGCACGTTTATATTTTTCTATCTCAAAAATAGCCTCGAGATAGTCTTCCATGTTCGGCGATAAGGTCATTTTACACTTCTTAGCTTACATTTGTCAGTTTTAACTAATTAAGTTAGAATCTCCAAACTTTAATAGTATAAACAAACTAAATTTGAAAATCAAGAAAAATATTTTTAAATAATGAGAGAAAAATTCAAAAAATATCCAGTATAAAACCGTTTAGTCAACCGGATTTATTTTTGTTCCCTGTGTATGGGGTGCGGATTGCAACTGTGCAGATTTTATACATTTGGACTATTTAATAAAAATGTATAGATATAATAGTTAAAAAGTTTTTCCACTTTGAATAATGGAGTTTTTGTAAACCACTATAATACCGTCTCTTACCTCGAAACCATCAAATATGCCCTCGTTTAATCCTTGTTCATTTATCAGCCGGACATTATCTCCTATCCTTGCGTTTTTATCGATGATTGCGTTTTCGATAACGGTGTTTTTACCGATGCCGATACTGGGAGAACCGGCGTTATGGTCAAGTTCGATTTCATGAAGCATCTGGTAAAAATCAGCACCCATCATGATGGTGTTTTTCAGCAGGGCACCGGGATTTATCTTTGAACGAATACCAATTATTGAACGCTCGATTTCAGAGCTGTCGATAATACAGCCCTCACAAATAATAGAATTTTTAATTGAGCAACCGTCAACTTTACTTGCTGGAAGATAACGGGGTCTCGTATAGATCGGTTTTTCACGCTGGTATAAATCAAAAGAGGGAATTGGGTCAGTAAGGGCAAGGTTCGCAATGAAAAAACTTTTTATTGTGCCGATATCTTCCCAGTAACCGTTGAATTTGTATGCCATCACATTCAATTTCTCGATGGTGGATGGAATGATATGTCTTCCAAAATCATCTCCGCTTTCTCCCGTAAGGAGCCTTACCAGCAAACCGCGTTTGAACACATATATCCCCATGGACGCCAGAAATGGTTTTTCAGGGTTGCCGGTATCCGATTCGAGACCGTTCCTTTTGTCTCCTTTCGGTTTTTCATGAAACGCTATGATACGGCCGGAATGATCGGTTTGCAGAATACCAAAGTCCTCTGCCTGTTCTCTCGTTACCGGCTGGACAGCAACGCTCACATCAGCGCCGTTTTTTCGATGAAAATCGATGAATTGTGAATAATCCATCTGATAAAGATGATCGCCTGCAAGGATAAGGATATTTTCCATTTGCCGGGCGCGAAGATTCGGCAGTTGCTGGCGTACCGCATCGGCAGTTCCCTGATACCACCGCTCACTTGAAAGTGTCTGCTGTGCCGCAAGAACCTCGATGAATCCCGCACTGAAAGTGTCGAATTTGTATGTTTGAGTGATGTGACGATGTAGAGAGGCAGAATTGAACTGGGTCAGTACGTACATGTGTCTGATGCCGGAGTTAATACAGTTCGAAATGGGAATGTCAATAAGCCTGAATTTACCGGCAATCGGCACAGCCGGTTTCGCTCTAAGTTTGGTAAGGGGATTGAGCCTTGTTCCGCGTCCACCTCCAAGAATAACGGCAAGTACCCTGTTCATGGGATTCTCCCGGATTTCGCTAATGTTATTATCGATAGATAATTTGTCAATTCTCTATCGATTATAAGATAAATTTGTTATTATTTTATAGATTTTTACTGTTTATTTACTATAATTAAATTTAACAATGAAATTATCGATTTCACCCGGAGCATGAACTCGATCTTACTGTTTCAGGGTAATTATAAATATAATCATTATTAGTGCAGATACTGTTAAATTTTTTTTAAATGAAAAAATTTTTGAAAATATACTATCTGTTGAAAAAATTTTGATTTTCAAATTCATACTTCGTAGTAGGACTATTACATAGAAAGTATAGTTATATTGACAAATCATAAAAGAGGAAATAGTCATGAACTTTTTTCGCTGGTCTATTATCGTTCCTGTTGCCATAAGTATTATATCTTTTACCGTTTCCGGTGAAACAGTAGGTGAAAAAGAAAAGAAACGGATGGAGTTAAATAAGAAATATGACACACGCAAACTCCGCAATAAAAAGGATTTTGTTGTTGATTCCTCGGAAGAATTTCTGAAAGAGCCATCTGAAAATCCGGCGGTTGGAGAGTTCACTATAGCCAAAGTGCCTCCCGTAGTAAAAATGAGAATTGTTCCGGACATGGAGCCTGAATATTTTACCGATCTAACCGATGACAGCGAAGCATACATGATCTGCTGGGCGAACTGGGCGAGGGTTACCCGCAGTGAAGACAACCGATTCTATTTTGCAGTCAGCGACCACCGTGGCATGGGATGTCATATCAACATCTACGAGTACAGTGCCCAGCGAAATGTTGTTGATAAAGTCGTCGATTTCGGTAAAGTTGCAGGGTGGACAGAGAAGACACTTACCGACGGCAAAATACACGGGCACATGGGTATCATGCCGGACGGTACCCTCTGGGCGGCTTCACATTATGGTGTGGAACCAGATTCATCATGGTGGGCAAACGGCTACCGGGGAAGCTGACTGATAAGCTACAATATTTACACACACGAAGTTAAGAACTGGGGTGTGCCGCTAATCGGCAATATGCTTCCCTGTTTTAATCTCGATACCAGGCGAGGAAGACTTTTAGGTACGGGTGCAAATTATACTGTGCTCTGCTGGGATTGCATAAACAAGAGAGTCCGTTACGCCGGCTATCCTCCTCACGGCTGGATATGGTGGAGGCGCGCCATGCTGTGCGATCTGGAAACCGGCAGATTCTGGACTACCGATAACAGCGATGATAATCACCGTTTTATGAGCTTTGATCCCGAATTCAACAGGTTTGAACGCTATGATGTAACGACACCGGAAAACCCGTATAAAGACAAATCTGCCCAGCTTCGCGGCTATACCGATTATCCGGCAATGGACGGTTATTATTACTGCTGTTCTTACAACGGGGCTTTCTTCCGGTTTAAACCGGAAGGATCAAACGGTCCAGTAGTTGAACCGCTCGGCGTATCCTGGAACGAGGGTATGGATGTGCTGCAGATGATGGTGAGCCCCGGAGGTCGTTATGTATATTATTATCCCCGTGGATATCCCGCTCCGCTTGTGCAATATGATGTTAAAACCGCAAAAAAGAAAGTACTGTGCTGGCTCCATGACTACTATTTCGAAAAATACGGATATTGGATCGGTTCGAGTTATGGCATGGAGATATCTAAAGACGGCTCATTTATTGTTGTCTGTATGAACGGTGCTTTCCAGGGACGAAATGTTAATTACGGGCATCCCTCGCTGTTTGTTATTTACATACCTGAAGAGGAACGTCCGGATGACCGGTAGAACCATGTTGTATACGGTACTTATGTAAAATCAGTAGGTTACTATCACCTCGCTGGTGATGCCATCGAGCCCCCATTTATTCACCGGCTTTACCTCGAGACGGTTTAAACCGTTTTTGAGATTCCATGTAAACTCTACGGGGGTTTCCACCCATTCGCTGGAATCCGGTCGCAGCATAATTTTATCAAGATTCGGAGTAACTGTATCGAGCAACACTCTCAATTTGCCGGACTCTCCTGTCTGGAAGAGGAATACCTGAACCTGGTTGATGGTCCAGTACATGTCCCGGTAATGGGATGTATGGTATGTATATTCCTCATACTCGGGAATGAGTGTTTTCTTCCACCAGAGGTAACCGTTGTAACTGTACTGGTTGAAACCGTGCTGAAGTTCACCGGGAAGAAGGGTCTCGAGATAATTATTCCGGACAGGTATTCCGACTCGAGCTTTCCAGAAGACAGGTTGGGTGAGCCTTGCCTCCACAGCTTGGTCTCCGCTCCAGGTTTTTCTCCATAGCAGGGGAGTAACAAGCCTGATACGGTCTGTTTTTCCGCTGTTTTCCGCCTTGAGAATCTCGACCGAACTCAGTGGATTCCCCTCAAGTTCCATATGAACGGTTCTCAGGGAATGGTTGTTGAAACCTATATCGAAAAGTACCCACTTTTCATGCTCATTAGACCATATCTCGGATACAAAATGATGATCGAGAACGTTGCCGCGGGCATTAAGACCAACAGCGAGGGCGCACTGGACAAATGTGTTTGCATAGATGGTGCACATCCCCGATGCTTTGAAATCGTCATTTAAATTCAGTGCAATCCATGCATCCCAGGGAGTTTTATATAAACGGCTGGTATGCCACCCGTCACGCCATTGCCCTCTTACCCAAGTGGCGAGCACCTCGTACTTTTCAAACTCGCTCGAACAGCCGCCGACCACCTCATCGAGACGGAAATGTTCCCTCAGAAGTTGCAGACGCTTGTCCTCGTGAGGTTGATAGGCGTATGGATAGTATCCCCTGATAATTTTTCTGTTTTTTGAAACATCAGCAGTCGGCTGGTTTCCTTTTTCCCCGGTAATATCTATTTTCGCTGTAATAATTATCTTGTTTAGAGATGGAGTCGTTAAGGCATTTTTTGTTGAGAGTACAGCTTTCCACTGAAAGAACCACCAGGAATGATGTGTATTTGCCATATTTTGGTAATCCTCTGCGGGCATCCAACAATCCCAGGTGGATGGTTTGTATGAGGGTGTTGAACCGCCTCTGAGGTAGAGGTGAATGCCAGTGCCGCGAGTTTTATCGGTATTCGCTTTGATCCGGATATCCCTGAGTTCGCATATCGGTTTTACCGGTTCCTCTGTAATAAGTTCCCCTGTGCAGATATAATCGGACAAAATTTCCCCATTGGGCGGGTAGTGGGAAAGCCTGAGGCGGACAAGATATTCACCGTTGCAGAATCCCTGCTCACCCAGATGGTCATAATCCCATATCAGCCCGCCATCTGAACTTTTTGCCGAGTGGTTGGGATACAGGCAATTATCAATCCAGAGAGTGATAGAATTGTTTTCTGCAGGGTAGATTACGAACGTATTGAGGCCTTTCTTGAGGTGTTTCGGATTAATATCTGCACGGCTCCATCCGCCGGTAAGCGTACGTTTTGGGTCAAGGATTACATGGTTTGGATTGCCGTTAACATCAATGGTTACTTTGGCTGAAGGTGCTCCATTTGTGTAAAGGAGCAGAGTAGCTTTGTCTGCCAAGGGATTTGTGATAAGGAGTTCTTTTTTTACCCTTATGCTGCCTATGACACGTTCAAATGTCGCGTCAGTTATGTTACCCGTTTCGTCGGAAATAAGTTCAGTGTGAATGAGTTGGGCACTTCCGTGTCTGGTATCAACATCGATGTTATGGTCATATAGACAGTTGTCCCACCGGTCGCTGCCGTCAAAAACCATCGTATAAGTTCCCTCGACAGCCGAAACCGTTGAAATAATAAAAACAATACACCAAATAAACAAAAGGTTGATAAAATACTTTCTCATAATTCATTTCCCCCCTGTAAATATTTCTTTAGTTTTTATATCAGCGCCAAAACATTGTTTAGAATTTTTTCAGTAAATCCAGCAATCCCATCACTGCTGAATATGACATTACCAGCGAAAAAATAAACGTGATAAACAGCCCTATGTTCAATAGCAGAGGATTTTTATAGTTGACGGCATATTCTTTATCATTCAAATGGATGAATAATAGCACGATAAGCAAAGGCATCACCACCGGACTTACCGCCTGTGAAGCTATCATTATAATGACCGGCCTTCCGCCGAAGACAGGTACCACAAAACCTGTCAGCGCAATGAGGAAGACGGCTATCCTGATGGATGTCCGATTCATTTTCCTTGGGACATTGAGATAGTCGCAGATCAGCCAGGGACCTATCACATAGTTCGGGAATGTGGAGGACAATGCAGCCGCAATGATCCCTGTGACAAAGATTGATGTGGCAAATCGACCAGCGAGCGGTTCAAGGGTTCTGATCATGTCGATAGCATTTTCGACCGAAATACCTCGCGGGTATAACGTTCCCGCAGCACAAGCCATGATAGCCACACTTACAAGAAACGTAAGGGCAAGAGAAATAATAGCGTCACGGTTCTCATCCTTGAGATTACTCAAATCCCAGCCTTTTTCAGCAACGAGGTAACTTCTTGTCACAATACAGACAGTTGCCATTGTTGTCCCGACCATGCCGGCAAGAATCAGATGGGCGTTTCCTTCATCGGGAATCTTTGGAATGATTCCTTTAATGAGTTCTGACGGGGCCGGAATAACCATGAACATGGTCAGGATAAAACTGCAGCCCATCAGCGCAACTATGACTGCCATTGCCCTGAGAAAGAAACCATGACTGCCATTCCAGAAAAGGTAATACAGAACGGCGCTGAATACGACCGCTGAGATAACAGGATGTACTCCATTCCCGTTAGGGGTGAGAAGTTTTGTCCATTCCCTGATCACATCGGTAGCAATACCCACCAAACCCATAATCGACGGAATAACTGTCATCATAAGGCCGAATATAAGAAAGATGGTTATCGGTGCACCGAATTTCTGTTTGAAGCTGTATATCAGTGTCTGTCCCGATACGATGGTACTTCTGCTGGTGCTCACGATCATGATATAGGTAAAAAAACAGGACAAACCCAGCGCCCAGGTCATTGACATGCCATATTTTGCCCCGGCTGACGCCATTGTGGTAACACTGCCGGTGCCGATAATATATCCGATAATAAATATTCCGGGACCGATTGAGGATACGAAACGAAGTAATTTGGACCTGAAAGTTAGTGAAGAGTTTTGGTGATCTGTCATTCAGTTTCCCCTTTTCAATCGATGTAATTTTATTTATTATATGTTTATTAGCCGTAAGATTCCGTGTTGCCTGTTAATATAGGTATAAAATGTTTTATGAAAAATAAAATTTGATAGTTTGCAGATAAACCTTTTGGAGGAATATTTGGGATATATAAAAATGGAGGGATTCTTATTAGACAGTTTTTTTTAATTATTTCATTATTTTTAACATATTATAGCATTTCTTACCATTGATTTCAGGATAGCAGTAATGGATACAGTTTCTTGACTTGGAAACAATATTTTATTATTTTTAACTAAATATACAGATTGCCCCGTGGTCTAATGGTAAGACGGCTGACTCTGGATCAGTTTATCGAGGTTCGAATCCTTGCGGGGCAGCCATTATAAACACATAAATAATAGTCGCTTGTTAGAATTCATAAGTAATATTTTTATCTTATTTTCCATATTGCTACCAGAGAGGAATGAGAAATGTCAGAAAAAGTGTCAGCTTTTTGAAAAACTGATATGATTATTCAATGACACCCGCACTCCATATATCGAAAAACTTACATATGGAAATCTCGTGATAAATGTCGATAGGGAAGGTAAGGAAACATCAATATCAGTGCATCAGGAAACTATAATACGCATTAAACTTTTAATTTAAACTTTTGTGAACGCACCAGAATAAAACTCATTTGAAACAACGCCCTTTGGTCGACTTTATGCGATGGTTAGCTGCATGGATATAAGTTTATAGTATCATTGAATTCTTTTGTGACTCGTTATTTCATAACTTTAAATTTTATAAAACACTATCATAAAAGAGTAAAATTATAAAAAACATTTGGATTATTAATATTTTTTACTTATTTTGATTTATCTTAAAATTCAATTACCAAATCGATAAATAAACAGCATGCCCTGTCAATTAAATGGGATCATGGAAGTTATTTTTACTATCGATTATTGGTAAATAAATTGTAATTTTTAATCATAGGAGCTTATTTTGAATATTTATGTTGGTAATCTACCCAAAACCACAACTGACGAAGCAGTTCGTAAAGTTTTTGAAGAATATGGTGAAGTTACTGAAGTAAAATTAATTAAAGACCAGTATTCTGGTGAACTTCGTGGTTTTGGATTTATTGAAATGCCTTCTAAATCAGATGCACAGAAAGCTATTCAAGAAGTCAACGATACTGAGTTAGAAGGAAATACTTTAATTGTAAATGAGGCTCGTCCACGCGAAGATCGTTCGGGTGGTCGTCAGAGAGGTGGAGGGCAACGCGGTTCACGATCTCGCTCATGGTAATATTTTTATAAAATCTTTAATTGATTTTGATGCCTTGTATAAAATAATACGAGGCATTTTTTTATTTTTAAAGATTTCAAAAGAACAAATAGAACTTTAAACCTCGAAACTGATTCAAAAAACGATAATATTTCTTCACTAAATCTTATATTTTCATCCTATTATATCTACTAAACCTTGGAAGCAGCTAACGACGAGCATGAGCGGCTGAAGGGGCTAATACGCACAACCGCTGTAATTACCTATCTGTGCTTCGTAGGGCCCAAATTTTGAAAATTGGCACTACGCCCTTCAGTCCGACTCAATGCGCTAGTTAGATAAAACAAGCATGCTTAACCGGTACACCATGTTGAAATAAATGTGATAGAAGGAAAAGATTTCAAAAATTGTTACTTACTTTTAATTTATTGTTTTAAATGACAGTTAATATATTATGAGATTGTCTATCCTAATAGTTAATCTTCTTTTTGAAAGGTTTATTCTGGTCTTAACAGCAAAATCCATTTAGGTTTACCAGATAGGAATGAAGTTGGTATCCCTTCTTCCCAGGCAGTATGACCTTCCCTATAGTATGGAGACATAAAATGGCCGCTTTGACCACAAGGCATATGAAAATATCCTTCAGATTCCTTGCCTGGTGAAATAGCAAATCTTTCAGAGGCACCAGATCTGGGTTGTTGTACTTTTGGCATATTAGAATCCCCTGAGAGTCGCCTCGCAGGCATATCAAGCCAACTTGAAATCTGTGGTATTGCATAGGAGAGAGGATGTTTTATTGATGTTGTATTCCGGTTGCCCCAGGATAATTCGTGTAGTTTTTTGTTCTTTGAATCAATCTCAAGTGCAGTAATTGTAGAATCGACGACTGCTAAAAGTGCGTCATTCCATGAATTATATTTAGATTTAAGTAAATGACTGGGCTGTTCTGTTATCAATTTCCATAATGGTCCTTCCCAATGCCTTAAATACCAAAAGTTAAAGTTCTTGTTTTCTTTCTTACATGAAGCGGTTAACCATCCATAAACTTCACGAAAGAGAACAAGTCGATATGCGCGAACCAACAAATAACCAGTAGAACTGATCGATGCGCGGCCAGTCCATGTTTCTTCTATTAGATCACGATATTCTCTTCTTAGTGAATCACCCTCAATATTTTCAGGACTAAGTACATTGAGTAGTAAATCATGCCAACGCTGTAAGAAAATAGCTCTATCGTCCATTTGGATAGCGAGCATATCTGCTTCTTGAGGATTATTTAGTTTAAAAAGACTATCCCTAATTTGTTTTGCCCGAGCTCCTAAATGATATCCTCTGTTTCCAATTAGATTAAGCATATCACCGCCGATTACTCGCGCATTAGCTGTCCATATATACCCTGATTCTGGATTTATAATTCTAGGATACTTTTCCGGAGAAAGCCAACCATCCCAATATTTTGTTCCATGAGCCCAAGATACGGGTACTTTTCCGTTGAACCCAACTCTTTTAGGGATTTTTCCAATGATCGTCCAGCCTATATTTCCATTCTTGTCAGCACAAACAAAATTTTGTGGTGGACTAGCAGTTGCGTTCGCAATTGCTAGTGCTTGCTTTACCGTTTTGGCTTTTTCCATTTCCAAAAGGCCAAAATTGATACTTTCTGTGTCGTGAGCTATCCAGCGCAGGGCATATAACTGCCCCCGATGATCCTGACCAATTATTGGGCCCCATATTGTTGACCTAATTCTAAGTGTGTCATTTATTGCATCTTTTACTAGTATTATTGAATTTATACTTTCAAAAGAAAGATAGCCATTAGGTGTAAGATATTTTGTCGAATCGTCTGGATTCTCTTCAATTTTTACTAAATCTACCCAATCGCCAAAACTGTTCGTAAATCCCCAGGCGACGTTAAAGTTCGAGCCAGCCACTATTGCAGGAAAGCCAGGCACAGTAACACCCGCTAAACGATGTGTTTGTTCTCCACCCCATACTAACTCCGCACGATACCATATATTCGGTACAGAAATATTCAGATGCATATCATTGGCTAATATTGCTCTGCCATCTGCCGTTTTTGATCCCGAAACTGCCCAATTGTTGCTACCAGTATATGATGTAATGTTATCGTTTTCAATACGAGCACTGTGACTGTTAGTCATTATTTTTTCATTTCGGACATTGAACACATCAGGACCAGGCATTTTCGGAATGCTGAAAGCTGGTCCAATGACAGGAGCGTCCCAATCACTCCCTTGTGGTGCCAGAAAATCGGCCATTTCATCCGGCAACAGGTCATAGAGAGTTCCGAGTGTTGACTCATAAGAGCCGGGTTCATGAGCTAGATCAAGGTACATAGAATAAGAAACTAAAATGCAATCTTCATTTCTCCATGGTTGTGGATTATCTTGTAGGATAATATATTCATAAGGCTTGTTTTTGAGAGATTTAAGACCAGAGTTTACACCTGCAACATAATTATCTAATAACTCTTTTTCAGAAAATGAAAGATTGCTTATGATGCTTCGAGCTTTTTCACGAAACTGATGCACACGACTCGACCTGTCCGATTGAACCAGGTTACTTCCCAAAAGTACAGCAAGTTCACCGGCCGCTTTTCTCCTTATTAAATCCATTTGAAAAAAGCGTTCCTGAGCATGTAAAAAACCCAAAGCGAAGATCACATCATTTTTGTTACTTCCATGAATGACAGGAACTCCAATAGAATCACGTTTTATGTCAACTCGTGCAGATAAAGCATTGAATGAAAGTTCACCTTCAAGGATAGGAAGGCTATCTGTTATTTCGCTTCGAATCCAAATAAAGGCTGTTATAATTAATAAAATTAGAGCGACAGTGATAACTAGAAATACTTTCAAAACACGATGCTGTTTGGGTTTTGTGATCTGATTATTAGGATTTTCCTGATCCATTTTAATCCCCTTGTGTGTTCACATATTTGTTTTTGACTATCTAACGGCAAAGTTAACCTGCCGAACCGCTTAAAATAAAACTGATACAATACACAAAACTTATAATTTCTCCGCCGAACTTCAATTGAAGCACGGTTGTTCGGTCAGGTTGAACCTATTGTTAGGTTTTAATTTTATTTTGCCTTACTATCTTCAATAAGTCTATCAAAGAATAGACAGTTTCAGCTTTCTACTTTTACCTTGGCTTCATAAACTTAAAAGCATAAGAACCTACATCTTTTTTCACAAATTTGAAAAAATCACACAACATACAAGTTGACTGCTTTTCAGCAAATGTACCTTATTTTTTATTCCCACAAAAAGTACCAGCTACAGCCCAGCAAATCCTACCAGCGTTCTTTCCTCTATTTAATACATCAAAAGAAGTGTCTTGTGGAGCAGGGCATACGCCTAATTCTTGTTCATTTTTCCCATCAGGCTGGCGCCCACAATTCATGAATTCCCAGCAATTTTCTCCTTTATACAATTTACAATCTCCTATTCCCCATATAAAAATCATTTTATATTATGTTTGAACTCAATGACTGGATTATCGGATAATATTTTAACATAATGCACTATGGAATTACTTCACCAACAACATCTTCCTCATCTCAGTGAATCCATTCGCCTTCAAAGTGCAGAATTAAAGTCCACTCGTAATTCTGGTTGCGTTCCATATGATAGAATAATATCCAATACGAAGCGGAATAAAATAATCTATTGTCCCCTGAGAATATGCAATTTGAACTGTTGATATTTAGGTAAGCAATATACAAATATTGACTTTTTAATGACCTTCTCTTTTGATTAATAACTGTTTAGTTATTATTTATTAATCAATAATTGTATGATTTGATATTATTCAGCAACAAAATAAAAATCTTAAATCTCTTAACATCATACTGTAAATTTATCCAAATATTTGGGATTGTCAAGGTGAAGTTGACTGGGGGGCTGGTAGGGGAATATACTTATTGCTTTGCATCATGGGAAATGGGTGGGTATAGAACAAAGAGGAAAGTCAGCGTGACAATTATTGAGGTCTTTAAATTTATTTGATAAGATAGTGTAATACCATCCCTGCACTGTGCTTGGTTGAATCTCTCTTGCTTGGTCGTATGGGAGGATAATCAGGAAGCGAATTGAAAGCAAGTATAAAGTTATTGAGATATTGATTGTTTCGGGACTGAGAACGGTCGCACGATGTAACCGCTGACACGATGTCACAGGTTTATTATCGCTATATTAAAACAAGGCAGTCATATTTTAATTTCCGGACGTAATCTATGGATTATGATTGAAGTGTAAAGTAATTTAAATGATATTATTTGTCTTTTTATTGAAAATAAAGTAAATTATGAAACAGTGAGACAAGTCTGAATTTGAGTTAAAAGTGTAAAAGGTCAATATGTATATGGTATTAATGCCTTCAACCACCGGGTGAGTCATGGGTTTCTCGTTCATATTCCAGGCCATTGCCGCCGGATGTCTTTTCGGCTTCTTCATCGAAACCGTTTCGTGCGCTCCAAGTGTGTCAAGCCCCGACTCCCTGCTCTCTACGGCTGTCGAATCCAACAGGACGCAGGAAGTCGGGACGTCCCAAGCCGCACAATTCATTCCGGCCGTACCCCCTTCGGATTTCACATCCGCCGACAGCGTCAGACACTTCGGCACGAAGGAGCGCCCCCTCGCGGACGGTACTATTTTCGACTACATCAACGGCGGTGGAATCATCTACCTCTCGCACGGATTCCGAGAAGCGGCGCACGCTGTGTTTTGCACCGGCACGGGAGGCGTGCTCACACTCGATATATTTGATATGGGGATCCCGCTCAACACCCGCGCGGTCCTCAGGAACGAAACCATCTGCCCACCGGGGTATACCCCGATGGCGATCGGCGCCGGAGCGAAAAAATACTCGTTTCCCCCGGATGTCCTCATCCATTTCATCGATTCCAGGTACTTTGTCAGCATAACAGTCACGGACGACGCATTCACCGATACTGCGGTGAGATACGCCGTCGCAGTCGCCGAACTCATCAAGTAACGGGAGGTTGCCATGCAGCAGTCACGTCGCTATTTCATAAAGAAGGCTACCATAGGGACCGCGGGTATCGGTCTTGCCGGCTACATCCATCCCGCCCGTTCACACGCCCAGATGAAAAGCACCGTGGTCACCGTCCGGAACGAAAAAGCCGTCTCCGACAGAAACGAGTGCGACAAGAAACAGGCCG